>NZ_AOLF01000014.1:0-156212 GCF_000336975.1 Haloferax sp. ATCC BAA-644
AGATGTGTATAAGAGACAGTGATGGACCGCCGCGAGGCCGCCGACCTCGCGGAGACGCTCGACCCCGACCTCGTGCTCCCGATTCACTACGACACGATTCCGCTTCTCGAAACCGACCCGGACGCCTTCGTCGTGGACGTGGCGAACCGCGGCATCCCGGTCGTCCTCGACGACCCCGACCAGGTTTGAGGCGGCGACGGCGGGACGGACAGCCGGGCAGACAAACGGACGACCAGACGGACTGGCGAATGGACCGAACGATTTTGCCGCGCCGGGCCGTCGGTTCGCGTATGGACCTCGACTACGGCATGCTCGGCGGCCGGCGGCCCTACTACCGCTTCGGTGACGCCGACGCCGACCCGCTCGTGGTGCTTCCCGGCCTCTCCGACGCCTTCCAGCGCATCGACCCGAACCGCGGAACTGCGGCGGCGCTCGCCGGCCTGTTCCGCGAATTCGACGACCGCGACGTGTGGGTGGTCGGCCGCCCGCGACACCTCCCGGTCGGGTCGACCACGCGCGATATGGCCGCGGGCTACGCGGGCGTCATCGACGAACAGGACCTCTGGCCGGCCGACGTTATCGGCGTCTCGATGGGCGGCCTCGTCGCCCAGTATCTCGCTGCCGACTACGGCGACTACGTGGACTCGCTGGCGGTCGTCGCCGCCGGGACGCGACTCGGCGGCCACGGCGAGAACGTCGTGACGCGCTGGCGCTCGCTGGCGGGCAAGAGCCGGTGGGCCGAGGTCGTCGCGGACGCGGAGCGGGAGTCCGCGACCGGCCTCGAAGCGACGGTCGCCCCGGCGCTCATCGAGGCGGCCGGCCGGGTCGTCGACTTCCGGCCCGCCGTCCCCGCCGACGCGGTCGTCTCCTGTACGGCCTGTCTCGAACACGACTCCCGAGAAATACTCGGTGACATCGACGCGCCGACGCTCGTCGCCGCCGGGAAGGCAGACCGACTGTTCCCCGAACCGCGGATTCGAGAACTCAAAGACGGCGTCGCGGACGCGACGCTCGCGCTGTTCTCCGGGGCGGGCCACAATCTCGCCACGAGCGAGCCGCGAACGATGAACGGCGTGGTCAGACGCTATTTCGACGGGTTCCGCGGCGACGGGCTGTATCCGTAACACGAACCGCGAGCCGCGACGCCACCGAACCCGAATCCGAATCCGAACCCTCCGCGCGGCAACAGGCTCATACAGCGGGCGACCGTCGAACCGCCATGTGCGACGCCCTCCGGTCGAGCCCGCTTTTCAGTGTTCGTCGGCTCTTCATCTGTCTCGCCGCCACGCTCGTCGTCCTGACGACCGACGCGCTGTTGCTTCACATCAAACCCATCCGAACCACCGCGGAGTTCGCGACCGAGCTGGCGATTCACACCCTCGGCTTCTACGGCGGGTTCACTATCGTGGCGCTGTTCGATCGGTCCGGAGCGGAGCGGCAGAAAAACGGCGACCGGGAGTGAGCGGGGTTAGATGATACCCATCTCGTCGAGGCGCGTCGGCAGGTACTCGTCGGTCACGAAGTCGAGACCGCGGGAGGCGAGCGCCTGCTGTTCGGCCTTCTTGCCGATGTCGAGTTGGAGCTCTATCTGCTCGGTCCAGTAGTCGCCCATGAACCGCGGATCCTCCAGTTCGGACTGGAGCGCGTTGATGTCGGAGTCCGCGAGCGGGTCGGTCGGGAGGTCGTAGTCAACGATGTCCTGCGGCTGGATGCCGACGAACTTCGCGTCGGGTGTGGCGAGGTACTCCGAGAGGTGCGCGGATTTGATAGAGCCGTAGGCGACCGAGCCGAAGATGCGGTAGGACCACGGGTCGCCGTCGGTGAAGACCACGACCGGCAGGTCGAGTTCGTCGTGCAGGCGCTTGGTGATACGCCGGGTGGCGCGCGCCGGCTGGCCG
The DNA here is from genome assembly GCF_000336975.1 of Haloferax sp. ATCC BAA-644. Taxonomy (NCBI): domain Archaea; kingdom Methanobacteriati; phylum Methanobacteriota; class Halobacteria; order Halobacteriales; family Haloferacaceae; genus Haloferax; species Haloferax sp. ATCC BAA-644. Next base: position 1,899 of record NZ_AOLF01000014.1, read on the forward strand.
CCGAGGTGGACGACGAGCGCGTTGTAGTCGTCGTCGAAGCCGTTTTCGACGAGTCGGTCGCGCATCCCGCCGGTCTCGACGCACATGACGAAGTCGATGTCGTGTTCGAGGAACTCGATGGTGTCGGGGTTGTTCGGAATCTGGTAGCCGCCCTGTCCCACGTCCAACTGGCAGTGAATCTCGCGGTCGCCGCGGTTCGTCTGCTCGCGGATTTTGAGGGGGCCCATGAGCTTCGCGCCGGACTCCTCCGGGCGCATGTGGAAGTCCTCGCGCTTGACCTCGCTGACGATTTCCAAGTCCTCGATGAGCTTGTTGGACTCGTCCTGATCGGAGAAGTGCGCCTCCTCGTTGTCCCACGACTCGGAGATGTAGTACAGCTCACGCAGGGTTGACGAGCGGTCCTCGTCGAGTTGGCGCGCGAGGAACTCGATGGTGTAGGCGGCCTTCAGGAGCTTTCGCGCCCCCCGAACGCTGTTCGCAGAGCGCTTCGAGGTCCGGTCGCCGTACACCCAGACGTTGGCGTCCTCGTCGTACTCGATGTTGCTTTTCGTCCGCGTCGGGAGCGTCATGTGCGGAATCTCCCCCGCGTCGAACTGGTCGTAGAACTCCGCCGCGAGGTCGATGAGACGCTCGCGGGCGCGTTTCTCGGATGTCTGCTGGTCGGATGCCATTATACGTTCACCGTGAGTTTCTCCGTCTCGACGCCGTCGACGTTGATGTCGAACGACGCGTCCTGTGCGACCGAGTACGTGAGCGTCGCCGTCTCACCGGACGACACCTCGGGGTTCCACTTGACGAACCACTCCCCGTCGAGGTCGACGACCGTCGCCTCGCCGTCGAGACCGCCCGGCTCCGCCGAGACGATGTCCGTGATGTCCGGCGACTCGTTCGTGTTGGAGTGGTTCGTCACCGTGAGCGTCACTTCGCCGTCGTCGACGGTCCGCTCGACGGTCAGGTTGTTCATGATGCGGCCGAGCGCGCCGTCGATGTTGGGCTCGGGGCGGCCGGTGACCTCCGAGAGCTTCGTCGCCATCTGCGGGAGGATGCGGCCGAGCACGTCCTGTTTCTCGCGGCGCTTCTGGAGCGACCGCCGCTTCGACAGGTAGGATTTGAGGTCGCGGGCCGCCTCGCGGATGGCGAGTTCGACCTCGTCTTGAATCGCCGGCACGTCCGCGAGCGCGTCCTTCGACTCGCTCGTGAAGGGGACGTTCGTGGAGGCGACGTGGACCATCAGAACCGCGGGGCCGTTCGGCATGCCGCTGCCGCCCGGCTGGTCGAGGCCGTAGTTCCGCCAGCCGATGTCCTTGACGACGTGGGTGATGGTACACGCGCCCTGCTGGTAGACGAGCGGGACGCGGTTGGCGAAGCGGAGCAGGTCGATTTTCCCCTCGGACTTCAGTTCGCCGCCGTAGGCGATGCCGGCTTCGACGATAAAGGGGTCGCCGCCGTGGACCTCGGCGTCGCGGGTCGCCGCGGCGTAGAAGTCGGCGTCGAACTCCTTTTTCAGGCCGGCTTCGACGAGTTCCGCCGAGATGGGAGACAGACAGTCCGTCGGCGGCGCGAGGATGTCCGTCTGGCGCATCGCGTCGAGCAGGTCGCGGGCCACGTCGCGGTCGTCGGCGACCTCGCGGACCTTCGGCACCTCGTCGGAGACGGTTCGCATCCGCGACCAGACGGCGTCTGCGATGTTCTCCTGTGCCGTCTCGCCGTAGGTCTCGTCCTCGCGTTCTTTGGTTCGCTCGGCGGCCCACGCGACGAACTCCGCCACGTCGTCGCGGGTGGCGCGGTCGGCCGGGCCGGTCGTCTCGGCGAACTGCGTGGCGATGGAGCGCGCCATCGACAGCTTGCCGGCGTCGTCTTTCTGCGTGGTCGTCACGTCGTCGACGATGGCGTACACGTCGCCCTCGCGGTCGTCGGTGAGGGCGGGCCACAGCGCCTCGACGACGTTCTCGCGGACCGTCTCACCGAACGAGGTGTCGGTGTCCTCGCCGACCGTCTCGGCGGCGTTTTCGACGACGGTGACGAGTTCGCCGTGGGCGATGCGGTCCTTGCCGACGACGATATCGACCAGTTCGTCCGCGAACGCCGCGGTCGCCTCCTTGCCCTTGTTGGCGACGGCGTCCTCGACGACGGCGACGAGGTCGTCGGCCTCGGACGCGTCGGGCGTCCGCCACGTCATCTCGCGGCCGAAGTGCCGGTCGCGGAAGGCGTCGTGAACCTTGTCGGAGGTCTTCGCGCCGACGCGGGTGAACTCCTCTTGGAGGAAGCCGGACACGGAGTACGACTCGGTCGCAGAAAGCATCTTCAGGAGCGTCCCGAGTTCGACGCCGTGGGGGTGCGGGCGAATCTCCTTCGTCTGTTTCGGAAGCTGGTCGGTCGCCCGCTCGAACTTCATCGGCTCGTCGAGGCCGGGTTCCCGGAGCTCGATGCGGGCGTGGGGGTTGACGACCGCCGTGTGGAGGATGTAGTCGTGGAGCTGCTGGCGGGCGCGCATGTTGGCTTCCATCTCCAACTCGATGCGCGTGCCGTGGGGGCGGTCCCACGAGGTCGTCTTCTCGGTGCGAATCTCGGGTTCGTTCTGGTCCGTGTTGATGACGAGTTCGAAGTACTCGGCGTCCTCCGAGCCCTGCGTCCGGCTCGTCACCTTGGCGGGCTTGCCGCTCGTCAGCTGCGAGTAGAGGACCGCCGCGGAGATACCGATACCCTGCTGCCCGCGGGACTGTTCGCGCGCGTGGAAGCGAGAGCCGTAGAGGAGCTTCCCGAACACTTTGGGCACCTGCTCTTTCGTGATGCCCGGCCCGTTGTCCTCGATGACGAGGCGGTAGTAGTCGCCCGCCTCGGCGATTTCCACGTAGATGTCGGGCTGGATGCCCGCCTCCTCCGTGGCGTCGAGCGCGTTGTCCACCGCCTCCTTGACGGCGGTGACCAACCCGCGGGCTCCGCTGTCGAAGCCCAACATGTGCTTGTTCTTCTCGAAGAACTCGGCGATGGAGATCTCCCGCTGGCCCTTCGCCAGCTCCTCTGCGATCCCCGGCTCGTCACCGAGTGTCGACTGGAACGAGGTCATTTCCTGATGCGCATCTACCCAGTCCCGCGTTAAGTACTCACCGGCAGCGGAGTGAAAGTGAACTCGGGGCGTTGACGCGCTTCGAGGGGCGTTCGCGCCGGAACGCCGAATCATGATACACAGTGTCACCCACGAAACGCGGGTCGGCCGGTCGGCGTCTCCGATGTCGGAAACCGCTACGCGGGACTCCAGTAAGTAGTACGCGCCCGCGCGTGCGAGCCTTTAAGGGACGGGCTATCCTAGGCCTGTTCAGATGTCTCAGGATAACGAGTACGGGGCCGGACAGATTCAGGTCCTCGAAGGGCTCGAAGCCGTTCGAAAACGTCCGGCGATGTACATCGGGTCCACCGATTCTCGCGGACTCCACCACCTCGTCTACGAAGTCGTCGACAACTCCATCGACGAGGCGCTCGCGGGCCACTGCGACGCCATCGAGGTCGCCCTCCACGAGGACGGCTCTGTCAGCGTTACCGACAACGGCCGCGGGATTCCGGTAGATACGCACGAACAGTACGACCGACCCGCGCTGGAGGTCATCATGACCGTCCTCCACGCCGGCGGGAAGTTCGACAACAAGTCCTACCAGGTCTCCGGCGGCCTCCACGGCGTCGGCGTCTCCGTCGTCAACGCGCTGTCGAGCGAACTCGAAGTCGAGGTCAAACGCGACGGCGCGGTGTGGACACACCGCTTCGAACTCGGCGAGCCGCAGGTCGAGGAGTTCGAGCGCGTGCGCGACCTCGAACCCGGCGAAGACACCGGGACGACCATCCGCTTTTGGCCGGACGACGGTATCTTCGAGACGACCGAGTTCGACTTCAAAACGCTCGAAAACCGCCTGCGAGAGCTCGCGTTCCTCAACTCCGGGGTCGAGATTTCGCTCACCGACGAGCGGACCGACGAGTCCAGCACGTTCCGCTTCGAGGGCGGCATCCGCGAGTTCGTCGAGTACCTCAACGAGACCAAGACGGCGCTCCACGACAACGTCATCTACTACGACGACGAGTCGGAGGGCATCGAGGTCGAAATCGCTATGCAAGCGACCGACGAGCTCCAGGGGTCGATTCACGCCTTCGCCAACAACATCAACACCCGCGAGGGCGGCACGCATCTGACCGGGTTCAAGACGGCGCTCACCCGCGTCGTCAACGACTACGCGAACACCCACGACATGCTTGACGACCTCGACGGCGACAACCTCCGCGGCGAGGACGTCCGCGAGGGGCTCACCGCCGTCATCTCCGTCAAGCACCCCGACCCGCAGTTCGAGGGCCAGACGAAGACGAAGCTCGGTAACTCCGAGGTCCGCGGCATCGTCGAGAGCGTCACCCACCAGCAACTCGGGACGTTCTTCGAGGAGAACCCGGACACCGCGACGGCCATCATCTCGAAGGCCGTCGAGGCCGCCCGCGCCCGCAAGGCCGCGAAGCAGGCCGAAGAACTCACCCGCCGCAAATCCGCGCTCGAATCCACCTCGTTGCCGGGGAAGCTCGCGGACTGTCAGAGCCGCGACCCCTCGGAGTCAGAACTGTTCATCGTGGAGGGCGACTCCGCGGGCGGCTCGGCCAAGCAGGGCCGCGACCGCAAGTTCCAGGCGATTTTACCCCTCAAGGGGAAGATTCTGAACGTCGAGAAACACCGTCTCGACCGCATCCTCGAAAACGACGAGATACGGGCGCTCATCACCGCCATCGGCGGTGGCGTCGGCGACGAGTTCGACATCGAGAAGGCGCGCTACCAGCGGCTCATCCTGATGACCGACGCCGATGTCGACGGCGCGCACATCCGGACGCTGCTGCTCACGCTTCTGTACCGGCATATGCGCCCGCTCATCGAGGCCGGCTACGTGTACGCGGCCCAACCGCCGCTGTACCGCGTCCGCTACCGCGGCAACACCTACGACGCGATGGACGAGGCCGAGCGGGACCGCATCATCGAGGAGGAATGCAACGGCAACCCCACGCAGGTCCAGCGGTTCAAGGGGCTCGGTGAGATGAACCCCGACCAGCTGTGGGACACGACGATGAACCCCGAGAACCGCGTCCTCAAGCGCATCACCGTCGAGGACGCCGCCGCCGCCGACCGGATGTTCAACATCCTGATGGGTGACGCCGTCGGGCCGCGAAAGCAGTTCATCAAGGACCACGCGAACGACGCCGAATGGGTAGACATCTAATATGAGTTCTGACGCACCAGATTCTTTCGAACCGGGCGCGGGTATCGCGGCCGAGGTCAAGAACGCGCGCATCGAAGACGAGATGGAGCAGTCGTACATCGACTACGCGATGTCGGTCATCGCGGGGCGGGCCCTGCCCGACGTACGCGACGGCCTGAAGCCGGTCCACCGGCGCATCCTGTATGCGATGCATCAGGCCGGCGTGACCTCCAACTCGTCGCACCGCAAGTCCTCGTCCATCGTGGGCGAGACGATGGGTGACTACCACCCCCACGGCGACTCCGCCATCTACGACACCCTCGCGCGCATGGCGCAGGACTTCTCCATGCGCTACCCGCTCGTCGACGGCCAGGGTAACTTCGGCTCCGTCGACGGCGACCCGCCGGCCGCGATGCGCTACACGGAGGCGCGGATGTCCTCCATCGCCGAGGAACTCCTTGACGATATCGACAAGGACACCGTCGACTTCCAGTCGAACTACGACGACCGCAAGCAGGAGCCGACGGTGCTGCCGTCGTCGTTCCCGAACCTGCTTATCAACGGGTCGTCCGGCATCGCGGTCGGGATGTCCACGAACATCCCGCCGCACAACCTCGGTGAGGTCGTGGACGCTACCGTCGAACTCATCGAGAACCCCGACGCGACCGTCGCGGACCTGATGGAACACATCAAGGGACCGGACTTCCCGACCGGCGCGAACATCGTCGGCCGCAACGCGGTCCACAAGGCGTACAAGACGGGTCGCGGTCGCGTCCGCGTCCGCGCCGACTACGACGTGTTCGAAGAGGAGGGCCGCATCGTCATCAACGAACTCCCGTATCAGGAGAACAAGGCCCGCCTCATCGAGCGCATCGCCGACGACGTGAACGAGGGCAAAATCGAGGGCATCCGCGACATCCGCGACGAGTCCGACCGCGACGGCATCCGCGTCGTCATCGAACTCAAGCGCGGCGCGATGGCCGAGGTCGTCAAGAACCAGCTGCTCGACAACCACCTCGAATCCACGTTCGGCGTCATCAACCTCGCGCTCGTCGACGGCCAGCCGCAGGTGCTGACGCTCAAGGAGACGCTCGAACACTACCTCGACCACCGCCGCGACGTGGTCCGCCGGCGCTCCGAGTACGAACTCGCCGAGGCCGAAGACCGCGCGCACATCCTCGACGGCCGCCTGAAGGCCCTCGACAACATCGACGACGTGGTCGAGACCATCCGCAACTCCGAGAGCCGCGACGACGCGAAGGCCGCGCTCCGCGGCGAGGTCGAAATCGAAGTCGACGGCGAACCGCTGCCGGCGTTCGACTTCTCCGAAGACCAAGCGAACCACATCGTCTCGATGCAGCTCGGCTCGCTCACCTCGATGGAGGCGGCCGAAATCGAAGCCGAGTACGAGGACGTGCAGGCGACCATCGAGCGCCTCGAAACCATCCTCGGCGACCGGTCGGAACTCGACGCCGTCATCGAGTCCGAACTGCTCGACATCAAAGACGAGTACGCCGACGACCGGCGGACCTCCTTCGTCGCCAACACCGGCGAAGTCACCCGCGCCGACCTCATCCCCGAGGAGGACGTGGTCGTCGTCGTCAGCGAGGACGACTACATCAAGCGGATGCCGGTCTCCCGGTTCCGCGCCCAGCACCGCGGCGGCAAGGGCATCATCGGGACGGACCTCAAGGAAGGCGACAACGTCTCGTCGGTGTTCGTCACGAACACCCACGACGACCTGCTCTGTTTCACCAACCACGGGCAGGTCTACCAGCTCAAGGCCTACCAGGTGCCCGAGATGTCGCGGACCGCCCGCGGGAAGTCGGCGGTCAATCTGCTCGACTTCGACGACGGCGAGGAGATTACGGCCGTCGTCAACTGCGACGACCTCGAAGATATCGAGGGCTACCTGACGATGGTGACCCGGAACGGCTACATCAAGCGGACCGGCACCGACCGGTTCCAGAACATCCTCTCGACGGGCATCATCGCCACCAAACTCGACGAGGGCGACGAACTCGTCGACGTGGAGGTCACCGACGGCGAAAGCGACCTCGTCATCGGCACCGAACGGGGGATGTCCATCCGCTTCCACGAGGACGAAGTGCGCGCGATGGGTCGCTCGGCCCGCGGCGTCCGCGGCATCAACCTCGAAGGTGACGACGTAGTCGCCGGCGTGGCCGCCATCGACGAGGACCACCACAGCTGGATTCTCACCGTCACCGAGAACGGCTACGGGAAGCGCACGGACCTCGACGCCTACCGCACGCAGTCCCGAAACGGCAAGGGGCTCATCGACATCAAGGCAAACGAGCGGAACGGCCCGGTCTGCGCCATCAACACCGTCGGCGAGGGCGACCATCTCGTCGTCATGTCCGACGAGGGCCAGATTCTCCGGACGCCCGTCGAGGACATCTCGACGGTCGGCCGCAACACGATGGGCGTCATCGTGATGGACCTCGACGACGGCGACGACGTGGCCTCCGTCGACGTGATTCCGGCCGCGATGACGACCGAAGACGAGGAACTGGACGACGTGGAAGGGGACGCGGAACCCGACGCGGGCGACGAGTAAGTCGGCTCTCCGACGACAGATTTCTTTGCTGAACCACCGGAGAGCCGCGGCTTCGATTCGACCGTCGCTCCCCGAAGACATTTACTTCCGCCGAGGGGTCGTCCCGGTATGAGAGTGCGACCGCGGTCGAGAATTGTCGGCGTCTCGGCGCTCGCGTTCGTCGTCGTTCTCGGCGGCCTGACCGCGCTTCGGGCGTGGAACCTCGCCCCACCGACGCCCGTGCAGTCGCTCGTCGTCGACGCGGGCGCGGTGCTGGTCGTCGCCGGCGTCGCGACTCACGTCGCCCGCGGGGGACGCGTCGGTGAACGGACCGGCGAAGGTATCGTGCTCGCCTTCGGCCCGTGTTTCGCGTTCGCGGTCAACCTGTTCGTTCCGGTGTCGACGACGGAGTCGCCGCTGTGGGCCGCGTATCCGCTCGTCGTCGGCGCGGTGCTCGCACTCGTGCTCGGTGGTCTCGGAACGGTCGTCGGGTACGTCGTCCGAGTCGTGACGACGAGAAAAACCGGCGAGAGCGCGTCGTAGTCGGCTATTTCTCCACGTCCGAGGGTTCTCTGGTCAGGTCGTAGGTGTAGTGTCGCGGCTTGCGGTCCCGGAGCCAGTCGCGGAGCGGTTCGACCCGCGGGCGGTAGGTGAGCGTCGACCCGAGCGCGGTCAGCGGGAGGAACTTCGCCGCCTCGATTTCGTCGTCGGGGTCGCTCGGCGACGGGGTCGGGTCGTCGGCGACGGGCGTCGCGTGATAGAACCGCTGGAGATAGATGCGGTGGTCCGGGGCGCGAATCTCGCTCGTGAAGGCCAGCGACTGGATTTCGACTTCGACGCCGGTCTCCTCTGCGGCCTCGCGGGCGGCGGTCTCGAAGAAGAACTCGCCGGGTTCGGAGCCGCCTTTCGGCAGTCCCCAGCGGTCCTTCTCGTAGACCGCGAGCACCGAGTTCTCCCGGAGGACGACGACGCCGGCGGCGAGGTCGTGCGGCGCGGGGGCCTCTCTCGGCGTCGACATCAGAGGATGCGCTTGCCGAAGGCGCTTGCGGCGAGTTCGGTCGCGAGCGTCGCGGTCTCGTTGTGCTCGTCGAGGATGGGGTTGACCTCCACGAGTTCGAACGAGCGCATGGCTTCCGAGCGGGCGACGAGTTCCATCGCCGCGTGGGCCTCGCGGTAAGTCACGCCGCCGCGGACGGGCGTCCCGACGCCGGGGGCCTCGCGGGGGTCGAGCCAGTCGAGGTCGAGGCTGATGTGGACGCCGTCGGTGCCGTCGGTCGCCACGTCGAGGGCGTCGTTCGTCACCGCGGTGACGCCCCGCTCGTCGATATCCGACATCGTGTACACCGTCACGTCGCTGTCGCGAATCGCCTCGGCCTCCGCGTCGTCGACGGAGCGCAGGCCGACGATAGCGACGTTTTCCCCTTTGAGGCCGGCGGCGTTCGCCCACTCGACGCCCGCGAAGTCACCGATGCCGAGCGCGGCGGCCAGCGGCATGCCGTGGACGTTGCCGGACGGCGAGGTGCTCGGCGTGTTGAAGTCGCCGTGAGCGTCGAACCAGATGACGCCGATGTCGGCGTCGCGGGCGCTGCCGACCAGCGAGCCGATGGCGATGGAGTGGTCGCCGCCGAGGGCGAGCGGAGTCGCCCCCTCGGCGAGCGCGGTCGAGACGGCGTCGGCGAGGCTCCGCGTCACCTCTTCGACTTCCTTGACGTGCTTCGCGTTCGTCGCTCCGGCGTCGGCGTCCCGCGTCGCGTGGTGCGGGACCGCGAGGTCGCCGGCGTCAGTCGGCGAGACACCCGCGGACTCCAGTTCCCCCGCGAGTCCGGCGTATCGAATCGCGGAGGGTCCCATGTCCACCCCGCGTCGATTGGCACCGTAGTCCGTCGGTGCACCCAGAATTCTGACGTTCCGTTCCATAGATGACCCACTCGTTCGGGCCGTTTAGTGGCATCGGAAAAACACCCTTATTGATAATGCCATCCGTCGCCTCCGGGGAGGCCGTCGTCCGGCGGAACGCAAGGGCTACTCGTCGAGATACGGTTCGCAGACGCGCCGGACGCCCTCCTCGAAGGTGATTTTGGGTTCCCAGCCGGTCGCCTCGCGAATCTTCGTGCAGTCGGCTTTCGTGTCGTGGACGTACACGTCGAGGGGGTTTTCGACGTATTCGGGTTCGACATCGGTGCCGAGCGCCTCGTTTATCATGTCGACCATCTCGTTGAACGAGTAGCTCTCGCCGGTCCCGAGGTTGTAGATGCCCTGCAGCCGGTGGTCGGCGGCGAATTCGATGCCGCGAACGATATCGTCGACGTGCGTGAAATCGCGGGTCTGCGACCCGTCACCGAACAGCTCCGGCGACTCGCCGTTCGCGATTTTGTCGGTGAACTGCGCGACCGTGTTGGCGAACTCGCCTTTGTNGTCTGCGACCCGTCACCGAACAGCTCCGGCGACTCGCCGTTCGCGATTTTGTCGGTGAACTGCGCGACCGTGTTGGCGAACTCGCCTTTGTGTTCCTCCGCGCCGCCGAAACCCTGATACACCGAGAAAAACCGGAGCCCGGCCGTCCGCATATCGTAGTGGTGGTGGAAGTACTCCGCGTAGCGTTCCCGGGCGAGTTTCGACGCTTCGTAGCCCGTGCGCGCCTCGACCGGCATCTCTTCCGGCGAGGGCTCGGTCCGCGAGCCGTAAATCGAGGAGGTCGAGGCGTAGACGACGGTGTCACAGCCGTCGTTTCGCGCCTGCTCGACCGTGTTCACGAAGCCTTCGACGTTGACGCGCGCGCCCTCCGTCGGGTTCTCCTCGTGCATCTTGTACGACGACAGCGCCGCCAGATGGAACACCACGTCCACGTCGTCGGTCGGGAGGTCGTCGTCGAGCACGCTCGCGTCGTGGAACTCCACGGCGTCGTCGAGGTTCTCGGGCGTGCCGAGGTAGCGGTCGTCGACGGCGACGACCTCGTTTTCGTCGGCGAGATGGTTCGCGAGATTCGAACCGATGAAGCCGGCACCGCCGGTCACGAGGACTCGTTTCCCGTTCATGTGCTACCGGAGTCTCGTGAGCCGTATAGTGCTATCGACAGCATCGAGGCCGAATCGAGGTTCGGAATGAACATTCATGAGTGTGATACGGTTACAAAGTAGACGAACGGCAGATTCGAGGCGTCATCCATCGGATTTAAGGACGTATGTAGCGAACCATTCTCCATGTCATCAATCGAGCTCACGTCGAGTCAGAAAACTATCTTGACTGCACTCATCAACCTCTATCGGGACTCCGAAGACGCCGTAAAAGGTGAGGATATCGCGACCGAAGTCAACCGAAACCCCGGCACCATCCGAAACCAGATGCAGAGCCTGAAGGCGCTCCAGTTGGTCGAGGGCGTCCCCGGTCCGAAGGGCGGTTACAAGCCGACCGCGAACGCTTACGAGGCGCTCGACGTAGACAAGATGGACGAGCCCGCGTTCGTCCCCCTGTTCCACAACGACGAGGAAGTCGAGGGCGTCAACGTCGACGAAATCGACCTCTCCAGCGTCCACCACCCCGAGCTGTGCCGCGCCGAGATTCACGTGCAGGGTTCCGTCCGCGAGTTCCACGAGGGAGACAAGATTCGCGTCGGTCCGACGCCACTCTCGAAGCTCGTCATCGACGGCACGCTCGACGGCAAGGACGACACGAGCAACATCCTCATCCTCCGCATCGACGACATGCAGGCACCCGTCGGCGAACCCCAGCACTAACCACGCTTTACTTTCCGTCTTTTTCCGGGCACTCTCCGCGCACTCCGACCGGCAGGTCCGGCGTTCGGACGGCGCCCGACCCGAACGGTGGAGTCGGACCGCAAACACGTCAGACGTTAATGTAGAACGACACACAGTTTTATCTGAATCGGGGACCCAGTACCCCCCATGGCGTACAATCAGCAGAGCGCGTTCGGCGTCCCATCAACGTGGGAGGAACTGAACGCCGACGTGATAGCGTGTCTCTTCACCGTGACCCTGCTTATCGGGGCGGTGTCGCTCGCGTCGATGGCCGGCGGGGACCCCGAAACGATGGTCGCGGTCGCAGTGACCGGTATCGCGGTCGTTCTCCTTGGAACGGCTCTGATTCGGCTCTCCGAGTATCTCCGAACGACAGAGTCGCTCACCCACTGAGGACCGAAGCGTCGAGAGACCACCGCGGCGCGGCAACACGTATTTTCTCACACGAATCAAAACGAGGAGTCGCTGTTGCGCCCCGTACTCCGCGAGCGCCATCGGCACTCGGGGAGTGCGGCGTCGGAGAAATCGAAACCGAGTCGACGAGCGTCGGGCGGCGGGCGTCGCGTCACCCGGCGGTCGGGCGCGTGTTCCGAGTTAGAGGTCGTTCCAGGCGGAGAGCGCGCGCTTCGGCGACGTGACGTCTGCAATCCAGTTCGCGGCGATGCCCTTCTTCAGCGTCCGCGCGAGCGGGCCGCCGAAGACGTTGACGGGGAACTCTCCGAAGACAGGGAACTTCACGCCGTGGGCGACGGCGTCGTGGCCGATGGAGATGACCGTCCCCTTGTCGGTGAACGTCCAGCGCTTGAGCGGCTTGCCGGCGATGGCGCGGGCGATGTTCTCGCCGGCCACGTCAGCGGCGTCCCAGGCGGCCTGCGCCGTCGGCGGCGCGACGTTGTCGGGCCCCTGCTCGACGAGGGCACAGTCACCGACCGCGAAGACGCGGTCGTCGCTGGTCTGGAAGTCCTCCTCAGCGAAGAAGCGATGGGAGCGCTCGTCCTGTTCGAGCTCCACGTCGGACGCCTCGGGCTGGCCGGTGATGCCGCCGGTCCAGACGAGCACGTCGTAGTCGAGTTCCTCGGGCGCTTCGTCCTCGCCGCCGCCGATGAAGACGGTCTCCTCGTCGACCTTCGAGATGAAGTCGCCGGTGAGGATGTCGATGTCGAGGTCTTCGACGCGACGCCGGAGCGCGCCCTGCAGTTCGGGGTCGTTGCCGGGGAAGATTTCGTCCATCCCCTCGACGAGCTTGATGTCGATGGGCGCGCGGTTCGTGTCGCGGTACTCCGCGACCTCGGCGGCCGTCTGGATGCCGGAGAGACCCGCACCGCCGATGACGACCTGCGCGGGGTCGTCGCGGGAGGCGTCGGCGGCCGCCTCCTTGATGTCCTGGTGAATCTCGCGGGCGTCGTCGAGACCTTTGAGCTGGTGGGCGAACTCTTCGAGGCCCTCGATGCCGAAGAAGGCGGTCGAAGAGCCGATGGCGACGAGCAGATAGTCGTAGTCGACGGTGTCGCCGCCTTCGAGTTCGACTGCGCGCTCGTCGACGTCCACGTCGGTCGCGCGACCCTTGACGAACTCCGTCGAGTCGTCTTTGATGTCGTCGACCGGGATGGTGATGCTGGACTCGACGCTCGGGTCGCGGATACAGCGGTGGACCTCGTGGAGGACGAGGTGGTAGTCGTGTTCGGCGACCCACATGAGTTGCGCGTCCGGACCGAGTTCTTCTTCGAGGGTTGTGACCGCGCCGGCCCCGGCGTACCCCGAGCCGAGAACGACGACCTGCGTGCTCATGTCGTCGGATGCGCAGTCATCCGATAAAGGGGCTTTGAAACCGTCTCCACAGCCGGGGTAATTTTGGCCGCTACGCCCCCAGAGCGTCGAAAACCGGATTCGACGGTTGTCGGATTAGTCGAGGCTGAGGCCCGCGTGCCAGCGGTCGACGCCCGCCTCACGCTTGACTTCGTCCATCTTCGCGAGGAGGCGGACCGCGAGGCTGGCGGTCTCGGCCGCGCGCGATTCGCCTTCGGTGCGGAACTCGCCGGTGACGCGGTTCGCGTACACCGAGCAGACGGCCCCCGCGCGGAGGCCGTAGACGTTGGCGATGGTCAGGAGCGCCGCGGCCTCCATCTCGATGTTCTTCACGTTCGCCTCGCGGAGTTCCTCGACCAGCGAGTCGGAGCCGGCGGCGCGGAAGCCCTCGAAGCCGGGGCGACCCTGCCCCGCGTAGAAGGAGTCGGCGCTCATCGTGAGACCGACGTGGTAGTCGTAGCCGAGTCGTTCCGCGGCCGCGACGAGCGCCGAGACGACCTCGTGGTCGGCAACGGCGGGGTAGTCCTCGCGGACGTACTCCTTGGAGGTGCCCTCCTGTCGGACCGCGCCCGAGGTGATGACGAGGTCGCCCACGTCCATCTCGGGCTGAATCGCGCCGCAGGAGCCGACGCGGATGAAGGTGTCCGCGCCGACGCGGGCGAGTTCCTCCACGGCGATGGCCGCCGAGGGACTGCCGATACCCGTGGACGTGACCGAAATCGGCGTTCCGTCGTAGCTCCCGGTCGCCGTCCGGTACTCGCGGTGGAAGGCCTTCTCCTCGTGGTCGTCCCACAGCGCCGTCACCTTGTCCACGCGCTCGGGGTTCCCCGGGAGCAACACCGCGTCGGCGAGGTCCTCGGGACCGACTTCGAGGTGGTACTGGACCTCGTCGTTCGGGTCCTCACTGTCGTTCATGGCACTACTCGCGGGCCACCGATGGAAATTCTTGCGTTCTCCGAGGGGTCATCGCGGGCGTCGTCGCGTTTCCCGCCATCTCGCCCGCGAGACCGCGCCACGCCCGGTCGTCGGCGGGGTCGCCCTCGCGGAACGGCGGCGGGAGGTCGGCTCTCTCGTCGGCCGCAAACAGGTAGCCGAGTCCCGCGCCGACGTACCAGTCGACCAGCGACGGGGCGAGGTCAGCGTCCACGACGAGGTCGCCGCCGGTGTACCACTCCAGCGCCGCGTCGTCGTCGGCGTCGACGCCGGTCCGCCGCCAGCGCACGCCAGAGCCGCCGTCGCGGAACGCCGACACCGAGAGCGTCACGTCCGCCACCTCGGGGTCGGAGACGCGTTCGAACGAGAGGTTCGCGGGGGCGACGCCGTCGGCCCCGGCCTCGTAGTACGACAGCGCGTGGTCGATTTCGGCCTCGTAGGTCGCCCGCTCGCCGGGCGAGACGTTCGAGAGGTCGACGTGGACCGCGACGGTTCGCTCGCGGAAGGGCGTCTCCCGGTCGGCGGCGTCCGGTTCGGGGAGTCGCGTCGTCTGGATGCGCTCGGACAGCACGGGGAACGCGTCGGCGTCGTCGTGGGTCAGCCCGAGCAGGTGGCCGAACTCGTGTTTCAGAACCGTCTGGGTCGTCTCGTCGTCGTAGCCGGCGGCGACGACCACCGTGACCGGCTCCGTCGGCGCGGTCGGGTCGTCGCCGTCGAGAAGGGGCGCACAGCCGACCGCGTCCGCGCCGGCGTCGTCGCCGCAGCCGTCGATTCGCTCGACGACCGAGACGGTCACGTCCGGGTCCGAACTGTTCGGTCTCACGACGAACGCCGGGTCGTAGACGACCGCCGGCGCGTTCGCCCGCCAGTAGTCGACCGCCGATTCGACGAGCGAGGCGTAGTCGCGGCCGTCTGCGGGCGCGTCGACGCCGACGACGACGGGCGCGTGCCCCCACGGGTTGTCGGCGGTGTCGGCGGGGCGCGTCTCCGACGCCGACGACCCGGTTCCGCCGACGGCGGCCGAGACGGCTCCACCGTCGCCGTCGCTCGCGTCAGCCGACGGGGCACCGAGAGCGGCGTCTACGACCGGCGGTGACGGCGATGAGGACGCACACCCCGAAAGTGCCACGAGCAGGACGAGCGCGAGGGCGAGCGGGGCGGTTCCGCGGTCGGCGGCGGGCGACACGTTACTCGTCGGCGTCGCGCTTCGCCGCGGCGGCTTCCAGCGTGTCCAGCGAGATGGTGTTCGGGAGGAGTTCGCCCAGCGTGTACTCGGCCACGTCGTCGCCCCCGAGGTCGCAGACGACCGGGAGGTCCTCGTCGCAGAACTCCGCGAGCGTCTGGCGGCACATCCCGCAGGGGGTGACGCCGTCGCGCGCGCCCGAGGTGACGACGAGGCGGTCGAATTCGGTGTGACCGTTCTTCACAGCCTCCGCGACGGCGACTTCCTCGGCGTGGAGGCTGTTGGAGTAGTTCGCGTTCTCGATGTTGCAGCCGACGTAGACCTCGCCGTCGGCGGTCCTGAGCGCCGCTCCGACGGTGTACTCAGAGTAGGGAACGTAGGCGTTGTCGAGCGCTTCGCGGGCGCGTTCGACGAGTGCTTCGGGCATTGGGCGCTCATTCGCGTGGGGTGGCTTAGTTCGTTCGGCTCCCCGAGACTGTCGCCTCGGCCGGCAGACGCTGGCGACGACTCCGCGGGGCACCGCCAATCGCGTCGTCCCGCAAGCGACTATACGGCGCGGTCCTAACGCGGCGTCGTGAACGACACATCCGGCGGACGACGAATCCTGCTCCTCGTCGGCGCGAGCGTCGTGGCCATCTCGGGCATCCTCGGCCTCTTCATCGGTGAGAACGGCGGCCGAGTCGCCGCCGAGATATCGCTGTTCGGCGTCCTCTCGCTGCCGACCAGTCCCCTCGCCTTCAGCCTCTACGGGATGGTGCTCTCGGCCGCGCTCCTCGGGGTGCTGTTCGGACTCGTCGAGTACGCCTCGCGCGTGGAGAACGCGCGGTAAGACGGCGTCGCTCGCCGCGGACGCGAGGGCGTATCGACCGTGGAACCCCGACCGGAAGGCGGACCGTTTTTGCTCGTCGGGCCCCGACGGACCCGCATGGACGCGCCCTCGTCGACCTCGACCTCGGACGCCTCGGCCGGCGACGCCTCACCCGGCCCGCTCCCGGAAGAGACGGGCGGCAAGAACCGCAAGCGCGCCGCGCTGGCGACCGCGCCGTTCCTCGCCCTCGGACTGGCCGACGTGGTACTCATCCTCCTGCAAGGGCTCGAACCGCTCTGGGGCTTCGCCATCCTCCCGCCGATTCTGTTCTGTAGCGTGCTGACCTGGATCGTCTTCAGCACCGACTTCCTCGACGACCGGACCTGAGTCGGCCCCGGCTCAGCGCCGGGGATTCGGTTCAGCGCCGCAGATTCGTCGAGTACTTCGTCGGCGTCTCCTCGTCGTAGCCGAAGTCCTCGGCGGTCAGTTCGGGTTCGGCGTCCCCGGCGCTCGCGGGCGCGGCGGCCTTGAACCGCTCGCGGAGGCGCTCGGGCATCGAAAACGCCTCGCGGTCGAGTCGGAGCGCGATGGCGTCGCCGTCGGCTTCCCTGACCCGGTCGAGTCGCTGCCGCGGCCCCTCGGGGAGGTCCTCGGCGTCGACCGCCTCGAACCCGAACTGCGCGCAGTAGCCGTGGTCCGAGGTGAAGCCGTAGACGGTATCGAAGTCTTCGGCGGCGGCGCGGTCGACCAGTCGCTCGACGACGTGCGCGCCGACGCCCTGTCCGCGCCACCGCTCCGAGACGCCGACGCGGGTGAGTTCGCAGAACGGCTCGTCGGTCTTGTGGACCCGGATGCGCCCGAAGCCCGCCTTCTCGCCGGACTCCTCGTCGAGCGCGATGACGTAATCGCGGGACCGGAAGGAGCCGTCGTCGAGTCCGAGTTCCTCCAGCGAGTCGAGCAACCAGACCTCGTCTCGGTTCTTCGCGTCTCGGACGTACATGCCTACACCTAGCACACCGGCCGACAAAAACGCCTCGGGCCGGTACGGCGATTCCCGTCGCGTCCGTCGAACTCAACGAAAGAACAGTAAAGATTCATGGTTCCGGTCGCGGTAGCTCGGTTCATGGACGTACCCGACACCGACACCGTGGTGCACGAACCGGACCCGGCGTTCGTCGAGGACGCCAACGTCACCCGATTCATGCGGGCCTACGACATCGAGGACTACGACGAGCTCATCGAGCGGACGACGACCGAGGTTCCGGGCGTCGGTGCCTCGGGCGTCGAGTGGTTCTGGGACGAGCTCGTCGACTACCTCGACATCGACTTCTACGAGGAGTACGACGCCGTCCGCGACGACTCGGAGGGGCCGCAGTTCTCCAACTGGTACCCCGGCGGCGAGATAAACGTCGCCCACAACACCCTCGACCGCCACGCCGCGGTCGGCTCCGGAAACCGGAACCGCGTCGCCTGCATCTGGGAGGGCGAAGACGGCGAGGTCGTCCAGCGGACCTACCACGACCTCTACCGCGAGGCCAACCGCGTCGCCAACGTCCTCGAATCGTACGGCGTCGAGACCGGCGATACCGTCGGGCTCTACATGCCGATGGTCCCCGAGGTCATCTCTATCCTCTACGGCTGTTTCAAGGTCGGCGCGATAGCCGTCCCTATCTTCTCCGGCTTCGGCGTCGACGCCACCGCGACCCGCCTCGAAGACCCCGAGTGCTCGGTGCTTTTCACCGCCGACGGCTTCTACCGCCGCGGCTCTGAGGTCCGACTGAAACCGACCGCCGACGAGGCGATGGCGGAGGCCGGCTGCGTCGAGAACGTCGTCGTCTACCGGCGGTTCGGTGGCGAGGGCGAGACCGACGCCGGTGACGACGAAAACGCCGACATCGACGCCGACGTGCCGTGGACCGAGGGCCGCGACGAGTGGTGGGACGACACCGTCGGCGCGGCCGACCCCGAGTACGAAACCAAACGCCTGCCGTCGGACGCCGAGTCGATGCTGTTGTACTCCTCGGGGACGACCGGCAAGCCGAAAGGCATCGTCCACACCCACGCGGGCGTCCAGATGCAGACCGCGAAGGAGATTCACTTCGGCTTCGACCAGAAGCCCGAAGACCGCTTCTTCTGGGTCTCCGACATCGGCTGGATGATGGGCCCGTGGACGCTCATCGGGAACCACACCTTCGCCGGCACGGTCTTCATGTACGAGGGCGCGCCCGACTACCCGAACCCGGACCGCTTCTGGGAGATGATAGAGCGCCACCGCATCACCACCTTCGGCATCTCGCCGACGGCCATCCGCGCCCTGCGGAAGTACGGCGACGAGGAGGTCGAGAAACACGACCTGTCGAGCCTCCGGCTGCTCGGGTCGACCGGCGAGCCGTGGGACCCCGAGTCGTGGCAGTGGTTCTACGAACACGTCGGCGGCGGCGAGGCTCCCATCATCAACATCTCCGGCGGCACCGAAATCTGCGGCTGTTTCCTCATGCCGATGCCGACCCAACCGCTCAAACCCTGCTCGCTCGGCGGCCCCGGCCTCGGGATGGACATCGACATCGTGGACTCCTCGGGCGAGTCCGTCGCCGACAGCCACGAGCGGGGCTTCCTCGTCGCCCGCGACTCCTGCCCGTCGATGACAAAGAGCCTCTGGGAGGGCGACGACCGCTACCTCGACACCTACTGGTCGTCGTGGGACGACCTCTGGGACCACGGCGACTGGGCGCAGAAAGACGAAGACGGCTTCTGGTTCCTCCACGGCCGCGCCGACGACGCACTCAACGTGGCCGGCCGCAAGGTCGGCCCCGCCGAGGTCGAAGGCGCGCTCATCGAACACGACGCGGTGAATCAGGCCGCCGCTGTCGGCGTCCCCGACGACACCACCGGGACGGCCGTCGTCGCCTACGTCGTCCTCGAAGACGGTATCGACGAGAGCGACGACCTCCGCGAGGAGCTGCGGGGCGTCGTCGGCGACGAGTTGGGCAAGCCGTTCCGCCCACGGGAAATCCTGTTCGTCGACGAGTTCCCGAAGACGCAGTCGGGCAAAATCATCCGCCGCGCCATCGCCTCCATCTACGCGGGCGAGGACCTCGGCGACATGAGCAGTATCGAGAACCCCGAGGCGCTCGAAAAGATAGAAAACGCGTCCTGAGGCGGTTTTTTCCGCCTTCGTTCAGTCGGACAGCGCCGCGCCGACGCCGTCGTTCCACGCGTCGGCGGTGAAGTCGACCGCGTCGTTCCACGTGGCGACGACCGTCGTCACCGCGAGGTCGCCGGTCACGTTCACCATCGTCCGGATGCGGTCGAGGATGGGGTCGACGCCGGCGACGAGCCCGACGATTTCGAGCGGCAGGCCGAGTTGCGTCAAGACGAGCGTGAGCATGATGAGCCCCGACCCGGGCACGCCGGCGGTGCCGATGCTCGCCAGCACGGCCACCGCGACGACGGCGAACTGGTCGACCAGAGAGAGGTTCACGCCGACGATGTTCGCCGCGAAGATGGCCGCGACGCCCTGGTACATCGCCGTGCCGTCCATGTTGATGGTCGCGCCGAGCGGAAGCGTAAAGCCGTAGATGCGCTCTTCGATGCCGAGGTTCTCGTCCGCGTCGGACATCGTCACCGGAAGCGTCCCGGACGACGACCGGATGCTCAGCGCGGTCACCATCGCGTCGCGCGCACCGGAGAGGAACGCGACCGGCGACCGCCCCGCGACGCCGACGACGAACGCGCCGAGGTAGACGAGTCCGATGTGGACGACGGCCGCGAGGAGCATCGTTCCGATGAGGAGCGCGAACGGGAGAATTGCGTCCACGCCGGCGGTGCCGAAGACGTTGGCCATCAGCGCGAAGACGCCGAGAACGCCGAACTCCATCGCCCCCCAGACGACCTTGTACATCGCTTCCGCGCCGGCGTCAGCGAGGTCGAAGAACGTCTCGATGCCGCGTTTGACCTGCTCGTCGTCGGTCTCCTCCCACGCCAGCGTGAGACCGAGGCCGAAGACGACGACGAAGAAGATGGTCGGCAGCACGCCACCGTCGGCCATCGCGCCGACGGGGTTCGTCGGGACGACGTTGAGGACGACTTCGACGGCGTCGGGGGCCTCGGCGCTCTGTGCCTCGGCGCCGGCGAGCAGTTCTTCGAGCCCGCGGGAGCCGGGGGAGACGAGGTTGCTCACCCCGAGTCCGATGGCGACCGCAAACGCGGACGTGAGCGCGTACAGGCCCACGACCTGCGCGCCGACGCGCCCGAGCGACGACGGCGAGAGCTGTCTGACGCCCATCAGGAGCGTGAACACCACGATGGGGACGATGAGCATCTCCAGCAGTCGGACGAACAGGTCACCGACCGGTTTCAAGGCCGTCGCGGGTTCGCCGACGACGAGGCCAACGAGCGATCCGAGGACGAACGCGACCCCGATTCGGTAGACGATGCCGACCGAGCGATACCGGTTCCAGAGAGATACGATGCCAGACTGTGACATGTAACGTGTTTGCACTAACGATACAGCCTGACTATAAATATAGCGGTGAAAATCCCGAATTTAACACCGAGGTAGAATTCAATCTCAAATCCGAATTAATAGTTGGAGCGTTCGGTGACTTCTCTCCACCCTACGCGTCGTGGTCACCACACGTCGTCGGGCGCGAGCGCGACCGACTGGGGGACCCCGTCGCCGACGGCGAGCGCCGCTTCGACGGCCTCGTCGCCCGCGGGAATCCGAATCGTGCCGCCGGCCAAAAGCGGCGCGAGCACGCCGGCGACGACGGTTCCGGGGTGGGAAAGCGACGACCGGACCGCGACCGTGTCGCCCGCTTCGAGGTCGAAGTCGGAGACGACCTCGCGGGCCGCGTCGAGCAGGTCGCCGTGGGTGAACTCGCGGTCGTCAGCGGCGAGTCCCGGATCGTCAGAAGCGACGATTTCGGGGTGGACCGCGGGGTTCTCGCTCCAGACTTCCTGTTCCCAGTGGGTCGTCGCGGGCGAATTCGGCGGGCCGCCGAAGACGGCGAGTTTCTGGCCCGGCGGCAGATCTTCGAACTCGGATTCGCGTTCGACCGGAACGACGGTCGCCCGCGCCTCGAACCGCGGGTCGAACGCCGTCACCGCGCCGAGTTGGGCCGCCCCGAGGAACGTCAACAACGGTTCGGGGAGCGGCACCGGGTCGACCGCGACGCGAGCCCCCCTGCGGACGCCGAGGTAGCGGAGGACGTTCCCGGCCTTGTACGAGGTCGTGATGAGGTCGTGGTACGTGTAGGTCCGGCCGGGGCCGTCGACCCGGAGCGCGAGTCGGTCGCTCCGCCGGTCGCGGGCCATGAGGTCACCGATAACGTCCATGGCCGGTCGTAGGGAGTCGGCGCGAAAAAAGCCCCCGAGGCGTGCTCGCGGTTCGAGAACGCGGTGGGGAGTCCGGGCGAGCAGCGCCGAGACGACGCCGGCGCGACGACTCAGGGCGCGCCCGCGATGACGAACGTGCTCTCTTCGGGCCCGTTTCGGAGTTCGCGCGTGTCCTCCGGCGAGACGCGAACGGCGTCGCCGGGTTCGAGATCGAGTTTCTTGTCCTCGACGACGAGCGTAGCCCCGCCGGAGACGAGGTAGTACACTTCCTCGTGGCCCTGCTCGGCGTGGTCGTGGGGCTTGCCGGACCAGTCGGGGTCGGCCTCCAGCACGCTGAAGCCGAGCTCGACGCAGTCGAGTTCGTCTCGCAGGAAGTGGAGCCCGCCGCCGACCGCGTCTACGTCCTCGTAGTTCGCTTTCGTGTAGGACATCGGCCGAATCGACGGCCGCCACACACGAGAGCGTGGCGGTGTCGGAAATCGCTCACAGCGAGTTCTTCAGCTTCTGGAAGAGGCCCTCTTTGACCTCCTCGCCGCCGGCCTCGGCGAACTCCTTGAGCGCCTCGCGCTGCTCGCTGTTGAGGTCCTCGGGCGTGACGACGTGGACCTCGACGTGCAGGTCGCCGTGGCCCCGGCCGTCGAGGTGGGGCATCCCCGCGTCGGAGACGGTGAACGTCGACCCGCTTTGGGTGCCCGCGGGCACCTTCAGTTCCTCCTCGCCGTCGAGCGTCGGCACCTCGACGGTCGCGCCGAAGACGGCCTGCGGGAAGGAGATGGGATGGGTGTAGCGGAGGTCGTCGCCGTCGCGCTCGAACTCGTCGTGGTCGCGGACGTTGACCTCGACGAACAGGTCGCCGTTGGGACCGCCGTTCTCGCCGGGTTCGCCCTCGCCGCGGTAGCGGAGGCGCTGGCCGTCGCGGAAGCCGGCGGGGATGGTGATGGTCACGTCGCGAGTACGACGGACGCGGCCGCTCCCGCGGCACTCCGAACAGTCCTCGCTGTACGTCTCGCCCTCGCCGCCGCAGGCGCGACAGGTCGTCGTCTGCTGGACGCGGCCGAAGGGCGTCTGCTGGACCGTCGTCTGCTGGCCCGAGCCGTTACACTCCGAACAGGTGTTCACCTCTGCGTCGTCGGGGTGGCCCTCGCCGTCGCACTCGGGACAGACCTCGCGGCGGCGAATCGTCACGTCGCGCTCGACGCCGTGGTAGGCGTCTTCGAGGTCGATGGAGATGCGCTGGGCCACGTCGCGGCCCTGCTGGGGGCGGTTGCGCTGTTGGCCGCCCGCGCCGCCGTTGAACAGGTTGTTGAAGATGTCCTCGAAGCCGCCACCGCCGCCGCCCATGCCGCCGAACGGGTTGCCGCCGCCGCCGAAGGGATTGCTCTGTCCGCGGCCGCCGCCACCGCCGCCGCGTTTCTGGGACTGCTGGAAGCGCTCGTGGCCGACTTGGTCGTACATCTGCCGCTTCTCGTCGTCCGTGAGCACCTCCTTGGCCTTCTGGACCTTCTTGAACTTCTCCTCGGCGTCGTCCTCGTCGGAAACGTCGGGGTGGTACTTCGCGGCCTTCTTGCGGTACGCGTTCTTGATTTCGTCTTTCGAGGCGTCCCGCGAGACCCCGAGTACGTCGTAGAAGTCCTCGCTCATCAGTTGCTCTCTTGTAGCCGGTGAAGGTATTTGAAAAGTCCGTCTCTCGTATCGCGGCGAGCGCGAACGGGGTCAAACCGGGGGTTTCGCCCGGATTCGACCGCCGGCGTCGGGTCTCTCTGCGACCCGACCGTCCACCTGTGGTTAGTTGTCCTCGTCGTCCTCGTCGAAGTCCGCGTCGGCGTCGACGAAGTCCTCGGGGTCAGCGCCGCCGGGGCCGCCCGCAGCGCCCGCACCAGCGCCAGCGCCGCCGGGACCGCCGGCCTGCGCCTGCGCCTGCTGTTCGTACATGCGCTTGCCGATTTCCTGCAGTTCCTTCGAGAGCTCCTCGGTCACGTCTTCGAGTTCGTCCGTGGAGGCGTCGTCGTCGTCGAGCACCGCTTCCACGTCCTCGACGGCGGCCTCGATGTCGGCGCGGAGTTCGTCGTCGACGTTCTCCTCGTTCTCTTCGAGGAGCGTTTCCGCGCGCTGGACCGCGCCCTCGGCCTCGTTGCGGGCCTCGACGGCGCGGCGGCGCTCTTTGTCCTCTTCGGCGTGCTGTTCGGCCTCCTGCTGCATGCGGTCGATTTCCTCGTCGGAGAGGCCCGCCCCGCCCTCGATAGTGATGGACTCGGCGTTGCCGGAGCCTTTGTCCTCGGCGGAGACGTTGACGATGCCGTTTTCGTCGATGTTGAAGCCGACTTCGATCTGCGGCGTGCCCGCGGGGGCCGGCGGGATGCCGGAGAGCGTGAACTCACCGAGGAGTTCGTTGTCCTCGGCCATCTCGCGTTCGCCCTGGAAGACGCGGACCTGCACCGTCGTCTGGTTGTCGGCCGCGGTGGTGAATATCTTCGACTCCTCGGTCGGAATCGTCGTGTTCTTCTCGATGAGGCGCTCGAACAGGCCGCCTTTGACCTCGATACCGAGCGACAGCGGCGTCACGTCGAGGAGGACGATGTCGTCGACCTCGCCGCCGAGGACGCCGCCCTGGATGGCCGCGCCGAGCGCGACGGCCTCGTCGGGGTTGACGGATTTTTTCGGCTCGGAGCCGAGGAGTTCTTCGACCTTGTCGCGGACCTGCGGCATCCGGGTGGAGCCGCCGACGAGGATGACGTCGTCGATATCGCCTTTGTCGTAGCCGGCGTCTTCGAGCGCCTGCTCGGTCGGCTCGACCGTCCGGTCGATGAGGTCGGCGGTGAGCGACTCGAACTTCGCGCGGGTCAGGTCGTATTCGAGGTGGACCGGCCCGGAGTCGGTCGCCGTGATAAAGGGGAGATTGATGGTCGTCTCCTTGCGCGAGGAGAGCTCGATTTTGGCCTCCTCGGCCGCGTCCTTGAGACGCTGGAGCGCCTGTCGGTCCTCGCGGAGGTCGATACCGTGGTCGTTTTCGAACTCGGTGGCGAGCCAGTCGATGATGGCTTCGTCCCAGTCGTCGCCGCCGAGGTCGTTGTCCCCGTTGGTGGCGACCACTTCGTAGACGCCGCCGCCGAGGTCGAGGACGGACACGTCGAAGGTGCCGCCGCCGAGGTCGTAGACGAGCACGGTCTGGTTCGACTCGTCGTCGAGGCCGTAGGCCATCGACGCGGCGGTCGGCTCGTTGACGATGCGCTCGACGTCGAGACCCGCGATTTCTCCGGCGTCTTTCGTCGCCTGCCGCTGTTTGTCGTTGAAGTACGCGGGGACGGTGATGACGGCCTTCTGGAGTTCGTCGCCGAGGTAGTCCTCGGCGTCGCGCTTGATCTTCTGGAGAATCATCGCCGAAATCTGCTCCGGCGTGTACTCCTCGCCCTCGATGTCGACGGTGTAGCCGTCCTCGCCCATGTGGCGCTTGATGGACCGAATCGTGCGCTCGGGGTTCTGGATGGCCTGGTTCTTCGCCGGCTTGCCGACCAACCGCTCACCGTCGTCGGTGAACGCGACGACGGAGGGGGGGGTTCGGTCGCCTTCTGCGTTCACGATAATCTCCGGGTCGCCGCCCTCCATCACCGCGAACGCGCTGTTCGTGGTGCCGAGGTCGATACCCAGAATCTTGTTGCTCGCCATCTTGCCCGCAAATACCGTCTTTTGCCGGTTAAAGGTTACTAGATACTGCGA
Organism: Haloferax sp. ATCC BAA-644; assembly: GCF_000336975.1. Lineage (NCBI taxonomy): Archaea > Methanobacteriati > Methanobacteriota > Halobacteria > Halobacteriales > Haloferacaceae > Haloferax > Haloferax sp. ATCC BAA-644. The sequence goes on from NZ_AOLF01000014.1 coordinate 27,211, forward strand.
CACACGGCGTGCACCAAGGTCGACGCTGTCTTGCGATTTTCTATTCTCACGTCGAAAGAGGTCGGTCGATTTATGTAGAACCGCCGACCGCGTCGCGGCGACGCTCCGAGCGTGGTCGCCCGGCGGCGGCCCGGCACCCGGCCGACCGACCGTGCGACCTCGTTGCTCTCAGTCCGTCGGCTGCGGGCGTTCGGTTCCGTCGGCCGAGTCGGACGCGTCAGCGCCGTTCGCCCGGAGCGACGACGCGTCGGCCCCGCCGAGGGCGTCGAGCACCGTCGAGAGCGTCCGCTCTCTGCCCTCGCTGGCGAAGAACTCGTGACCGCCGTCGTACGGGACGAGGTTCGCGGCCGGCGTCCGGTCGCCGATTGCGCGAACGTCCACGACCCGGTCCGAAAGCGAGACGAACACCACGTCGTCGGGGCGGAACGGCGGCAGCGACTCCTGTGCGCCGTGAATCATGCGGAGGAACGCGGGCGAGGCGTTGGCCGGCGCGTCGTCCAGTTCGGCGGCGAGTTTCAACTCGCCGAGGTCCGCGCGGGAGATGCCGGACGGAACGACGGGTTTGGTGGTCGGCAGTCGCCTGACGAGCGGGAACAGGAAGGCGGCGGGACCGGAGACCGCCGTCCCCCACCACGGGCTCAGAAAGACGTTTCGAACCGCGAGGTCGAGGTGGGCGGCGACGAGGCCGCCGGTGCTGTGGCTGAGCACGAGGTCGATGTCGCGGTCCACCGCGTACGCCCGCACCGGGCTCACGTACTGGGATTCGAACTCCCAGCCGTTCGTCGGGAGTTCGACGGCGTGGACGTGGTAGCCCTCGTAGGTGAGGCGGTCGAGGAGCCACTCGACGCTCCGGTGACCCGGCTTGTTGCCCCACCCGAGGACGAAAAGCAGGTCGTCGTCGCCGGGGTCGCCGTGTTGGGTGACGCGCACGGTCGGCCGCCGCCGACGGGAACGAAGTCGCATGGCGTAATGATAGCGAGGTGAGAACAAAAGTCCTCGCCGGGTCGGGGAGGCGAGACCGCCTCCGGCGACGGCGAGCGCCCGGGTGACGGCGCGCTATTCGCCCTTACTGACCGTGATTTGCGCGGCGCGGATGACCTTGTCGGCCATCTCGTAACCGGGTTGGAACACGTCGGCGACGGTGTCCGCCGGCTGGTCGCTGTCGACGCGCATCATCACCTCGTGGCGGTTCGGGTCCACGTCGGTCCCCGGTTCGGGGTCGATGACTTCGACGTTCTCGTCTTCGAGGATGCGGTCGAACTCCGTGAGCGTCGATTCGAGGCCGCCGCGGATGTCGGCGCCCTCGTCCTGGTCGAGCGCGCGAACGAGGTTGTCGCGGACGGTGACGACGCGCTCGACGAAGTCCTCGGTGGCGCGGTCTTTGATTTGGGACTGCCGCTTCTTCGCGCGCTTCTTGTAGTTCTGGAAGTCGGCCTGCGTGCGCTTGAGACGCGACTGGAGTTCCTCGGCCGTCGCTTCTGCCTCGTCGCGCTCGGCTTCGAGGTCGGCGACGCGGGTTTCGAGCGCCGCGACCTCGGCCGCGAGGTCGTCGTCGTACTCGGCGACGCGGTCGGCGACGGTCGGCCCGTCGCCCGTCGCGCCGGATTCCTCGGCCGCCGACTCGGCGCTCGACGCCTCGCCGTCGGCGTCCGTCGCCGCGTCTTCGGCCGTCTGCGCCGCTGCGTCGGATGCCGCGTCAGTCTCGGCGTCTGCGTTCGCGTCCGTGACCGACTCGGCAGGGTCGTCGCTCATGGGCGGGAGAAGTGTCCGACGCGGCTTAAACGTGTAGACTGCGGGTCGGCCGAAACGCTTCTCAGGACGGAGCGGTCGCGCGGGCCGAGACCCCCCGGGACCGACAGCCAGCGCCGCTTACTGGTACATCCCGAGCGGCCGGGCCTGCGTGCTCTCCTCGTCGGACTGCTGCATCCGCCGGGCCAACTGCTCTTTGGCCTGCCGTATCTCGGTGGCGCTGTTCACGAGGTCGTCCACGGGCACCTCTATGCCGACGAGCGGTTCGATGCCGTATTTGATGACGACGCGGGCGGCCTCGGGGTCCGGGAACTGCGGGTCAGACTCGACGACCAACGCGAGCGCCGGGCGGCCGACCGAGACGGCGTTGCTCAGGAGCGCGCCCGTCGGCCCCGAAACGAGGCCGGTCTCCGTCGGACGGTCGATACCGGCGGCTTCGAGCCGCGACGCCGCGCCGTCGGTGCCGACGCCGTAGAGCGCGGGCACGTCCTCGGACTTCTCGCGGGCGATGCCCGAGAGGAACACGGGGAGCACGTCGAGTTCCTCGAACCACGGGCCGAGGCAGGTGGCGAGTTCGGTCGCCGCCTCGGGCCGGATGGGGATGTCGCTCTGGAGGACGAGCAGGTCCCGCTCCGCGTCGGCGTAGAGCCTGACCGGCGGGTGCAACGCCGGGTCGTCCTCCATGTAGACCGCGACCTTCGGGACGCCCTCGCAGAACACGTTGGCGTAGTGGGTCATGTCGAACTCCGAGATCAGGTGGTCGGCAGCGATTTTGCCGACCAACCCCACGCCCGGCAGCCCTTCGACCAGCGTCGGCGACTCCAGTTCGTCGGTGAGTTCCTCCGCGAGGACGCGAATGCGTGCCATACGTGAACATGGTCGCCGGGGCGAGGTAAATCCGACGGGCGACTGTGCGGTCATCGGCCGACTACCCCGCCCCGGCGCGACTGCTTCGGCCGGTGGCGTCTCCCGGCGACGAGGCCTGCGACCCCGCCGGCGACTCCGAAACCGACAAGCGCGCCCGCGCGGAATCGAGTGCCATGAACCCGCTCCAGCGGTACGCGCCGCTCGTGGACGACGAGGAGGCTTTCTTCGCGGCCTGCGAGCGGCCGCTTCCCTCCGTCGTCCGCGTCAACACCATCAAGACGACGGTGGCGCGCGCCCGCGAGGCGCTCGACGACGAGGGCGTCGCCTACGAACCGACCGACTGGCATCCCGGCATCCTCAAACTCGAAGACAGCAGTCCGGGGACGAACTGGCCGTACTTCCACGGCTGGCTCCACGGCCAAGAGGAGGTGTCGGCACTCCCGGCTATCGCCCTCGACCCGCAACCGGGCGAGCGCGTCTGGGATACCTGCGCCGCGCCGGGGTCGAAGACGACCCAGATAGCCGCCATGATGGACGACGAAGGCGTCCTCGTCGGCAACGACAACAACCTCGGTCGGCTGTCGGCGCTCCGCCACAACGCCGAGCGCCTCGGCGTGACGAACCTCGTCGTGTCGAATCAGGACGCCCGCAACTTCTCGATGAAACCCTTCGGAGAGCGGACCCCCGAGAAGGACGGGTCGTTCGAGCAGTTCGACCGCGTCCTCGTCGACGCGCCGTGTTCCTGCGAGGGGACCTGTCGGAAGAACCCCGACGTGCTCGACGAGTGGACGATGAACCACGTCAAAAGCGTCGCCGGCATCCAGAAGGGAATCCTCCGGCGCGCCGTGCAGGTGACGAAAGCCGGCGGCACCGTCGTCTACTCCACCTGTACCTTCGCGCCCGAGGAGAACGAGGCCGTCCTCGACTTCGTCCTCGACCGCGAGGACTGCGAGGTGGTCGAATGGGACGTGCCCGACGGCTTCGAGACCGCGCCCGGCATCACCGAGTGGGAGGGCGACGAGTACGACCCCACGGTGGCGAAGGCCCGCCGCGTCTACCCGCACCACAACGACACGGGCGGCTTCTTCACCGCCAAACTGGAGGTGACCGCATGAGCGACGACACCGCCCCCGGCGAGAACTGGGGCCAGCAGTTCGACCGCCTGCCGCCGACGGCCGACGACCGCGTCGTCGAGGGGCGGCCCTCCCGCGAGGAGGTCATCGACTGGTGGGACGAGCGGTTCGGCGTCGACCCCGCGGTTTTTGACGGCTACACGTTCTGGGAGAAAGGCGCGGGCAAGATTTGGGCGTTCAACGGCGAGGTCGTCGACCCCATCGAAGTCGAGGGGCTCGGAATGCGCATCCTGCGGACCCGCCAGCGCCACTGGAAGCCCTCGACCAACGCGGTCCAGCGCTTCTGCGGCGACGCGACGAAGAACGTCGTCGAACTGCGTCCAGGCGAGGCGCAGGCGTTCGTCGACGGCCACGACCAACAGCTCGACCGATGGGAGGGCGACTGGGGCTACCTCACCGCCGCCCACGAAATCGCCGGCGAACTCGAACCCCTCGGCGTCGGCCTCTACCTCCACGGGGAGCTCCGCTCGACCGTCCCCAAGGGCCGGCAGGAAGACCTCGTCAAACCGGAATAGCCGGCAGCGACCGGGTCGCGGTACTGCGCCCCGCTACTTCTCTCTGACCGTCCCGCCGGTCAGCCCCTCCCACTCGACCCGGTAGCCGAGCCGCGAGAGGACCGCGCTCGCGTCGTCGAGGCCGCGGTCGTCGAGGACGGATTCGGCCGCCGACAGCGACATCCCAGCCTCGATTTCGCCGGCGAGCGCGTCGAGAACGGCCGGGCGGACCAGCGTCCGCCCGACGAGTTCGTGTTCCGGGAAGGCCACGCCGTCGAGCGCGTCGACCGAGACGCTGCGGGCGGCCGCGAGGTCCGACAGCGTTACCACGTCGTCGTCGGGCGCGAGTTCGGCGGGGAGCGACGAGGCCGCGTCGGCGACGAGGTCGGACTCGTAGCCGCGGAGTACGTCCACCACGTCTTTCACGCGCACGGAGCCAGAGTACGGGACGGCGCGGTGGTCGCGGGCGGCGATGTCTTCCCCGACGCCGAGCGAATCGTCTACGGCGACGACGAGTTCCACGTCCTCCACGTCGGCGAGTTGGCCCAGCTTCTTTTCGACGTACTCGGGCGTCCAAAAGCCCATAATCTCGAAGAAGACGCGGAAGTCGGCGTGCGCGTAGTCGAACGCGAAGTCGGGAATCATCACGCTCGTCCCCGTTTCGAGCGGTTCCGGCTCCCGGACGAGCGACCAGTCGAGGTCGAGGCCGCGGAAGCGGGCGGCGAAGTCGGCCTCCACGCCGCTGTCGAAGCCGGGTTCCGCCATCGGCTCGACGCCGGGGACCGACACGTCGTCGCTCGTGAGCGTCAGTTCGCGGTCGGTTCCGCGGTCGTCGATAGTCGCGACGAGTCGCCAGTCGCCGGCGGTGGCGACCGACCGGAGCAGGCGAGCGAAGGCGGTTCCGTAGCGTCTGGTTCGCTGAAACAGCGCGTCGGGACCGGTGACGACGACCTCGCGGCCGGCGTCGGTCTTCCGAATCTCGTACATCAGGCGGAGGCGCTTGACCGCCGAGACGACGGCCTTCGGGTCGGAGCTTCGGACGCGCACCTCGGTCGCGTCGAACAGGGCGGTCTGGGCGAGCGAGAGGTTGTACTGCGCGAGCAGTTCGTCGGGCGTCCACCGCGGGTCGAACTCCGAAAGCACCTGTTCGACCTCGCGGTCGGCCGTGAGCGACGCGTCGACCGCCTCGGGCGACGACCCGAGCGAGGACGCCGCGTGGTCGAGCGCCGCGGCCCGTTCCTCCTCGGTCGCCACGCCGCCGACGCTCATCGCGGCCTCGAACGCGGCGCGGCGGGCGCGGACGGGTGGCAGGGGAGCCGCCGTCTCGAACACCGCCTCGCGGTCGAGCAGCGACGCGAATCCGCGGGCGAGTTTGAAGTCGTCGGCCTCGGCTTCGAGGGCAGCGAGGGCGTCGTCGAGGGCGGCCCGCGCGTCGCCGACGTGTCGCCGGAAGACGCCGATGGCCTTCGCGGCCAGCGGGCGGTCGCCCCGGTCAGCGAACTGCGGATGGTAGCCGCCGCCCGCCCGCGACACCCGAAGCAGGTCCTTCGTCAGCACGCTCGCAACGAGGGGACCGCGGGACAAAAGCGGCTCGGGCGGCGTGGGCAAGAAGCGAGCGACGGTGCGGGCGGACACCGGCCGACGGCACGGACGACAAGGTTCATTGCGCCCGCGGCGGACGCCACCGTATGGAGCGACGACGCCTCCTCGGACTGGTCGCGGTCGGCCTGTCGTCGGGCTGTCTGGGGTCGCTACCGGGTGCGACGGGGCCGCGAAACCCACCGGCGGCACCGGCGGGCGACCCCCGGGACACGCCCGAGGTCTCCCCGGTCCGAATCGAAGATATCGACTACGAGGCGACCGACGACGGCCGTCTCCGGGTCTTCGGGTCGGTTCTCAACGACGGCGGGGCCGAGCGGCTCACCACGGTCGAAGTCCGGGTCACCGTCGGCGGCGAACGCACGACGCGGTCGCAGGAACTCACCGTGCCGGCCGGCGGAACCGCCGACTTCGCGGTCGAATTCGAGTTCGGATACGACGCTTTCAGAGAAGACGGCGACCTGAACGTCTCGCTGGTCTGAGAGGAGTTTCCGCGTCACCGACGCCGGGCCGCCACCCGTTCTTCCGCCGTCTCGACGCTCACGAGTTCGTAGAGCGTCGCGGTCGCGCCGTCGGCCTTCGGCCGGAGGATGCGGCCGAGTCGCTGGGTGAACTCGCGTTCCGACCCCGACCCCGAAAGCAGGATGCCGACGTTGGCGTCGGGCACGTCCACGCCCTCGTCGAGCACGTTGGCCGCGACGACGGTGTCGTAGGTGCCGTCGCGGAAGCGGCCGAGGATTTCGCGCCGCTCTTTCGTCCCGGTCTCGTTGGTTATCGGCGGGACGAGGAAGCGCCGCGAGATGCGGTAGACGAGGTCGGTCGAGGCGGTGAAGACGATGACGCGGTCCTCGCGGTGTCGCGCGAGCAGTCGCGCCAGCTTGTCCACTTTCGCCTCGGAGTTCATCATCACGTCGCGGGCGCGCTGCTTGGCGAGCAGTGCCTCCCGCGCCCGCGGGTCGCTGCCCGACCGCATCACGAGTTTCTGGTAGTCGCTGCCAGACTGCATCGACAGCCCCGAGGTGCGCAGGTAGTTCACGAACGTCTCCTGGGCCTCGTCGTACGTCTCGCGCTCGTCGGCCGTCAGTTCGACCTCGATGCGGCGGACCTCGTAATCAGCGAGGTGGTCGCCCGCCAAATCGTCCACGTCGAGGCGGTACACCCGCGGGCCGACGAGTTCCTCGATGCGCTCGTGCGCGCCGTCCGGTCGCTCGAACGTCGCCGTCAGGCCGAGACGGGCGGGCGCGGCGAGGAACCGCGGGATGTCCCGGTATCCCTCGCCGCCGAGGTGGTGCACCTCGTCGAAGACGACGAGGCCGAAGTCGCCGCCCACGTCGTCGGCGCGGAGGTACGCCGAGTCGTACGTCGAGACCGTGATGGCCTCCTGAGTCTGTTCGCCGCCGCCGAACCGGCCGACCGGCACGTCGAACTCGGTTTCGAGTTCGCGTATCCACTGGTCCTGTAAATCGATGGTCGGCACCACGACGAGCGTCGGCACCGAGCGGGCGACCATCGCGGCGACGGCGAGCACCGTCTTGCCCGCGCCGGTCGGCAGTTCCACGACGCCGCGACCGCCCGCGTCGAGCCACGCGTCGAGGGCGGCGCGCTGGTAGTCGCGGAGGTCGTAGGTCGTCGAAAGCGAGAGGGAAGCGTCGAGGGCGGCCGCGACCCGGTCGTCGGAGTCGACGCCGGCCGCGTCGAGCGCGTCCCGAACCGCGTCGTACCGCATCGCAGGAGCGCGATAGCCGCCGCTTCGGGGGTCGGCCTCGACGCTCGCCACGTCGGCAAGGGCGGCCCGAACGTCGGAGTCGTCGCCCGCAGCGCTGTCGCCGTCAGTGCCGATGTGGACGGTGCCGTCCTCGAATCGGAGGGTCGTCACTACCGGCGCGTTGGCGGGGCGCGGTGATAAATCGACGGTCCCGCGGTAGACACGCGGGCCGAAGGTTCAAATCCGATGACGGGGCTACGGACGTGTATGAGCGACGACCTCGACGACGCGGTCGCACAGTTCCTCAGCGACTACAACAGCGCGATGAAGGAGTACGAGAAGGGCTACGTCGACGCCGACGCGACGCTGTCGGTCATCGACGCGCACATCGACGAGTTGCGAGCGGCGCGGGAGTAGAGACGAGGGCCCGGAACGGATTCGGGTTACTCCCCGATGAGCCCGCGAATCCGCTCGACGTACGCCGCGAACTCGCTTTCGGTCCGCTCCCGCGGGCGGTCGATATCGACCGAGACGATTTCGCGGACGCGACCCGGATTCGCGGCCATGACGACCACGCGGTCTGCGAGCGTGACCGCCTCCTCCACGTCGTGGGTGACGAACAGCACCGTCTTGTCCGTCTCCGTCCAGATGTCGAGCAGTTCGCCGTGGAGCATGTCGCGTGTCTGCGCGTCGACCGCGCCGAACGGCTCGTCCATGAGAAGGAGTTCGGGGTCGACCGCGAGCGCGCGGGCGATGCCGACGCGCTGTTTCATCCCGCCGGACAGCTCTTTGGGATAGGCGTCAACGAAGCCGTCGAGGCCGACGAGTTCGAGCATCTCCGTCACGCGTTCCGAGCGCGCCGGCTCCTCGACGCCCTGTTCTTCGAGCCCGAAGGCGACGTTCTCGCTGACGGTCCGCCACGGGAACAGCCCGTACTCTTGGAACACCATCCCGCGGTCGGTTCCGGGGCCGGTGACGGGCGAGCCGTCGAGGGTGACCGCGCCCGACGTGGCGTCTTCGAGACCGGCGATGATGCGGAACAGCGTCGTCTTGCCGCACCCCGAGGGGCCGACGATACAGACGAACTCGCCGTCCTCGACGGCGAACTCCACGTCCGACAGCGCCTCGACCGTCCGCCGGTCGGACGCGTAGGTCTTGCCGAGCGAGTCGACGCTGACCGTCGCGGCCGCGTCGGGGTCGGCCGCGGTTGCGCTCGTGTTCCCGTCCGAACCCGCATCCGCGTTCGCGTCGTCGCTCATGCTCTCCACTCCAGCACCCGCCGTTCGACCCGGCGGAACAGGCCGTCGCTCACGAGGAAGACGATGCTGATAACGAGCATGTAGGCGACCGACACGTCCATCGCGNCCCGCCGTTCGACCCGGCGGAACAGGCCGTCGCTCACGAGGAAGACGATGCTGATAACGAGCATGTAGGCGACCGACACGTCCATCGCGAGGTTCTGAGCCGTGTTGAGAATCTCGTAGCCGACGCCGACGCCGACGATGAGTTCGGCCGCGACGACGATCATCCAACACTGGCCGATGCTCGTCCGGATGCCGGTCATAATCGAGGGGCTAGCCGCCGGAATGACGACCTTCCGAATCATCGTCCAGTCGTCGTCGACGCCGAGGGTCGCGGCGACCTCCTTGAGGTCCTCCGAGACCCCTTCGACGCCGCCGTAGGCGCTGTAAAAGTTAATCCAGAAGGAGCCGATAGCCACGATGAACGTCGCGCCCTGGTGGTTGACGCCGAGCCAGATGACGGCGAAACCGATCCACGCCAGCGGCGGAATCGGCCGGAGGAGGCGCGTAACGGGAGTGAAGACGCTGTCGACGCGGGTGTTCCATCCCATGGCGATGCCCGCGAAGACGCCGAGCGAGGTCCCGATGAGCAGGCCCGGCACGTAGTGGTAGAGACTCTGGACTAATTTGACGAGGAGCCGCGTCGCCGGGAGTTCCGCGCCGGTGAAGGGAATCGACAGCGAGGCGGGCGCGGTGAGCTCGACGACGAACGCCGCGAGCACCTCGACGGGCGAGGGGAGGAGATACGTCGGCTGGAACAGCGCGGCGACGTGCCAGACGGCGAGAAAGCCCGCGAAGCCGGCGACCGCGAGCCCCGTCCGTTCCGAGGAGAACCCCGCGAGCCGGTCGAGCAGTCGGTCGTCCGCCTCGGTCTCCGAGAGGGCGACGCCGCTGCCGACTTCGTCGTTGCTCATAGCGAGTCGTAGATACCGTAGTCGAACATCTCGTCGACGGTCAACTGCGCCTCCGTCTTCCCGAGCGTCTGGGCGTAGTCAGCGAAGATTTTGGCCCCGCCCTCGATGTCGTGGGGGTCTGTGATGAAGTCCGACGCGGGCGAATCGAGCGCCGCGCGGGCGGTCTCGACCGGGAGCGCGCTCTCCCCGATGACCGTGCTCGCGTGCTGGGCGGCCGTGTCGGGGTCGTCGGCGACGAAGTTCGTCGCCTGCCGGTGGAGTTCGACGAACTCCGTGGCGAGGTCGCGGTTGTCCCGCCGGAGGCGGTCGTGCACGAGCGTGACCGCCGCGGGCTGGCCGGGCATGAAGTCGCCCGCCCACGCGATGGACTGGAACGGCGCGTCGTTAGCGTCGATGACCGTCGGGACCGGCTCCATGATGCTCGTGCCGTCGACGTTGTTCGAGAGGAGCGCCTGCTGGACCGCGGCCGCGCCGCCGAGACCCTTGATGTTCACGTCCTCTTCGGGGTCGAGCCCGAGCGTGTTCTCAATCCAGTAGCGGAGCAGGATGTCCGGGACCGACCCCGGCGGGAACGTGCCGAACGTGAACTTACGACCCTTCTGCGCCTCGAACTCCGCGAAGGCGTCCTTGCCGTGTTCCTCCCAGAGGGCGGCGAAGTCGTCGGTGGCGAGAATCTGCATCGCGTTTTTGATGTTCGCGGCGGTGATTTTCGCGGGGATGCCCTTGTCCATGACGATCATCGCCGGGACGATGCCGAACATCATCACGTCGAAGTCGCCCGTCGCGGACGCCTGGACGATGCTCGGGCCGTCGGAGAACTTCTTGCCCGAGACCGGGACCGAAAGCTGGTCGAACAGTCCCTCTTCTTCCATCACGAAATACTGCATATCCGGGTAGATGGGCATGTAGGCGACGTTGAGTTCGTCCAGCCCGCTTCCGCCGGACCCGCCGAGACAACCCGCGAGGCCGGCGGTCGCTGCGAGGCCGGACCCTTGCAGGAATCGTCTACGGCTAATCGACGTCGAACGTGGTGCCTCTGTCATTGCCCTCGTTACGAATCAGCGCCTTATTCGGGGCGCGTACCCGGTAACGATAGACGCGGTAGATGACGCGGTGAAACCGGGTTATTCCCGTTCTGTGGCCGTAACCGGGGTTGTGACGGTCGGTTTTTCTGAATTTCCACACTCCCAGATAGCGGCAGAAAAATCCGAGAAACGCCGGCGTTCACGTCATGGATTCAACGGGTCGGTCGCGACCGTGCGTGGGAAGAACTATCCCGAACGGCGACACCGAATAGGATATGACGCAGTTCTCCGACCGGGTGGAGCGCATCTCCATCAGCGGCATTCGCAAGGTGTTCGAGGCGGCTGGCGAAGACGCTATCAACCTCGGGCTGGGTCAGCCCGACTTCCCGGCCCCGGACCACGCCCGGCAGGCGGCCGTCGAGGCCATCGAAGCCGGCGAGGCCGACGGCTACACCGGGAACAAGGGCCTCCCGAGCCTGCGCGAGGCAATCGCCGAGAAGCACCGCCGCGACCAGGGCGTCGACCTCGACCCCGACGACGTCATCGCAACGGCCGGCGGGAGCGAGGCGCTCCACATCGCCATCGAGGCGCACGTGAACGAGGGCGACGAGGTCATCATCCCCGACCCCGGCTTCGTCTCCTACGACGCGCTCACGAAACTCGCCGGCGGCGAACCGGTGCCGGTCCCGCTCCGCGACGACCTGACGCTCGACCCCGCGGCGGTCGAAGACGCCATCACCGACGACACCGCGGCGTTCGTCGTCAACAGCCCCGGCAATCCGACGGGCGCGGTGTCACCGCCCGACGACATCGCGGAGTTCGCCCGCATCGCTGACGAGCACGACGTGCTCTGTATCTCCGACGAGGTGTACGAGTACACCGTCTTCGAGGGCGAACACCGCTCGCCCATCGAGTTCGCCGAGACGGACAACGTCGTCGTCGTCAACTCGGCCTCGAAGCTGTTTTCGATGACCGGCTGGCGGCTCGGCTGGGTGTACGGCTCCACCCGCCGGGTCGAACGGATGCTCCGCGTCCACCAGTACGTGCAGGCGTGCGCCTCCGCGCCGGCGCAGTTCGCGGCCGAGGCCGCGCTCAGCGGGCCGCAGGACCGAATCGAGGAGATGACCGAAACGTTCCGCGAGCGCCGCGACCTCGTCGTCGAGGGGCTGGAGGACATCGGCCTCACCGTTCCGTCGCCGGGCGGCGCGTTCTACGTCATGCCCGAGGTGCCCGAGGGCTTCGTCGACGAGTGCATCGACCGCGGCGTGATTATCGTGCCGGGCGAGGCGTTCGGTGAACACGGCCACGGCTACGCCCGACTGTCGTACGCGACCGACACCGAGTCGCTCCGCGAGGCCATCGAAATCATGGGCGAGGCGTACGACGCGGTCGTCTGAGGCCGTAACACGCCCGCAGTCGGTCGGTTCGTTGCCCGAACTACGACAACTCACGGCATCCGATACGTCTTATTCTCGGCGTTCGAGTTGAAAACCCTTAAATTTGGGAGCCAGTGACGAAACGTTTGTCATGCCCGCAGAGACGCATGGAGTCATCAGCCTGCTGCCGGCGCTCTTCGCAATCGTGCTGACGCTGGCCAGTCGGCAGGTGCTCCTCTCGCTTTTCACCGGCATCTGGATCGGTGCGACCATCCTGGTGGGATGGAACCCAATCGGCGGGGCGGCGTACTCCCTCCAGTTGGTCATCAACAACGTGACCGAGTCGTTCAACAGCAAACTCCTCCTGTTTACGTTCCTCTCGGGTGCGATGCTCGGGATGATATTCCTCTCGGGCGGGATGAACGCGCTCGCACAGCGCATCATCGCCCGCATCAAGACCCGGAAACAGGCCGCGTTGGGGACGAGCGTCCTCGGGATGCTCATCTTCGTCGACTCCTACGCGAGCACGATGATTACGGGCTCGGTGATGCGGCCCATCACCGACAAGTTCGACATCAGCCGCGAGAAGCTCGCGTACCTGCTCGACTCGACCACCTCGCCCGTGGTGAGCGTCGCCGTCGTCTCGACGTGGGTCGGCTTCGAGGTCGGTCTCATCCGCGAGCAGTTCGCCTCGCTCGGCATCGACCAGAGCGCCTTCGTGGTGTTCCTCCAGAGCATCCCGTTCCGCTTTTACAGCCTGCTCGCGGTCGCCCTCGTGTTCATCCTCGTCGTGATGGACTGGGACTTCGGGCCGATGCAACGCGCCGAGCGCCGCGCGAAAGAGGAGGGGAAGGTCCTCGGTGACGACGCCGACCCCCTCATCGAGACGCGCGAGGAGGACATCGTCACGCCCGACTACGTCGATTCGCGCTGGTGGTACTTCGCCGCGCCCATCGTCGCGCTCGTCGCCGTCACCGGTTTCGGCCTGCTGTACTCCGGCGGCTGGCCCGGGCAGGCACCCGTCGAGGCGCTGAAGGATGCGGCCACCGCCGACGCCATCCTCTGGGGCGTCTTCTCGGCGTGCGCGCTGCTGCTCGCCATCCTCGTCGGCCACGCCCGCGTCGAACTCGAAGCCGTCAGCGACGCTATCTTCGAGGGGTTCAAGATGGTCATGTTCCCGGTGGCCGTCCTCTCGCTGGCGTGGACCATCGGGAGCGTCAGCGAGGCCCTCGGCGTTGGTCCGTTCGTCGTCAGCGTCGCCCAGGGCGTCATCACGCCCGAACTCCTGCCCGCGGTGGTCTTCCTCGCCGCGGCCATCATCTCGTTCTCCATCGGCACGTCGTGGGGGACGATGGGAATCATGTTCCCCGTCGCGGTCCCGCTGGCCTACCAGCTCGGCGCACCGCTCCCCGGAGCCATCGGTGCGATTCTCACCGGCTCGCTGTTCGGTGACCACTGTTCGCCCATCAGCGACACGACGGTCCTCTCGTCGATGTTCGCCGGCGCGGACCACGTCGACCACGTGAACACGCAGATTCCGTACGCGCTCCTCAGCGGGACTGTCGCCACGGGCCTGTTCCTCGCGGACGGCTACGGCGTAAGCTCGCTCACAGTCTCCGGCTACGGCGTCGGACCGCTCGCGCTCCTCGGCGTCGGCGTCCTCATTCTCTTCGTCGCCGCCTACTACCTCTCCGAGCACGCCGACGTGAGCGTCCCGAACGCGTTCGGGTCGTCGTCCGACTAAACCCGACGGACCGCGATTTTTCATCGACTGACGAACCCCGCGACCAGCACCGTCGCGTACGCCAAGAGCAACAGGCCGCCAAAGAGCCCCGCGGCTTCGAGGCCCATGTTCGGGTAGACGACCGAGAACAGCGCCGTCGAGACCGCGTCGACGAGCATCCCCGGAACGACGAGCAACACCGCGGCCTCCCGCCGCGCGCCACTGGACAGCCCGCGCCACCGGAAGATTCCGACCGCGAGCGTCCACATCGCGGGGACCGTCAGCGCGAACACCGCGGCCGTGACCAGCGGCCGGGAAGGCACCAACACGAGTTGGCCGACGACGCGAAAGACGAGGCCGGCGACGAGGGCAATCGCCAGCCCGACGCCGAGAAGCACCCGCGTCTCCGACAGCGGGAGCCGACGAGCGCCGGCCTCGGAGACTTGTGGACTGGTTGTCATGCCTCCCGTACGCGGGCAACGCGTATCAGCGTTCGTGCCGGCCACAGGATATTATGTCATCCCGGTATAACGATTAGTCGAATGTCAGTTCTCTCGACCGCCGACGAAGGAAAGTTCCTCATGGACGAGGAGGCCGAACAGATCGGAATCGTGACCGAAGTCGACACGGACGCCCAAATCGCGTACGTCGAACCCGACCCCGACATCGCCGAGGCGGTCGTGCAAGGCCTCGGCTTCGGTGACGCCGACGGCGACGACATCGAGGTGCCGGCCGAGTCTGTCGAAACGGTCACCGACACGGAACTTCGCGTCGCAAAGGACCTCTGACCCCGCCTGCGACGAATCGCTGTTTTCCGCCGCAAATCACGACGCGTGAGCCGCACGACAGTCGACCTTGCGGCGCGACGCTTTCTGTGTCCCTCGGAGAATGTGAGATGACTGATTCTGTATAGCGATTTTTGGTTTACGTGTGGCGTGGCGGACGGATTCCCGACCAATCGAAAGCAACAAGAACGCACGGAAAAGACGAACCGCTGACAGTTACTTCGCCGTCGAGACGATTTTGATGACGTCGCCCTCCTCGAGTTCGTGGTCTTCGGCGATGCGGCGTTTCGCTCGCGCGTCGACCGCGTGGAGGTAGCCGTCGCCGATGTCTGAGTGGACCGCGTACGCGAGGTCCCGCGGCGTCGACCCCCGCGGGAGGAGGAAGGCGTCGGGGAGGACGTTGCCCGTGCCGTCGGTCCACTTCGACTCGTTCTGGACGGGGTAGACCGTGATGCGGTCGAGCACGTCGTAAACGGCGGTGTCGATGGCTTCCTGCGTCCCGGTGCCGCCGTGGTCGCCCATCAGGTCGCGGATGCGTTCGAGGCCCTGCTCCTGTGCGCCGCTCACGTCGCCGACGAGTTCGAAGTCGTCGTCGCCGGGGTGGTAGTCGATGAGGCCCGCCTCGCGGGCCCGCCGAAGGGCGAGTTCGCCGTCCGCGGTCGCGGCGATGACGGGCTTTCCGGTCTCGGCGAGTCGGTCGAGGTTCTCCGGGGGCGCGATATCCACCTTGTTGGCGACGAGGACAATGGGCTTGGTCCGCTGGCGAATCGCGCGGGCGAGTTCGACGCGGTCGGCGTCGTCCCAGTCTCGGGGGTTCGGCGAGTAGTCGAGGTCGCGCAGGACGGCGGCGATGTCGTACTCGCTCGCGCCGACGCCCGTCAGGAGGTCCGAGAGGGCGTCGTCCATGTCGAAGTCGGGCGACCTCGACTTGCGGACCACGGACTCCCAGTTCTTGTGGACGATGCCCGCGAGCCACTGTTCGAGTTCTTCCTCGATGAAATCGACCTCCTCGACGGGGTCGAAGCTCCCCACCTCGACGGGTTCGCCCTCGGCGTTCGTCCCGCCGGAGGCGTCCACGACGTTGACGATGGCGTCGGCGTTCGTCAGTTCGTCGAGGAACTGGTTGCCGAGGCCGCGACCCTCGTGCGCGCCGGGGACGAGGCCGGCCACGTCGACGAGTTCGACCGGGACGTAGCGGATACCGTCCTCGCAGTTGCCGCAGCGCTCGTCGCGGTCGAGACAGGGACAGCGGGTGCGGGCGTGCGTGACGCCGCGGTTCGCGTCAATGGTCGTGAAGGGGTAGTTCGCCACGTCGACCTCGGCGAGCGTCGAGGCCGTGTAGAACGTCGATTTGCCGGCGTTCGGCTTGCCGGCTAACGCGAGAGAGAGCATGGCTCGACGATGGTCGCGGACGCGGAAAAACGCTCGCGTGCGAGGGGACGCGAGCGGCGAACAGAAGCCGGCGAACAGTTAGTCCGTCAGTCGCCTGAAGGCGGCGCGGCCGGCGAGCACCACCCCGCTCCCGAGAATCGCGAGGAGGCCGCCGAAGACGACGAGGTACGGGACGGCGTAGGCGACGGCGACGACGAGCGCCCGGAGGGCGACGAACGCGCCGTTTATCGACTCGGAGAACGCCTGTAAGACCGGCGTGTCGTACCACTGCGCCGGGCCGGGCGGTCGTTCGGACAGCGAGACCCGGACGGTCGAGAGGGCGACGCGGTCTTCGAGCGACTGCTTCTGGGCTTCGAGCCGCTCGATTTCGGTCTGAACATCGGTCAGGCGCTCTTCGACCGCGAGCACGTCCTCGGTCGTGTTGGCCGACTCGTAGAGGTCGCGCAGGCGGTCGCGCTGGGCGCGGAGATTGCTCAGTCGCGCTTCGATGTCGACCAGTTGGTCGGTCACGTCCTCGGAGTTCGTCTCGACGCGCTCGACCTCACCGAGGGCCTTCATATCGGTCATAAACGCCGAGAAGTCCTCCGAGGGGACGCGAACGACGAGTTGGCCCGAGCGGTAGGTGCCGCCGCTCCGGCGGTTGACGTACTCGTTGGAGTCGCTGACGTAGCCGCCGTAGGACTCGGCGGTCGATTCGACCGCGTCGCGCGACTCGTTGAACTCGTCGACGGTCAACTCTATCTGCCCGTTCTTGATGACCGCCCGCCGCTGGGCCTGCGGGAGGTCGTCGCCGCCCGTCTGTTCGGCCTTGGAGGGGGCGTCCGTGTCGGCGGCGAGCGAGACGCTCTCCGCTCCACCGGCACCGCCGTCCGCCGCGCCGCCGGTGCACCCGGCGAGGAGGACGAGGAGGGCGACCGAGAGAAGTTTCAGTCGGTTGTCCATAGACGACACACTCGACGCGGTGAATTAATCATTGGGTAAGCACAAACGGCGACTGTTGCTATCGCGGCCCGCGGGTGGTCGCGGCCGGTCGGTCAGCCCCCGTGTCGGAGCCCCGATGTCGGTTATTCGGCCTCGCGGGGGAGGTTGTCGCGGTGGATGCGCATTTCGCCGCGGGCGCGCATCGTGCCGTCGACGTGCGCGCCGGCTTCGAGCACGAGGTCGTTGCAGGACACGTCGCCGAGGACGCGCGCGTCCTCGTGGATGCGAACCTCGCCGTTTCGGGTGGTGACGTCGCCGTGGATGCGCGTCCCGCTCCCGACGACGATATCGTCGCGGGCGCGGAGGCTCCCGAAGACGTTGTTGTCCTCTGCGAGGTCGATGGACTTCGCGCGGATGTTGCCGTGAATCCGGCAGTCTGAGCCGACGTGGGCGGGCGTCGAGACGCGCCACGCGTCGTCGGAGACGGTGGCGTTCCGTGGAATCACGAGTGGGTCGTGCGGCGACTCGCCCGCGAGGGTCTCGGCGAGTTCGTCGGCCGCCTCGTCCTCACCGAGTCGGAGGAGTTGCGAGAGGACGATAAAGTAGAACACGAGCGTCGGAATCGGGTTGCGGATGACGATCCAGCCGTTGGCCTCGAACCCCTCTTCGATATCGACGTCGTCGCCGATGTCGAGGTCGCCAGAGACCATCAGGCGACCGGCGATGTGGACGCGCTCGCCGAGATAGGCGTCGTTGCCGACGAGGACGTTGCCGGCCACGTCGTCGAGCATGTCGAGTCGGCAGTCGGCTTCGGCCTCGATGTCGCCGCCGAAGGTGACGCGCTCGCCCGCGAGGACGTTCCGCCCGCGGACGCCGAACTCGACGGTGCTCTGCCCGCCGACGACGACGTCGCCGTCGGTGACGAGGTCGTGTTCCTCGACCGTCGTCCCGTCGGGGATTTCGAGCGCATCGAGCGGGTCCGTACCCAGTGACACGCTCCGAACCAACACCCGTGCCGTAATAAACCGTCCGCAAGACAACCGTCAGACACGCCGGGGACAGTCGGTTTCCCGGTGACGACGTGTATTTAACTACTCGCGGGAAACAACGGGAGGTATGACGATTCTCTCTTTCGACGACGACGGCGTAGACGTGGTCTACGAGGGAACGGAGTTCCGCCTCGAAAAGGCCCTCATCGAGGAGGCCATCGGGAAATCCTACCCCGACGTGACCGACCACGAGGTGCTGAAAATCGTCGAGAAGCAACCCGCGCTCTCCGGCGAACCCCGGCGCGTCCGCGACATCCTGAACTCGTCGTAATCGCCGCCCGAAGCGCCGTTTCTCCGCGTATCGCTCTCGAATCACGCGCGCTCGCCGCGCGACCGACTCCCTCAGACTCTTCAGAACCCGCAGCCCCGGCCGCCCGGTCAGAGCCGAAGTCGCTCTTCCAGACAGACTTTGACGATGGATTTCCCGATGGCCGCGCCGCCGGCGAAGGGGTCGAGTTTCGTTTCGCCCGCGCGCTCGCGGTAGGGGATGGGAACCTCGGCGATGTTGTAGCCGCGCATCGCGGGGCGGATGAGGAGTTCGGCCGACAGCCCGGTGTTCTCCGTCCACTCGATGTCGTGGAGGAGTTCCCGGCGGTACGCCCGCATCCCGGTGGTCGTGTCGTGGACGGTCGCACCCATAAGGAAACTGGCGAGGCGGGCGAACGCGATGTTTCCCGCGCGGTTGAGTCGGGGCATCGTCTCCGCGCCCTTCGTGATTCGGTCGCCGGAGACCACGTCGTAGCCGTCGTTGATGAGGTCGAGGAACTTCGGGAGATACTCCATCGGATAGGTGTCGTCGCAGTCCGTGGTGACGACGACCGGGCGGTCGGGCGCGAGCACCGCAGCCTCGACCGCGACGCCGTACCCCTGCGGCTCCTGTTCGATGACGCGCGCGCCCATCTTACGGGCGATTTCGGGCGTCCGGTCGTCCGAGCCGTCCACGCAGACGACTTCGGCGCGCCCGTCGGTAATCCGGTCGATGTCGGCCAACACGGACCCGATGGCCTGTTCTTCGTTGTACGTCCCCATCACGACCGCGAGGTCGTCGAAGGTGTACTCGGTCATTGGACGGGGTTATTGACGGCCGCTCTTGAACTTTTAGGTTTGCCAAAACCGAGGGGAGGGGCGCGAGCGCCGGGGTTAGCTCAGTCCGCGGCTGTCGGGTTGGTCTTCCAGCTCTTTCGCGTGGTCGACGAGGTAGTCCATGAGGCGGGTCGCCGACGCCTCCACGTCGTCGAGTTCGTCGCTCGACTGCCCGCTGACGCGGACCGAGAGTTCGTAGAGGTCGAGTTCGACGTGCGGGACGGTCTCGTCGCCGTTGCCGTTACCGTTGTCGCGCTCGTCGGTGCCGCCGTCCGCCGCTTCGACGGTCGCGTCGGCGTCGACTGGCTCGTCGCCGTCGGTCGCCTCGGTTGCCTCGGTCGCGTCGTCGGACGACGGGGTCGAATCGGCGGGGTCGTCCGCCTCGGGGTCGGCGTCGGGGTCGTCGGTCATGTGCGGCGCGTCGCTTCGGGGGATGAAAAAAGCGCGGGGTTCCGGCCCGTCCGCACGAGTCGGCGGCGCTCGCCCAACCGCCCGCGCGGGCGCGGGGTCAACTTCCCGCCCGACTCAGGCGAGGTCGGCGTCGAGACCCTCGCAGGCGCGGTCGTGGAGTCGGTCGGTGACGGTCTCCATGAGCCGTTCGAGGTTGACCGCGTCCTCGCGGTTGTAGGAGACGAGCGTGTCGAGCGCTGACTGGTCGCCGCGCTCGTACTCCCGCCAGAGGCGGACGGCGTCGCGCCCGGAGATATCGGGGCGGTCGCGGTCGATACCCACGTCTTTCTCGATTTCCTTCAGCCCGCCAGTGAGGTCGAGCGTGCGGCAGGGATACATGAGGTCGACGTGCGGCACGTCGATGGAGACGTCGAACGAGGTTTCGAGGAAGGGCACGTCGAAGCGCGCGCCGTTGAACGTCGCGATGAGTTTCGCGTCGACGAACTGCTCGCGGAGGGCGTCGGCGGTCAGGTCCTCGCCGCTGACGAGCGTCGTGGTCTCGCCGTCCTGATAGAACGAGACGGTCGTCACCGAGTCGCGCTCGGGCGAGAGGCCGGTCGTCTCGATGTCGAAAAAGCACGTCTCGTCGCGGAAGTTCTCGTAGAGTCGCCAGCGCTCGCCCGAGGGGAAGCAGTCGTCGAAGAACCGCGAGTTACCGTCGTCGAGGTGGGTGGCGGCGTCAGCGATAAACGTCTCGATTCGGTCGCCCGTCTTCGCGCCGACGAGCGAGGCGTCGAACTCGTCCCAGTGGGTCACCCCGGCCCGCCAGAGGTTCCGCTCCGTCCGCTCGCCCACGCCGCGGACGGGGATGAAGCTGTTCTCGATTCGCATGTCCGACAGGGGGGCGTCGGCGACCCTAAATGCGTCGTCGTGGGCCGGCGGCCGCACTCCCGGAGCGTCCGCGCCGCGGGCGTTTTACCCGCAGAGCGCGAAGCCGGAGATATGTGCGGCCGCTACACGCTGTTTACCCCACCCGAGGAACTCGAAACGCGGTTCGACGCGACGCCGACACGCCCGCTTTCGGCGCGGTACAACTGCGCGCCCGGTCAGGAACTCCCGGTCGTGACCAACGACGCGCCCGAGGAGTTCCGCTTCCTGAAGTGGGGGCTCGTCCCCTCGTGGGCCGACAGCGCCAGCGTCGGCAACGACCGAATCAACGCCCGCGCGGAGACCGTCCGCGAAAAACGGAGTTTCGCCGACGCCTACGAGGCCCGCCGGTGTCTCGTTCCCTCGGACGGCTTCTACGAGTGGGTCGACCGCGGCGGACACAAACAGCCCTATCGCGTCGCCTTCGAGGACGACCGCCCGTTCGCCATGGCCGGGCTCTGGGAGCGGTGGACGCCCCCGACGAAACAGACGGGCCTCGGGGACTTCGGGAGCGGCGGCCCCTCGCGCGAGCAGGAACCGCTGGAGACGTTCACCGTCGTCACGACCGAACCGAACGACCTCGTCTCGGAGCTCCACCACCGGATGGCGGTCGTCCTCGCCCCCGAAGACGAGGAGACGTGGCTCCACGGCGACCCCGACGAGGCGGCCGCGCTCCTCGACACCTACCCCGACGACGAACTCACGGCGTACCCCGTCTCGACGCGAGTGAACAGCCCCGCCAACGACGGCCCCGGCCTGATAGAGCGAGTCGAAGCGTAGCGCGTCGGGGCGGAATTGCCGGCGTCCGGCCCTCTCAGCGACATTGACGCGAACCGGCCGCGTTCGACGGCCCGTCGAATTTCCCGAAATCGGTCGAACCCGAGAACCGAGATTGTGTATAGCGAGATGCAATATACGAGTCTCGAATCGGACAACCGAACGGCCCACCAGAGCGACCGAAATCTTCGAAGAGTTGGCGCTTGAGCAATGCTGACGCGGAAAATCGGAGTTTCAGGGGCCGGGAGTACTTGTGCCGGCAGCGTCGCGAGCGACAGCCGCCGTCGCACTCGCGGTTCGGGCGGTTCGTATCGCAGTCGAGAGTAACCCATCACGGTAACCATCACGGAATCGTCCCGGCCGCAGGCCGGTCGTGTAGGCGGAGTGCGGCGTCGCATTCGAACTCGAGGCGATTCGCTCGAACAAGTCGCGACTGAGGGGGGTTCACCGGAAGGGTCGTCGCCGCCGAGGAAGTGATTCATCGAAGCCGACGAAAGCGAGCCACCGAGAGCCCGGAGTCACACAAGTCCGTCAGGACGGCCACAGCGCGCTCAAGCGACGATTCCTTGTGAGACGTAGATTGTCCTCGGGGACTGTGCTCACCGCGACGACGAGGGCTGTGAAGGCGTCAAAAGAGACGAGTCAGACTCGCAAAGACCTCGGTTGGGTTCGTCTTCAGGAGGGTTTGGAACGACATTAACCCGAGTGGTTGCGTGTTCGAATCGGACAACACTCGGATGGTATTCTGCGCAACGACGACATCATAATCACAGACAAGCTCAGTTCGAAATGAATCACCGTCCGACCGACATATATTCAGAGCTTGACAGATGAACTAATTAGATAAAATAACGATTATGTTCTCGGTGGAATATAGTCGTTTGGGAGAACACGAATGGCACGTCGTTCTGCGAGTATATTTTAGGAAGTAGTAGTTAGAAATTATACTCACAATATTCTCACTCCGATAGGAGAAATAAAATAGGGGAGTCAAACCGTTCCGGTCCGATTATATAATGATTCAGTGAGATTAAATCTGAAATAACGAAGCTCGTGTAAGTGGTTCCTCCATGTGTTACTCCGGGGGTAAACATGGTGAGAGCCACCATCCAAAATTCGGTTTCGGTCACATATATGGGACGCAGCTGTGCAGCATCCGACCTATCGAAAGCGACAGGAATTGGCCGAGTCTCAGATTCGCTCGAAACGGCCGAAATCGGCGTTCTCCGAGGATTTCTGATATCCTGAATACTGCATGTAAATTGCCGAAAATACGATTGCAGTATTCCGGATAACTCGGATTCGCCGCCGAAAATCCGCATGCACCACTCAGGATAACTTCTCTTATTCTGGACTGTGCCGGTAGATTGAATATCGGCCCCCGTGTCGACCCGTCCATGAGCGACGAGGCCGACCGTGCGACGGTGCAAACCTACCTCCCGGCCCACCAGAAGGCCATCTGGAAGGACCACGCGGACCGACTCGGGATGAGCCAGAGCGAATTTGTCAGAACGATGGTACAGGCCGGTCGACGCGATTTCGACGTTCCAACGAGAGGCGATGAAGCGGCCATAACCCCGGGGGTTGACGGGGGGAAAACGGGGCTCCAGAACGAGGGTTCAAATCAAGGCGGAGAGGGCGAAAATAACGACCAGTTTGAGGCCCGAATCATCGAGGCGCTCGCGGCCGATTCGCATCGGTCGTGGGACGACCTCGTTTCGGCGCTGACCGACGACATCGAAGACCGTCTCGAATCGACGCTGCAGGAGCTCCAATCGAACGGCCGAGTCGTGTACAGCGGGCGACACGGCGGCTACACGCTGGCGGAGCGCGATGGCCGCTGAAAACCCCGCCGAGGCGGAAGACCCCGTCAGCTACTTCCTGCAGGATATGACCTATCACGGGAAGACCGACCGGACCCGCGACGCCTACGAGCGCGTCCTCCGAGCGTTCGAGTCGTTCCTCGGCGACCCCTCGCGGAACCCCGCCGGGACGGCCCGGTCGGTCGACGACGCGACTCACCGCGACTGCATGGCGTGGATACACAGCCTTCGAAACCGCGATGTCGCGCCGAGCACGGTGGCGACGTACGCTTCCTACCTCCACCGGTTTTACGCCTACATGGCGCAGGTCGGCGCGTTCGACTCCAACCCGATGAGCCTCGTGATGGAGGAGATGGACGAGCGCATCGACACCAATCCCGCCCGCCGGGAGCTGTCGGTCCCGCAGATGCGGGCGTTCGTCCGCGACATCGCCCATCCGCTGGACCACGCGCTGGTGGTCACGCTCCTCAAAACCGGGATGCGCGTCGGCGAACTGTGCAACCTCGACCTGCGAGACGTGTCGCTGTCGGCGGAGACACCGCCCTCCGAGATACCGACTCGCGCCGCCCTGGACGGTCGCGGGCCGTCGATATACGTCGCCGCCGACCCGAGCGTCGGAAGCGTCACGAACGGCGAGGAGCGAACCGCCTCGAACAAGCGAAAGCGGTCGACGGTCGTCCCCGTCGACGACGAGTTGGAGGCCGTCCTCCTACGCTGGCTGGCGATTCGTCCGGATTCGCCGTCACCGGCCGAACCGCTTTTCGTCGGCACCGCCTCGGGGTGGGGCCGGCGCTTGGAACCCGACGCCGTCCACCACATCGTCACCTCCCACGCCGCCGACGCCGGCTGGTACCGGGCGGGCGGCGACCGCGAGGAGAACGTCACGCCCCACTACTTCCGGCACTTCTTCACCACCCACCTCCGGGACCGCACCGGCGACCGCGGTATCGTCAAGTACCTCCGCGGCGACGTTGCCGGCGACATCATCGACACGTACACCCACAACTGGGGCGACAGAGTGCGCGAAACGTACGAATCCAACATTTACTCGCTCCGCTGAGAAGCGTGGCCGCTGTTCGGAGTGCGACTTGTAAACTGTATCTCGCTATATTGAATCGGCGTGTGCGCGACCTATCGTTTGACGCCCGTCGCCTCGATTTGGACGGCGGCGTCGTTCGGGAGTTCGGAGACGCCGACGACGGTCATCGCCGGCCGCCGGTCGTCGAAGTAGGCGTCGTAGGCCGACTCGATGGCGTCGGTTCGGTCGAGGTCCGTCGTGTAAACCGTCGTTCGGAGTACGTCGTCCAAGTCGAGTCCCGAGCGGCCGACAGCCGTTTCCACGCGTTCGAGCGCGTTCATCGTCTGGCTCTCGACCGACGGGCGGTCGGCCGCCGTCAGGTCCGATTGCGGGTACTGCGCGTCGAAAAAGACGAGTTGCAGGTCCCGTTTCCGGGCTCCGAAGCCGGCGGTCGCCTTGTAGTGGTCGCTCTCGTATCGGACCGCATCGCCGTTCATCGCTGTTCCTCCGCGGGGTTCGTTCGAATCTGGTTCACAGTCGTACTACTCCGCGAGCGGCCATCGCCGTGTCGCTAGCATGTACTAATCCACACGGACGTTCGTTGTGTCCGGCGGAGCGAGGCTCAAACGGGCGCTTGACTCATACCGGCCTCTTTATCCGCGGGGCGAGAACGACGCCCGAGACCGTGAGTTCGTTGCTCCCGTTGAAACCCGCCGCAGCATCGGTTCGAGACCGAGGACTGAGCCCGCTTCTCGTCGAACTCGACGACGACGACGCGGACGAGGTCCTGTCGGCGCTGTCGTCTGCCACCGCGAGGCGGCTCCTCGCCGCCGTCTACGACGACCCGCGCCCCGCCTCCGAACTGGCCGACGCGCTCGACACGACGCTCCAGACCGTCGGCTACCACGTCGAGCGACTGGTCGACGCCGAGTTGATAGAGCCCGTGACGACGTGGGTCTCCGCGCAGGGCCGCGAGATGGCCGTCTACGGCCCGACCCGCTCCGCCGTCGTTCTCTTCGCGGGCGCGGAGCGAACCGAATCGAAGCTCTCCTCGGGGCTTCGGACGCTCGTCGCCGGCGTCGGTGTCACGCTAGTCGGAAGCGTCGCCGTGCAGACGCTGTGGACCGCACGACGGCCACAGGTCCGGTACGCCGCGCCCGCGCCGGTCGCATCCGACCCGGGCGTCGCGGAGTTCGTCGCCTCGTATCTCGCCGGTCCCGGCGCGCTCGTGTTCCTCGTCGGCGTCGCCCTCGCCATCTTCGTGAGCCTCGGCGTCGTCTGGACTCAAAGGCGCGCTTGAGCCATACACAGGCGAAAGTGACCCCGACACGTTGGAGTAGGTGTGCACCGACGAACCCTCCTCGCCGCGACCGGAACCGGCCTCGCGGCGGTGCTGACGGGCTGTACCGCGAGTGCCGGCGACGGCGCTGACGACGGAAACTCGACGACCGAATCGACTCCCGACCCGACACCGACGCCCGAACCGGTGGACGCCGTCTCGGTCGCATCCGGCGAGCACCTCACGACAGTCGTCGGCGACGGCCCCGCGGGCGACGACGGGGCGCTAAAACCCCACCACATCCGCCTCGAAAACCCGACCGGCGAGCCGTGGACCGCTCGTATCGACGTTTCGCGCCCGCTCGGCGCGGGCCACGCGGAGACCTACGAACTCGACGCCGACGCGACCGTAAACGTCTCGCTCCGCGTTCCCGCCGACTACGAGGTGACCGTGACCGACGTGGCCACCGACGCCGACGCGACCGAGGCGGTCGGCCCCGACGACTTCGACTGTAACCGCTCGTGGACCGCGTTCTCGCCCGGCGACGGCGGTGTCTCGGTCTCCGGCGGGTCGACCCGAATGGCCTGCGGTTCCCACGTCGTCGGCGCCGACGACGCGGTTACGGTCGGGCTCGGCGACGGGTCGCTCCCCACCGGGGCCACGAAGCCCCACGGTCTCGCCGTCGCGAACCCGACCGACGCGGCCGACGTCGTCGAGTTCGCCTACGAGACGCCCGCGGGCGCGGTCGCCTTCGGCGGCGCGTACCGCCTCGAACCCGGTGCTCGGGTCGGCGCGTCGCTGACCGAGGTCCGCGAGGTTACGCTCCGCGTCGTTCGGCGGAACGAATCCGGCGAAGAAACGACCGAAGCGGTCACCGTCGAAACGTCGCAGTTCGACTGCAACGCGTCGAGCACGACCGTCTCGCTCACCGACGACGGCGGCTTCGAGGCGCGGACGCTCTCGACGCTGCTGTTCTGCGGCGACGCGGAGCGGAAAAACGAGTCGTCGGCGGAGGGCGTCGGTCGGCAGTCAGACCCTCAGTTCGGTCTCTAACTCGGGCGACGCGATGGCCCGCTTGACGGTCTCCGCGGCCGGGGTCGCCTCCGCGACGTTCTCCATCAGGACCGTCTCGCTCGGGAACAGGTGTTCACCGAGCACGAGGCCGTGTTCGCGCGCGGTCGACCCGGTCATCGTGAGGTAGACGCCGATACCGGTCTCCGCGATGGCGGCTTCTTCTTCGGGCGCGCCGTTCGGGTAGGCGAACGTCACGTCGTCGAGACACCGCGTGCCGAGGACCGCCTCAACGAGGCGCTCGTAGCGCGGCGAGATACACAGGTCGCCCGCGTAGTCCGCGACGAAGTCGCGGTCGAGTTCGGAGCCCGGCGGGAGGAGTTCGGGGTCGGCCATGAGCGTGTGGTAGACCGTGTCTCCGAGGCCGGAAACGACCCGCACGTCGGTGTCCATCGGGTCGATGCGGGCGTTCACGTCCTCGATGCTCCCGAGGCCCTCGGGGCGAAGCTTGACGACCTCTTCGAGCACGAGGTCGGCGCTGTCGAAGCCGAGGCCGAACTCGTGGGTTCGGAGGGCGCGGAACGGCTCCTCGCGCCCGACGAGGTGGATGTCGACCCCGTCGATTTCGAGGACGACGCTGTCGAAGACGATGCGCCGCGGCATCCCGTCTCGGTCGTCGCGCAGAAGCGTATACTCCGGTGCGGCCGGGTCCGAGAGGTCGCTGTAATCCGCGAGTCGCTCGTACACGTCGTGTTCCGGCTGGGTATGGCCCTTCGTGACCGACTTCTCGTATCGGAGCGTCGAGGTGATTTCGTCCGCCACCTCGGCGATGCTCTCGGTCGTGGCGAACCGTTCGAGCACCGCTTCGAGGGGGCGACCCTTTCGCGGAACAGCGACGCGCACCGTCTCTGTCATCATCGGAACGACGGGACGGCCCGCTAAACAGGTTGCGCTTCGGGAAAACGTCTCTCGGGAGCGCGCTCGGTCGGGCTACTCCGCCTCGTCGGTGTCGGTGTCGCTGTCGCTGTCGCCGTCGCCGTCGTCGCCGGCGGCCGGGCCGCCGCCCATGCCGGTACCGAAGGCTCCCGCGAGGCGCTCGCGGAAGGTTTCGAGTTCCGCGACGGTGTCGTCCAGTTCGCGGATGTCGTCACGCAGCGCCTCGATTTCCTCGTCGGCCGCGGCGTCTTCGACCCGCGATTGAATCTCCGCGAGGCGGTCGTCGAGGGCCTCCCGCGTCTCCACGATATCCCCGTCGAGGTCGGCGATGTCCTCGCGGATGTCCCCGACTTCGTCGTGGAGCGTCGAAGCCTGCTCTGTCGCCTCGGCGGCGCTGGATTCGGCCCCTTCGAGTCGGTCGACGGTCTCGTCGAGCCGACCGGCGATGTCGTCGAGGCGTTCGCGGACCGTCACGAGTTCCTCCTCGCGCTTGGCGAGCGTCTCCTCGACGCTGTCGAGGCGGTCGGAGCCGGCGTCGATGTCCCGCGAGGCGGTTTCGAGCCGCTCGTCGTGGTCCTCGAGCCGGCCGTCGACGGTCTCGAACTGCTCGTTGTGGGATTCGAGCCAGCCGTGGTAGTCGTCGAGGGTCTCTTCGGCGGTGTCGAGGTCGGACGCGAGGTCTTCGAGCCGGCCGTCGTGGTCGTCGAGGCGGCTCTCGGCGTCCGCGACTCGGGTAGCGACGCGGTCGGAGCGGTCGTCGACCGCGGCGATGGTCTCTTCGGCCGCGTCGAGCCGTGAGGTCGCGTCATCGACCGACTCGACCGCGCCGTCGACCATCGAGTCGAGGGCGTCGAGGTCCTCGCGGAACGCGGTCATCTCGGCGCGGAACTCGGAGACGAGGTCGCTCCCGGTCCCCTCCTCGTCGATGAACTCCGCGAGCGCGTCGGAGTACGCCGCGAGGTCCTCCATCTGCGACTGGAGGCGGCGGATGCGAACGTCGGTGCTCCGTCGCGTCTCGGCGTCGACCGCCTCGCGCAAGACTTCGATGTCCTCCTCGTCGGCCGCGCCGGACCGAATCTCGGCGGCGAGCGCCCCGACGAGGCCGTCCGCGTCAGGTGCGGGCGCGCGCTCGGCCGGGGTCGCATCGTCGTCTTGCTCGGTGACGGAGGCGACCGCCGAATCCGCGTCCGAGTCGGCGCCCGCCTCGGCATCGGCGTCGTCGGCCTCGACATCGACATCGGGCTGTTCGAGGTGTGCGGTCACGGCCGGCGCGGTGTCGGTGGCGACCGCGCGCGGGCCGGTCGATTCGGCGGACTCGTCGTCGGCCGCCTGCGCCTCGGCCGCCTCGGAGTCGGTCTCCTCGTCGTCTCCGCCAGCGAAGGCGGCCGCGAGGTCGCCGTCACTCGGCTCGTCGCCGGCGGCGTCTGCGGTATCTGCGGCGGTCGCGTCCGTCTCGGCGTCGTCGGCTGTTTCGGCCTCCGAGCCGGCGTCAGCGGTTGCGTCGAGGACGACTTCCCCCTCGTCCTCTGGGTCCGCGTCGTCGGCGTCCGACTCGTCGCGGGGCGGGTCACGGTTGCCCGCGAGCACGTCTCGAACGATTTGACTGCGGTCTTCGCCGAGGATGTCGTCGATGTCGTCGGGGTCGATACCGCCGTCGGCCGGGATGCGTTCGAGCGTCGGCTCTTCGAGGAAATCCGTCTGGTCGTGGCCGTCGGTGATGCGGATGCCGTAGACCGTTACGAGCTCCTCGCCGGGGTCGAGCGTCCGCTCGTACTCGACGCGGTGGTCCTTGTAGGCCGTCCAGTTGTCGCTCTCGAAGTCGGGGTGAAACCCGACGCTCTCCATCGGGAACGACTCCGGGATGCGGTCGATGACTCGGATGCGGGTCGCCTCGTCTCGCGTCGAACTGATGACGAACTTGATGGCGGGAACGGGAAACTCGTCGGCTGCGAAGGTCTTGTCGACCGTGACCTCGCCGTCGGAAACCGATGTAACCCCTTCGGACTCGCGGCTCATGGCCGCCACTTTCCCGACATCCATTATAAAACAACCGGGGCCGCGAAGTCGCCTCGCCGTCGTCTCCCGATTCGAGGGTTTCGATGCGGCGGCTGTCAGCCGGCGATGACCGGCGCGGAACGGCCGCCCCGAAAAGGCAGTTCGAACGCGACCTCAGAGGTCGACGCGGTCACCGATTTCGACGAGGTCGAGCGAGCGCGGGGCCTCGAAGCTCTTGGCGTGGTGGTGCAGCACCTTCGGGTCGGCGGTCATGCCCTTCCACATGTCCCAGTGGGTCGGGACGAGGCGGTCGAGGTCGAGGTCGCCCGCGGCCTCGATAATCTGGTTTTCGTCGTTGTACCACGTCGTGCGGACCGGCTCGCCCGTCTCCTTGTCGGGGATGTTACCGATGGTCCCGAACGCGAGGATGCCGAGGTCGAGGTCGTAGCGCTCCCCGATGTCGACGAACTCCTCGGCGGGCTTGGTGTCGCCGCCGTGGATGAACGTCCCCGACTCGTGTTCGAAGACGTAGGCGACCGGGTGGGACGCGTCGGGGTCGTAGGCGGGTTCGACGTGGACCGTGAACTCACCGATATCGACGCTGTCGCCCTCCGTGACCTCCTCGAACTGGTCCTCGGAGAGGTCGTAGTCGTCGAACCACGCCTCGTCGTCGTAGGCGACCGAAAGCGAGTCGTCGGGGGCGACGAACGTCGCGCCCGTGTTTTCGAGGATGGGCGCTTGACTCGGGCCGTGAACGTGGTCCGTGTGCTCGTGCGTGGCGAGGACCGCATCGGCCTCGGTCACGTCCTCGGGGTCGAACGGGACGGGAATCATACGGACCGTCCGCGGCGGGTCTCCGATGCCGACGTACGGGTCGACGAACAGCGTCGTCCCCTCGCTACCCTTGATGACGAACCCGTTGCAGCCCAGATACCAGATGGCAACCGTCTCGGGGTCGGCCGACTCGACCGCGCGCGGGAGCCAGTCGCTCCAGTCGCTGACTGTCATAGAGACGTGTCCTCCCGCCGGGGGACTAAGCGTTGCGCTCTCTCGTCCGACGCGTCCCGACGACCCGACAACAACGACTAGCAATACGCAGACAACCCGCGCATATTTGTGGAAGAAATTGTAGACTACAATAGAAAATAGAGACATATGTGGTGTATAAGGTGGTACTCTGACAAGATATTTAATGCACCAACTCATGGTATTAGCTACCATGTCAGGAACCCACAAACAAACGGCGAACTTCTCTTCGATGGCTCGGACGATGCGCGCGTGCGGCGCGTGGGAAGCGGTTTCCCCGCTGGACGACGACTCGCGGCGACCGGACGAGTTCTGACGCGACCGAGCAGCGACAGTCCGGCTTCGGTCGGACGATGCGGCCCCGCACTTATCATCTTCGGCGCGGTCCGATACTACATGAACACAGACGACAGTCTCGGTCGCGTCGAGTGCCGAGGCGACACCGCAGCACGCCGAGGAGTGACTGCGCCGTGCGCGTGAGCGTCGTCGGCGGGAGCGTCGTCCCCGACCCGGTCGAAGCCATCGCCGAAGACCTGGGTCGCCTGCTCGCCCAGCGCGGCCACACGGTCGTCTGCGGCGGCCTCGGCGGCGTCATGAAGGCGGCCTGTCGCGGCGCGAAAGACGCCGGCGGCACGACTATCGGCGTCCTGCCGGGCGAGGACCGCGAGGATGCGAACTCCTACGTCGATATCGCCGTCGCCACCGGTCTCGGTCACGCGAGAAACGCGCTCGTCGTGATGAACGGCGACGCCGTCATCGCCGTCGACGGCGGCGGCGGGACGCTCTCCGAAATCGGCTACGCCAACGTCTTCGACCGCCCGACGGCCGGCATCAGAACCCAACAGGTCGGCTCGCTAGAGGGCTTCGAGCCGTGCGACTCGCCGGAAGCGGCCGTCGCGTTCGTCGAAGACGCGGTCTGAGCGGGCCGGGCGGTCGCGCCGCGCTACGCGTCCGCGACGCCCTCGTCGCGTTCGACGCAGTCGCGGAGCAGGTCGTCGATGACGGTCTCTCGGAACGACTCCCAGTCGGTCGTCGACGCCCAGAGCCGACCCGCGTCCGTGGGTTCGAGCGCGTCGCGGCCGCGTTCGCGCTCGCGCGTCGTGACGAACCCGTTCGCGGTGAGTCCCTCGACCGCCACGTCGAGTCGCGGGGCGAGCGCGTTCGAGAGTCGCTTTTCGAATCGGTCGCCCGCCACGCTGTCGCGAGCGACGCCCACGCAGAACGAATCGAACGCCGACCACGTCTCCTCGTCGCGCGCGCCGGCGACGATGCCGTGGTGTTCGGCGCGCTCGCGGAGTTCGGCGGCGACCCCGCGGCGCGTCCGCGGGCGAGAGCGCGGCGGCCCCGCAGCGAGGACGGACAGCACCGCCGCTTCGAGGTCGCCCAGCGGCGAGAGCGCGTGCCCGTCGAGTTCGAGGGCTGACTCGCCCGTTGTGGGACCGGAATCGTCGAGGGCCGAGAGGCTCGTCGCGGCCGCGGCGGCCCGCTCGGAGAGCTCGGTCGTCCGCTCGGCAACCGGACCGGCGGCCGCCGAAAGCTGCGAGCGAGCGTCGAGATAGGCGTCGAGGTGCGCCTCGAAGCGGTCGAGCGACTCGAACAGCTCGACGGTCGCCCGGTCTTCGAACTTCCCGAAGCGCGCCTCGCAGCTCGTTCGGAAGCGGGCGACCAGTTCGTGGGGGTCGTCTTCGACCGACGCGAGCAGGCGACTCTCGCCGTCGAGCCACACGTCGAGCGCGTCGAGGACCGCGTTCGGGTCGCGAGTGTCTTCGGGGTCCGGGCGGGGGGCCTCGGACTCGACGAGGTCCGCGAGCTGTTCGCGGGCGCGGCCGACGTAGGAACTCATCGCGCCGAGCGGCGAGTCGCTGCCGGAGCGCGCCCCGCGAGCGCCCGCGGTGCGGCCGGCGCGGGAGTTCGGACGGGACTCCCCGCTGGCGTCGGCGAGCGCGTCGCGCAGGTCCGACAGGGCGATACGGAGCGGGCGGGCGACGGCCGCGGCCGCGGGGCCGTCGGAGACGCGGCGGAACTCGTCGAACGCGTCGGAGGCGGCCTCGACATCACCGACGAGCGACCGGAGGTCGTCGATAGCGGCGAGGTCGAGGCGGTCGGTCGCGGGGATGGTCAGGAGCGAGACGGTTCCGCGGTCGAGTTCGCCGCCGTCGACGAGGGCGGTTCGCGCGGCGTAGAACGCGGCGGCGACCTGCGGGGGCGCGCCCGCGAGGTTCACCTGTACGTCGCCGTCCGCGGCGGCCCCGCGGAGCAGGTCGGTCGTCGCGGCGTACAGTTCCTCGAAAGAGGCGGTAAACGGGAGTCGTGCTTCGTCGACCGCGTTCCGGCCCGCGAGCCGTTCGGTGACGGCTTTCGCGGCGTGGGCGCTCGCTCTCGGCGCACCGGGGGCGCAGTCGTCCGGGTCGCGACCCTGCTCGGGGTCGGCCTCGTCGCGGACCAGCCGAACCCGGTCGGCGTCGGCGACAGCGGCTTCGAGCGGGGTGACGACCCGCTGCACGTCGAGTCCGAGAACGGAGAGGTGGGTCGTCGGCATCTGTCTGACCAATTCGCTACCTGTGCCCTGAATGTTGTGGTGCTCCTGAGAGCCGCCCGTCAGTCGCGCCGACGCGGCGTCAGACCCACGAGCGGATGAGGTTGCGGCCGACGACGCCGAGGCCGAGCATGTCGACGACGAACAGGATGACGCTACCGAGGATGGGGACGAGCGACAGGACCGCCGCCGACGATGCTGAGGAGGATGAACGCGAGGAACCCCGGAATCGCCACGAGGAGGCCGATGATGGTGATTGCGAGGAGGACGAGCACGATGAGACCGCCGATGCCGACGCCGAGGCCCCAGAGGAACGACCCGCCGGGGTCGTTCCGAATCTCGGCGATGGCGTCTCTGGTGTACCCCGGTGCCGCGGCGACGAGGATGCCGCCGACGACGAGGTCGATGAGGAAGCTCCCACCGGCGCGGAACACCGGCGAAAGCTGCGGTGCGGATTCGAAATTCTGCGCGGCCGCGGTTCCCGCGAGCGCGAGGACGCCGAGCAGGCTCAGGAGGGCTGTTCGTGTTCGTGGAGGGACCATACGTGTCCGTGGGCGGGCGATTCGTATAGGTATTCTGGGGCGACAATCTAGAAATCGAACATATCCGAAACGAGGCGCGACGAGAGCATCGAGACAGGACGCGACACGCGGCGGGGTCGCGCGGGGCGTTCACGGGGTGTCGTGGAGCGACTCGGCTACTCGGCTTACCAGGTGCCGTGGAACGTGTCGAATTCGAGGGCGTCGAGGGGTTCGTCGCCGACGGCGATGCGGTACTCTTGGGGCGTCAGCATCGGCTTGTGGAACCGCGGACCGTCGTCGGTCGTGATGCGCGGACAGCCGGTGTTGACGAACGCGTCCATGTCGAAGTTCCGGAGCCTGTCGGGCGTCACCTCGTCCATCGTGATGAGGTAGGCGTTGTCGTTGTCCTCCAGAATCTTCTCGGCGATTTCCATGCGGCCCTGACCGATTTTCGTACAGAAGATGACGCCCCACTTCTCGGCGTCCATCGCCTTGTGGACCGAGGCGTAGCGCTGTTTCATGAACTTCCGCGTGTCGGCGATGGT
Organism: Haloferax sp. ATCC BAA-644; assembly: GCF_000336975.1. Classification (NCBI taxonomy): domain Archaea; kingdom Methanobacteriati; phylum Methanobacteriota; class Halobacteria; order Halobacteriales; family Haloferacaceae; genus Haloferax; species Haloferax sp. ATCC BAA-644. The sequence continues at coordinate 61,111 of NZ_AOLF01000014.1, forward strand.
GACGACGTTGTTGACGGGGTCGGCGATGACGACGTTCTTGTCGGGGTGTTCCATCGCGAGGCCGAGCGGGTGGAACTTGCCGCCGCCGACGTAGAGCACGTCGTCGGCCGGGATGTCCGCCGAGGCGTAGTTACAGCCGAGGACCTGTCCCTCGTAGGTGAGGCGGTCGTCGCCCTTGCGGGTCTGGACGGTGTAGCCGCGCTCTTCGAGCCAGTCGCACATGTCCTCGAAGCGGTTCATGTGCTGGGCGGTGGTGACGAGGCCGACCTCGTCGCCCTCGATGTCGTCGAGCGCGTCCTCCATGATGGGGAAGGGGTCGACGTTGGAGAACAGCGGGACGTAGATGATTTTGTCCGACTCCTTCATCGGCGAGTGGCCGAAGTGGACGAATACGTCGGTCCGGCGCATGAGGTACGTGTCGAGGTCGCACGCGCCGTAACACGGCTGGCCGGAGAGCATGAACGTCACGTCGTCGTCGCAGAGCTGTCGGAGGTCGTCGGCGACCGCCGGGCCGCGGCGCTTCAGCCCCTCGGGGAACTGGAGGCCGACGCGCTTTGCGTCGCGCTCCTCGATGGCTTCGACGATCTGTTCGAGTTCGTAGTCCCACTCCCGGTCGTGCTTGAGCGACATCCCGGTGTTTCGAAGGTCTCCCTCCGAGGTGGCGTCCTGGCTCATTGCCCCATCGTTGCGGACGGAGCCGTTTAACCACCGCGCTTCCCCACGAGCGAGCGTCACACACCCACACGCGAGTCGACCGGCGGTGCGGCGCCCGCGACGGTGTCACCCGGTTACCCGCCCGTCACTCGGGGATTCAAGGCTCGCGGCGGCCTACCGGTGTCCATGTCGGACATCCCCCTCGAACACGTCCACGTCGAACCGTCGGAACCGGGCGACGGGCCGGCTCCCGCCGTCGTCTTGCTCCACGGCCGCAGCTCGAACGAACAGGACCTCCTGTCTATCGCACAGGAGTTCCCCGACCACGTCCACGTCGTGAGCCTCCGCGCGCCCGACCGTCTGCAAGGCGGCTACACCTGGTACGAACTCGACCTCTCGGGGGGCGGTCTCCACGAGAGCCAGCCCCACGCCGAGCAGTTCGAACGCTCGCGGAATCTCGTCCGCGAGGCCATCGCCGGCGCGGTCGAAGCGTACGACATCGACCCCGACCGAATCGGCCTCCTCGGCTTCAGTCAGGGCGCGATTACCAGCCTGTCGCTCCTCCTCGACGACCCCGACGACTACGCGTGGGTCGTCGCGCTCCACGGCTACCTCGCGGACTCCCACGCCGACCTCGACCCCGACGGTATCGCGGGCAAACCGGTGTTCGTCGGCGGCGGGTCGATGGACCAGATCATCCCGACCTCGCGGGTCGAACGCGCCGCCGAGCGCCTCCGCGAACTCGGCGCTGACGTGACGGCGAACGTCTACAACGCGCCCCACGGCGTCGGCCCGGACGAACTGCAGGACGTGGCCGCGTTCGTCGACGCCCACGTCTGAGCGCGCCTGACGCTCGAAACGCTCGCGCCGTCGCCTTCCCCGTTCGGCAGGTTGAAACCGCTCGCACCCCAACGCGCGGCTATGAGCACGCAGACGACGCGGCTCGAAGAACTCGGGCGCGAACTCGGCGAAGCCATCGCCGACCATCCGAAGTACGAAGCCTACGAGGAGGCGAAAGCCGCCGTCGAAGCCGACGACGACGTGCAGGAACTCATCACGGAGTTCAATCAGCTTCGCGAGGAGTTCAACGTGTCCCGGCAGATGGGCGAAGCGACCCAAGAGGGGCTCCGGAAGGTCCAAGCGGCACAGGAGGAGCTCCACTCCGAGCCCGTGATGGAGGAGTACCTGCTCGCGCAGGCCGAACTCGTCGGCGAGTTAGAGAAGATTAACGAGGCCATCTCGGAGCCGCTCGCGGTCGACTTCGGCGGCGAGGCCGGCGGTTGCTGTAACGACTAAGCTCGGCTCGACGCGACTCGTTTTCGCCGCAGGTTCAAGTACCAAGCCGGGACCAGCCTCGGCTATGTTGGCAATCGCGGGCGGCAAGGGCGGCAGCGGGAAGACCACGACGACCCTCGGACTGGCGAGCGCGCTCGACGGCCCGGTGCTCGCCGTCGACGCCGACAGGGACATGCCGAACCTCCACACGATGGCCGGCGTCGGACGACCGGTGGACGCCGCCTCTGGCGCACCCGTACGGGAGCCGTCGGTTCGGTCGCATCCGACCGACTCGACCGTCTCCGTGCTGCCGGCACCCGCCGGGGCCGACGACGACGCCTTCGAGCGGTGGCTCCGAACCGCCGCGGGCGACGAGCGGCGCTCGGTCGTCGACTGTCCCGCGGGAGCCGGCCCCGACGCCGCCGTCCCGCTCCGCGTCGCCGACGGCGTGGTCGTCGTGTCGCCGCTGTGCGCGCCGGCGCTCCGCGACGCGGCGAAGACGGCCGCGATGGCGCGGGCGCTCGGCACCCCGGTCGTCGGATGTGTCATCTCTCGGTCACGAGTGGCTCCCGAGGCGGTGTCCGACCTCGTGGGCGCGCCGGTGCTCGGGACCGTTCCGGAGGAGTCATCGCCAGTACTCACTCGGCCGACAGTTCGGGCCGCGTACCGTCGGATAGCCGACAAGATACCGGGGAAGAAGTAATATGAGCGACCCTCTTACACACGGTTATGTCTCGACTGGCGACGGGAATCGACGTGCTCGACCGCCAACTGGGCGGGGGCATCCCCGCGGGGAGCATCGTCCTCCTCGCCGCCGACCCGGCCAGCCAGTCAGAGCTGTTTTTACACGAACTGACGACTACGCGAGGGACGCTGTGGCTGACGACGATTCGCTCCGCCGAGGCCGTCTCCGACGCGCTCGACCGAAACCCCGGACCGACCGGAACCCCCACGGTCCGCGACGTGGGCGGCGACGCGCCGCTCGACACGGCGAACAGTCTGGTCCGTGACCTGCCGGAGGGCGCGAATCTCATCATCGACGTGGCGGACGTGCTCGAACGCAACGAGAGCGCCCGCTACCGGAAGTTCCTCAACGACCTCCAGACCCACATGGTCAACACGCGCGGCCTGACCGTCCTCCACGGGCTGAAAGGCGAATCGGTCCCGGACAACCGCGACCTGACCGAACACATGGCCGACGTGGTGTTCGACCTCGACACGAAGATAGACGGCTCGGAAATCGTCAATCGGCTCGCGGTCCCGAAGTTCCGCGGCGGCCGCGCGCTCGACGAGACCATCAAGCTCCGGCTCGCGGAGCGCGTCACCGTCGACACCAGCCGCGACATCGCCTGAGCGTCGCATCGACGGCGAGTCGGGTCGGGTCAAGTCGGAGGCCGGACGGCGGGCGGTTAGAACACGAAGAAGCCGAACGTGCCGAGCGTGACGACCGCAATGAGCGCCATCCACGTTCGGGCGGACAGCGCCGCGCCGCGGGAGAAGACGTAGGCGAAGTACGGTGCGAGCGGCGAGAGGCGGTAGACGAACGGCACCTCGATACCGGCGCCGTATTCGAGCGAGAGCGTCAGTGCGACGGTGCAGACCCCGGCGACGAGCGCGACTGTCACGTCTGTGAGGTCGCGGAACTGGTCCGTCGCGGCGTCGTCTGGCGAAGCCATGGCTACGAGGCGGTCGGAAGGCGAGTATCAAGAAGCCGCCGATTCGCCGGGACGGCGGGGGCGGCGGACTCGCTTACTCTTCGTCGGCGTCGAGTTCCGCGGCGAGCTCGTCGGCGTCGATGTCGACGTCCTCGATTGCCTCTTCGATGTCGGCGCCGCCCGCGCCGCCCATCATGCCGCCGAGGCCGCCCATGCCGCCCATGCCGCCCTCGATGGTCTCCTGGACGATGACGCGGTCGATGTCCAGCCGCTGCATGATGTCCTGCGCGATCTGCTGCTTGGAGAACATCCACTGCTGGTTCATCGTCATCTGCGGCGTCGCCTCGATGTAGAGCGTGTCCTTCTCGACGGTGACGGTCTCCGTCTCGGGCTCGGCGTCTTCGTCCTCGTCGTCGGACTCGACGACCTGCTCCTCTTCGACCTCGTCCGTCTGAATCCAGACTTCGGGGGCCTGCTGGAGGTACATGCCGAGGAGGCCGGAGGCCTGCTCCTCGCGGTCGTCGACGAGTTCGAGCACTTCGTACTCGTATTCGAGGTCCTCGCCGGCGAGGGGGTGGTTGAAGTTGACGCGGGCGCGACCGCCGATGATGGTCTCCAGACGGCCCTGATCGCCGTCGATGGTGACCTGCGCGCCGGGGTAGCGGTCGTCCTCGTCGATTTTGTTGGCGCTGACCGTGCGCACTTCGTCCTCGTCGTACTCGCCGAAGGCGTCGACCGCCGGAATCTCGACGGTGTCCTCGTCGCCCGCCTCGGCACCGATGAGGGCCTCGTCGACCTCGGGGAAGACGTGGCCGGCACCGACGATGACGACGCGGGGCTCGAACTCGTAGCCCTCGACGTCGATCTCGGCCTCTTCGGCCACTTCTTTGTCCGTCGTGTCGACGACATCGCCGTCCTCGATCGTTCGCACCGTGTACGCGAGGCGGACGAAGTCGCCGTCCTGAATACCGGACTCGACCTCTTCATCGACCTGCTCGGCCTCCGCCTGCTGTTCGTCGCTCATACACGCTACGTGACTCGTGCGACCCTTAAGAATCACGTTTCGCCGTCGCGACGCGTTCGAGGCGGCCGACGACCGGGAACTCGACCCCGAGGGCCGCTGTGGGGGCGAATCGCTTATATCATTGTCGATAGTTATAGAAAAACGAGGCGTGTTCACATGGCACAAACTGGCTTGTTCCTCGGGTTCGTCCTCGGCGTCGCACTGCTGGCGCTCACCGTGTTCCTGACCGGTCGCGGTTGGCGACAGTACTCCGTCACGAACGTTCCGACGCCGACCGGCGGCGGGTCGTCGGGGAACGCGGGCACGGACGAGAGCACGGCAGTGACCGCGGCAGACCGCTGGGCCGACGACCCGACGGTGCTGTCGCTCGTCTTTCTCCTCGCGGCGCTCGGCTTCGGCGCGGTTGCGGTGCTGTTCGTCGGCGGCAGCACCATCCCCGAGAGCGTATCGGACGCCGCGGGGCCGGTGCTCGTCGCCGGGACGCTCACCGTCGTGGTCACGTACCTGTTCTACGGGACGTACCACGCCGCGCGGGGGCGCGGGCTGGAGCGGTCGCAGGCGGCGCTTCTCGGGTCGTGGGTGCTCGGCCTGCTGTTCGTCGTCGGCGTCGCGCTCAGGTTGGTGGGTCTCCTCTGAGATGGCGACCTCGTACGCGGGGCGACTCGACCCCCGGCACGCGCCGCGGCTGTGGTGGCTCGCGGCGCTCTGCTGGGTCGAGGCGCTCGCCGCCGGGGCGTACCTCTCCGCCGCGCCGGAGCGCGTCGGGAGCCTCCGGTACCTGTTCTATCCGTTCGTCTGGATAACTGTCGGCGCGGCGGCCGTCCTCTGGACCGAGCCACCGCGGTCGAGCGGCCGGGCGCGAGTCGTCGCCGGCGCGGTCGCCGCCGCGTACTTCCTCGTCCTCGCGGCGCTGGCCGGGTTGGTGTCCGTGGACTTCGTCGCGCTGCTCGGCGGGAGCCACGGGCACGCCACGGCGCACTATCCGACCGGCTGGCAGTTCTCGCTCGCCGCGCCGGGCTGGGGACCGCGAGTGGGCTACGCCGGCGAAGTCGTCTCCGCGACGTTCGTCCCGTACCGCGTCGCCGGCTACCTCGCGCTCGCGTACCTCGTCTACGCCGCCGCCCTCGACGCGGCGAGGCGCGCGCTCTCGGGAGCGCTCGGACTCGTCTCCTGTGTCGGCTGTACCGTCCCGCTCGTCGGCGGCCTCACCGCGGGCGCGGCCGGGGGCACCGGCGTCGTGAGCGCGCTCCGGGCGCTCTCGGTCGACATCTCGACGCTGGTGTTCGTCGCCGCCGTCGCCCTGCTCGCGCTCGGACCGTCGCTGGCGGCGCGGGCGCGGCGATGAGCCGACGCGCCGAGGGAGGAAAGGTCCGCGCCGCGGCTCGACGCGGAGCCGTCTGGACCGCTGCGCTGGCGGTCGCTTCGGTCACTTTTTCGACTTCAGCGCTCGCGCACGCCGGCTCGCTGGCCGGGTCGCTCCGCTCGGTTCCGGCCCCGTTCTGGCTCGTCGTCGTCTCCGGCGGCGGCGTCGTCTGCGTCTCGTTTCTGCTGTCGGCGTTCGTCACCGACGACGAGACGCTGGACGCCTTCGAGCGCGCGGGCGTCCGAATCGGAGGGCTCGCCGGAGCCGTCGCAACCGCGGAAGCCGCGCTCAAGCTCCTCGGCGTCGCCGCGCTCGTCCTCGTCGTCGCCTTCGGGCTGTTCGGACCGCCGGTCGGCATCGCCAACCTCGGCGTCCTGCTCGTGTGGGTCGGCTGGTGGGCCGGGTTCACGATGGTCGCCTACCTCGTCGGGAACGCGTGGCCGCTGGTGAATCCGTGGCGGACGCTCGGCGCGGCGCTTCGGGGTCGATTCGCGGCGGGAGAGAGGCTGTCGCGCCCCTACCCCGACCGACTCGGGTCGTGGCCCAGCGTCGCCGGGCTGCTCGGACTCGTCTGGCTGGAGGTCGTCAGTCCGCTCGCGGCGAACCCGCGGGCGCTCGCCGTCGTGGTCGTCGCGTACAGCCTCGGCACCGTCGGCGGCGCGGTCGTCTACGGCGACGCGTGGTTCCGCCGCGCCGACCCGGTCGCGCGGGTGTTCCGGCTGTACGGCCTGCTCGCGCCGGTCCAGCGGGGGAGTGGCGGCCTCTCGGTTTCGGTTCCCGGCGCGGGATTGGCGCGCGCCCGCGAGCGGCTGGGAGCCGACGACGTGGCCTTCGTCGTCGCGCTCCTCTGGGTGACGACGTTCGACGGCCTCGCGGTCACCGTCGCGTGGGGCCGCGTCCTCGACGCCGCGGCTCCGGTTCCCGCGTGGCTCGCGAACCTCGTCGGAATCGTCGCCGGCTTTCTCGTCTTCCTCGGCGGCTACCGACTGGCCGCGCGGGTCGCCCGCGGGACCGCCGAGACGTACGTGACCGTCGGCTTCGTCGCCGGGTGGTTCGCGCCCGCGTTGGTCCCCATCGCCGCCGGCTACCACCTCGCGCACTTCCTCGGCTACGTCGTCGGACTCGCGCCCGCGCTGGTCGCGGTCGCGGCCTCGCCGCTGGCGCCGCCCGCGAACCCCTCGGTGCTGGTCGTTCCGGCGTGGTTCGGCGGCCTCCAGTTGGCGTTCGTCGTCCTCGGTCACCTGCTTTCGGTGTGGGTGGCCCACGCCCGCGCGTTCGACCTCTTTCCGGGTCGTCTGCAACCGCTCCGAAGCGAGTACCCCTTCGTCGCCGTCACGGTCTGCTACACGATGGCGAGCCTGTGGGTCGTCGCCCAACCGACGGTCGGAGGTGTCGCCGGATGAGTCGCAGAGCGAGTCACGGGATGAGCCGCGAAGCATCGGTCGCCGTCCCCGAAACCACCGTCCCCGACGGCGAGACCGCGGCGGCGACGTGTCCGTACTGCGACCGCCCGTTCCGCCGGGAGCGACTCCGGGACCTCCACGTCGGTGACGCGCACGAGGACCTGAGCGACGGCGAAAAGGCGGCGTACGAGGCCGCGGTCGAGGCCGAGGACGAAGACCTATTCATCTACCATCTGAAGGTCGCGGGCGCGCTCGGCGTGGTCTTCACGGCGATGTTCCTGCTCGCAGTCGTCGGGTTTAGCTTGTGAGAGGAGGGCGGACAGGCTCAGGCGTGGTCGCCGCCGTGTTCCTCGTGGGGGTCCGGCAGACGCATCACGACGCCGGTGAGCACGCCGACGCCCGCTAGCGCGACGACACCGCCGACCACGACGAACGATTCGCTCGCGCCGACGGCCTCCGAGACGAGGAGGACCGCGAGTCCGAGGACGACGGCCCCGAAGGCGGCCGCGAGTGCGACGGTAGTCCAATTCATGCGTACTGTTACCACACCGAGGTCAAAGAAGGTACGTGCGACAGCGGGGGCGGAAAGAAAGACGCTGTTGAAGCCCTCAGTTACGGATAGTGTTCTGCGGTCGTGCTGAATGGAGTGCGCGAATACGGCACGAAGTGAAACGTTGCGAGCGATTCCACCTCGACTGACCCGTACCCGCCTATCGTGAGGTCTCAGTCGGAGCCAAACAGCGCTTTCGTGAGTGCGCCACCGTAGGCGAGTCGCGAACCGAGCCAGAGCGCGCCGAGGGTGACGCCCACCGCCATGAGGTAGGGCCCTGGCTCCGGGAGGCGACCGCTCGCCACGCGAGCGAGGCGGTCCGCCAGAACGATGCCGCCGAACCAGACCACCAAGAACGCGACATGTTGGTGCAGGGACTTCCGTCGGCGCGCGTGACGGTAACCCACGACGAGGAAGCCCGCGAGCAGCAAGGTACCGACAGCCGCGAGGGCGAGAGAGCGGAGCCGTCCGCCGAGCGCAAACGCCGAGGGGATGCCGATTACCACCGCGAGAACAAAGCTGGTCTGGACGACCAGTCCAAGGGATGGTTCGGTGTTGGAGGGCTGTTCAGACACAGATTGCGGTCACGGACGACGCGGCAATGAATCTTCTCCACGCGACCGGAGACCGGTCGTTCGGGTCGGCGCTACCCCACTTACCGGACGGACCATCTCTCGTGACGCTCGCCGTTATCCAGATACGTCGCCGGGTACACCCTCCCGTCTCACACGGGTTCTGCCAGTTTCTGAAGGATTCACAGGGCCCCAGAAGGGGACGAACAACGTTCCGGTTAGGCCGCGTTCTCGCCGGTCGTCGCGGCGGCGACGACGAGCGCGAAGACGGCCACCGCGAGCACGAGACCGGGGCCGACGACGAGCGGGTCTGTGAGCCCGCCGGGGGCGACGCGGGTCATCATGACGGTCACGCCGACGCCGACGGGGACCGAAAACAGGAGCGCGTAGCCGACCGCGACGAGGGTTTCGCGGGAACGCCAGCGGGAGCGGGAGTCGGCTCGCACGGTCACAGGAGCGAGTACGACGCCGCGAGCGTGAGCGCCAGCGCGGCCACGAGGCCGATGCCGACCAGATACGTCAGCGACCGCGGCTCGAACCGGAGGTGCTGGAAGTACGCCGCGACCAGCACCGCCTTCGCGGCCGACAGGACCATGATGACGCCGAAGGCCAGCCAGTAGCTCAGCCCGGCGAACTCGACCAGCACCTGGACGGTCGCCGAGACGAACAACACCGCGTAAATCGCCGTGTAGAGTTTCGTTGATACCATCTTTGTCACTTCACAGGATGTAGAACAGCGGGAACAGGAACAGCCAGACGATGTCGACGAAGTGCCAGTAGAGGCCGAAGTACTCCACCGAGCGGCTGTCTTCGAGGTACGCGCCCCGCCAGGCGCGCGCGGTCAGGTACAGCGCGACGACGAGCCCCGCGATGACGTGGGCGGCGTGCAGGCCGGTCGTGAGGAAGAACGTCGAGGCGCGGACGTTCGTCGAGAGCCACAGCCCCTCGTGGAACAGGTGTTGCCACTCCAGTCCCTTGTTGACGAGGAAGCCGATGCCGAGGACGAACGTCGCCCCGAGGCTCGTCACGAGGCCCCACTTGTGTTTCTTCTCGGCCGCGACGAGCGCGAGCACGACCGTGAAACTGCTCGTGAGCAGGATGTACGTGTTCACGAGTCCGGGAATCGGGTCGGACGGAATCGGCTCCCAGCCGGTCCAGCCGAAGGCGACGCGGGTGAACACGTAGGCCCCGATGAAGCCCCCGAACAGCACCACGTCGGACGCGAGGAATATCCACATCCCGACCTTGCCGTTGTCGATGCCGGCGAAGGGCCACGCCTCGCCTTCCTCGAAGACCGGGCCGTGGAACGGTTCGAGCCCCATGGCGACGAGCGACCCGAGGGTGACGACGCCGCCCGCGACGGCCGTCGTCGCGTAGGCGGCTCCGACCATCCCCTCGGGGAACGCGGCGTCCTGAAGCGGCGAGAGGCCGAGGAGGACGAGGAACGCGCCGGCGGAGAGGACGAACGGCCAGATGCTCGCGTGGCTCGGCCCCTCGACTTCGGTCGCTTCGGCGGTCGGGAGCGCGGACGAGACCGCCGTCGTTGCCGACGCGGTGACACCGCCGTCGGAGACGGCCGCGCCGGTCGGCCCGCTAGAGCGGTCCTCGCTCGGCGCGACCTCGCCGGCGTCGAGGAATTCGAGGTGACCGTCGCGGTAGGTCGGCGTCCCGTCGAAGTTCTCCAGCGGCGGCGGCGACGGGACGGCCCACTCGGCCGTCGTCGCGTACTCCCACGGGTTGTCTGGCGCGGGGTCACCGACGAAGGCGCTCTTGAACAGGTTGTAGAACATGATGAGGAACGACAGCCCGAGGACGAACCCGCCGACGGTGGCGAGCTGGTGCCACGGCGCGAGTTCGGGCGCGTAGTCGAACACGCGCCGGGGCGTCTCCCACGCGACGAAAAGCGGGAAGTACAGCAGGTTGAAGCCGACGAAGTAGACGGCGAAGTGGAGTTTGCCGAGGAACTCGTCGTACATCCGGCCGGTCATCTTCGGGAACCAGTAGTAGAGGCCGCCGACGAGCGCCGTCACCCCGCCGACCATCACGTAGTGGAAGTGGGCCACGACCCAGTAGGTGCCGCGGAACTCGTAGTCGAGGACGACCGCGCCGAGGAAGACGCCGGTGATGCCGCCGATGATGAACAACAGGAGCGCCCCGAAGACGAACAGGAACGGGGTCGTAAAGCGTATCTTCCCCTTCAGCATCGTGTAGATGAGCGCGAACACCATCAGGTCGAACGGCAGCGAGATGCCGATGGTGGTGATCATAAAGAGCGTCTTCACCTGCAGGTTGATGCTCGTCAGGAACATGTGGTGCATCCAGACGGCGAAGCTCTGGATGGCGACGAGCACCATCGCGAGGATGAACCACTTGCGGCCGACGATGCGGCGGCCGGTGAACGTCTGGAACACCTCCGCCATGACGCCGAGCGCCGGGAAGAAGACGATGTACACCTCGGGGTGTCCGAAGAACCAAAACAGGTGGGTCCACAGGAGCGCCCCCGCCGGCGACTCCATGGCGAAGTAGGTCGTCCCGAGCAGGCGGTCGGACGAAAGCACCAGAAGCGCCGCCAGAAGCGCCGCGAAGGCGAACAGCATCATCCACGCGGTCAGGAGAATCGTCCAGCTGAACAGCGGGAGGTTCCGAAGCGTCAGCCCCTCGGCGCGCATCCGATGCATCGTCGTCAGGAAGTTGACCGACGAGACGGTGACGGAGGCGACGAACAGCACGAGCGCCAAGACGGCCGTCGACGCCCCCACGTCCGGTGTGAACGTCGGGACGTTCAGCGGGGCGTACATCGTCCACCCGCCGGAGAACGTCCCCCCTTGGAAGAACGAGACGCCGAACAGGATGCCCGAAAAGAGGTAGAGCCAGTACGACAGCGCGTTGAGCCGCGGGAACGCGAGGTCCTTCGCGCCGAGTTGGAGCGGGACGACGTAGTTGGCGAAGCCGAACGCGAACGGCGAGAGGAACCAGAACACCATCAACAGCCCGTGGGCCGAGACGGCCTGATTGTACGCGACGGGCGCGAGAATCCCCTCGCCGAGGGCGCGCGGCGCGAGCAGTTGGACGCGCATCAGCCACGCGAGGACGCCGCCGAGCACGAGGAAGAACAGCGACGTGACGACGTAGAGGATGCCCACGTCCTTGTGGTTCGTCGTGACGAACCAGCGCTTGATGCTCCCCGTGCCGGGGAAGTCGTGACCGTGGTCGTCGCCGCCGCGGGCGACCTCGTGGCCGCCGTCGGCCGCGGCGTCCCGTTCGGGAGACGCGTCGGTCATGGTGCCACCGCCGGTCGGAGACTCGATTGCGCGGTGGCCGATTCATCGGCGCTCGACTCGTTCGCGGTCGCGTTCTCCGCGGTCGTGTTCGCGTACCACGCCTCGTACTCGTCGGGCGGCATCACGACGACCTCGGCTGACATATACGAGTGGCCGGCCCCGCAGAGTTCGTAACACTGCGCGGTGTACGTCCCCGGTTCGTCGGCGGTGAACCACGTCTCGGTCTCCTGGCCGGGGATGGCGTCGGACTTGACGCGTAACTCCGTGACCCCGAAGTTGTGGAACACGTCCGCGGTGGTAATCGTCAGTCGGACGGGCCGGTCGGCGGGGACCCGGAGGACGCCGTCGGTGGTGTGGCCGTTCGGGTAGGTAAAGCGCCAGCCGAACTGGTAGCCCTCGACGGCCACGTCGAGCGAGTCGTCGGCGGCGGGGCCTTCCTCGACGTACAGGAGCGTCAGATACGTCCACGAGACCAGCGAGACGACGATGACCATGCTCATGAAAAACGAGGTGAACAGCTTCCGTCCCCCGCCGCTTCCCGACGGGAGTTCACCGAGGACGAGGCGGTCCCCGTCGTCGATGTGGCCGTTCCCGGAGCCGGAGCGATACTTGTACGCGTTGTAGAGCATATACCCCACGACGACAACCCCCACGAGCGTCCCCAAGAGCAGGAACACCTCGAAGATGCTCTCGAAGACGAACGCGCGGGTCCCCCGCGGAACCAACCCCGACTGGAGCGGGAACGCGGCCGTCAGTACGTATTCCGTGACCATTGATAACACCACCCAAATAAGATAATTAACGTTCGTGATGATTATTGTTTCGGAGCAATCGGAGAAGCGGCGTCGAACGGGCGGTTCCGGTCGGTCGCAGGGCGAAGCGGGGAGCAAAACGAGCGAAGTCGCCGGCGACGACGAGTGATGGCGGACGGGCGGCGGGCGACGGCGGCCGCGTCTTCGGCCGCGGTGACGCTCAGACCTCGTGTTGCGGGATGTCCGCGAACAGTTCGAGCAGGTAGCCGAGCGAGAGACCGTACACCCAGTGAGCCAGAAGCGAGAACACGAGGAACGAGGCGATGACGAACGCGTCCGCGGGCGGCCAGAACGCCGGCACGAACCCGACCCAGTAGAGCGTCGCGAACGACACGCCGCGGAGGTACTTCGGTGACTCCGGTGGGAGGAACGCGCCGACGACGACGAACGTCACCGGGAGGACGACGACCCCGCCGATACCGAAGAGGAACGCTCCGAGGGCGAGCGTCGGTTCGTAGCCGAAGAACGCCCCCATCCCGGCGAACCGCGTAATCGGCTCGGTCGTAAACAGACCGAGGAGTTCGGGGATGCCGACGAGGACGGGCAGCATCAGCACCGTCCCGACGAAGCCACTTGCCATCGCAGTGAGGATGACGTTCCCCGTGATGTCGTAGTCGGCGGTCTCGCCGGCGCGCTGTTCGACCGCGGTAGCCGGGTTCGGCGTCTCTTGACTCATACTCCCGTCATACTACGGGTTCTTTAATGATAAAAGGTAACAAATGCCGTAGTGTTGAGGGGTCGCCGGCGCGAGTCACCGAGGTTTTTGCCCTCCGGACGCGCCCGTGAGTGCATGTACGAAGTCGAGGTCAAGGTCCGCGCGGACCACGGCGCGGTTCGCGAGCGACTCGACGCGGCCGGGGCCGAACAGGTCAACCGGGTCGCCCAGACGGACGCCTACTACGACGCCCCGCACAGGGATTTCGCAGAGACCGACGAGGCGCTCCGACTCCGCCGGGAGTCGCGCTACGAGGGCGGCGAACTTGCCGACGAGGAGACCGTCGTCACCTACAAGGGACCGCTCGTAGACGAGTCGTCGAAGACCCGCCGGGAGTACGAGACCGGCGTCGAAGACGGTGAAACGATGGACGCTATCTGCGAGGCGGTCGGCTTCGAACCCGCCGCGACCGTCGAGAAAGAGCGCGAGCGGTTCGCCCTCGACGGCTACACCGTCTCGCTCGATTCGGTGTCCGGGCTTGGCGAGTTCGTGGAGGTCGAAATCGAAGTCGAGTCCGGCGTCGACGACGCCCGCGAGGGGGCATTCGCCGTCCTCCGGGACCTCGGTCTCGACCCCGACGACCAGATTCGGACCTCCTACCTCGGGATGCTGCTCGGCGCGCCCGAAGAATAGACGGACTATCGACCCCCGCGGGCGTCCGTAACCTCGGCAGATACTGCCCGAGCATACTCTCAGGTAATACGAGTGTGGCCAAAGGTTTCCGCAAGTTATAGAACCGCCCGCCGGGTACGTCCCGCCAATGAGCGACCGAAATATCCGCCTCGAATCCGCCGACAAGCGCGCGGTCGAGGACCAGGAGGTCGAAATCGTCGAGCGAAAGGGTATCGGGCACCCCGACTCCATCTCCGACGGCATCGCCGAGAGCGTCTCCCGCGCCCTCTCGAACCTCTATCTCGACCGCGTCGGCAAGGTGCTGCACTACAACACCGACGAGACCCAACTCGTCGCCGGCACGGCCGCGCCCGCCTTCGGCGGCGGCGAGGTCATCGAGCCCATCTATCTCCTCATCGTCGGCCGCGCCACGAAGGAGTACGACGGCGAGAAGATTCCCGTCGATTCGACGGCGCTCCGGGCCGCCCGCGAGTACCTCAACGAGAACATCCCCGGGCTCGACGTGGGCACGGACATCATCGTCGACGTGAAGCTCGGCGAGGGCTCCGGCGACCTCCAGGACGTGTTCGGCGAGGAGACCCAGCAGGTCCCGATGGCCAACGACACGAGCTTCGGCGTCGGCCACGCCCCCCTGACCGAGACGGAGCGCATCGTCCTCGAAGCCGAGCGCGCCCTCAACGGCGCGGCCTACGGCGACGACCACCCCGAACTCGGACAGGACATCAAGCTCATGGGCAAGCGCGAGGGCGACGTCATCGACGTGACCGTCGCCGCCGCGATGGTCGACAAGTACATCGAGGACATCGACGACTACGTCGCCGCGGTCGACGACGTCCGCGAGTTCGTCTCCGACCTCGCCACCGACTACACGGACCGCAAGGTCAACGTCGAGGTCAACACCGCCGACGACTACGAGGAAGGTTCCATCTACCTCACGACGACCGGCACGTCCGCCGAGCAGGGCGACGACGGCTCCGTCGGCCGCGGCAACCGCGCCAACGGCCTCATCACGCCGAACCGCCCGATGAGCATGGAAGCGACCTCCGGCAAGAACCCCGTCAACCACATCGGGAAGATTTACAACCTGCTTTCCACCCACATCGCCGAGACGGTCGTCGACGAGGTCGACGGCATCCGCGACCTCCAGGTCCGCCTGCTCTCGCAAATCGGCCGCCCCATCGACGAACCCCACGTCGCCGACGCGAAGGTCATCACGGACGACGGCGTCACCATCGCTGACATCGAAGACGAGGTTATCGCCATCATCGACCGCGAACTCGCGAACGTGACCGACATCACCCGCCGGACCATCGAAGGCGAACTCAGCACGTTCTGAGGCGTCGCCTCGCGGCGGGTCGAAACGAAAAACAAAACACCGACCGCCGCGTCGCCCGCGAGGGCGGTGCGATTACTCCTCGCCGTAGTACTTCTCGACCAGCCGCGCGGCCGCCTCGGCCGTCTTCCGGTAGTCGCGGTCGCCGTCCGGCGTCCGAACCGCGTACTCGTAGTGCCGACTGCTCGGTACGTACCACTTCTCGGGGAAGTCGTCGAGGACGTGCTGGGGGTCGCCGTTCTTCGGCGCGCCCGCTTCGACGGCTGATTCGGTGGTGTCGGCGGCGTCGTCCCCGTCACTGGCTTCGGCCTCCCCGTCGTCCCGGGGGGCCATCACGGACGGGTCGGACTCCACGAGGAGCGTCTCGGGCACGTCGGGATGCGACGCCGAGATACCGCGGTGGACGCCGGGCGTGTTCGACGCCGCGAGCGTCTGGTCCATCAGAATCTTCTGCATGCTAATCTCGTGGCCGTCGCCGGGGTCGCGCTGGTCGTAGCTGCCGTCGGCGTTCATCTCCCACGCCTTCCGGTTGTCCCCGAAGCCGAGTTCGAGGATGAACCGCAACTGCTCGCGGATGTCGGGGTCTTCGACGGGGGCGATGGCCTCCACGCGCTTGTCGAGGTTGCGGGTCATCCAGTCCGCCGAACCGACGTAGTAGTCGGGGTCGCCCGCGTTCTCGAAGTAGAAGATGCGGGAGTGTTCGAGGAAGCGGTCCACGACGCTGCGGACCGTGACGGTCTCCGAGACGCCTTCCAGTCCGGGTCGGAGCCGACAGATGTCGCGGACGAGCAGGTCGATGTCGACGCCGGCCATCGACGCCTCGTACAGTTCCTCGACGATGCCGGGGTCTTCGAGCGCGTTCATCTTGGCGACGATGCGGGCGTCGCGGCCGGCGCGGGCGTGTTCGGCCTCCCGGCGGATGCACTTCGTGAACTCGGTTCGCATCGTCACGGGCGCGATGAGGAGCTTCCGGAACTCCTCGTCCAAGGAGGGACCGGTGAAGAAGTTGAACACCTTCACGAGGTCCTGTCCGATGTCGCGGTCGGCGGTGAGGACGCCGAGGTCGACGTAGCCCTTCGCGGTCCCGGAGTGGTAGTTCCCCGTGGCGACGTGGGAGTAGAGGCGGACGCCGTCTTCCTCCTCGCGGACGACGAGCGCCGTCTTCGTGTGCGTCTTGAGGCCGATGGTGCCGTAGGCGACGTGGATGCCCTCCTCTTCGAGGCGACGGACCCATTCGAGGTTGTTCTGCTCGTCGAACCGCGCTTTGAGCTCGACCATCGCCGCGACCTGTTTGCCGTTGTCGGCGGCGTCGATGAGCGCTTCGATGACCTGCGAGTCCGAGGCCGTCCGGTAGATGGCGGCCTTGATGGCCAACACGTCGGGGTCGTTGGCGGCCGCGTCGAGGAACTCCTGGACGGTGTCACCGAACGAGTGGTACGGGTGGTGCAACAGCACGTCTTTGCGGCGGATTTCGTCGAAGATGGTGTCGCCGTCGTCGCCGGCCGCCTCGGGGGACGACGCGCCCGAGCCGATGCCCGCGTCGGTCGCGTCGAGGTCCGAAAACCGCGGGTGCGGCTGCGGCGTCCACGACTCCAGCGAGAGGTCCGGCCGGTCGAGGTCCGTGAGGTCCATCAGTTCGCGGTAGTCGAGCGGCCCGCGGAGTTCGAACACCTCGCGGTCGTCGAGGTCCAACTGTTCGACGAGGAGGTCTCGCGCGGCCGCGGGCGCGTCGGCCTCGATTTCGAGGCGGACCACGGTGGCGAAGCGGCGCTGTTCGAGCACCTCCTCTATCATGTCGATGAGGTCCTCCGCGACCTCCTCGTTGCGGCGGACCTCGGCGTTTCGCGTCAGCTTGAACACCGCGGTGTCCACGACCTCGACGTTCGGGAACAGCAGGTCGAGGTTGGCGCGGATGACCTCCTCCAAGAGGACGTATCGGACCTCGTCGCCGTCGGTCTCGACCTCGACGAGCCGCGGGCGGTTCTGCGGAATCTTCACCCGGGTGAACGTCTGGTCGCCGTCGTCGTCGCGGGTGACCACCGCGAGCGACAGCGAGAGGTTCGAGATGAACGGGAACGGGTGGGCCGGGTCGAACGACAGGGGCGTCAGCGTCGGCAGCACCGAGAGTTCGAAGTAGTCCCGCATCTCCGCCCGCTGGTCGGGCGTCAGGTCGTCGTAGTCACAGATGTGGATGCCCTCCCCGGCGAGCGCCGGGCGAATCTCCTCGCGGTAGCACTCGGCCTGTCGCTCGAACATGGGCCGGGCCTTGTCGATGGCCTCCTCCCACTGCTTGAGGGGCGTCCGGCCGTCGGTCGTCCGCTCCGTCACGCCGGCGTCTATCTGCTGTTTCAGCCCGCCGACGCGCTTCATGAAGAACTCGTCTAAGTTCTTCGTGAAGATGGACAGAAATCGGACCCGTTCGAGAAGCGGGTTCCGGTCGTCGAGCGCTTCGTTGAGCACGCGGGACTGGAACTCCAGTTCGCTCAGTTCGCGGTTGAGGTAGTACTGCGGGTCAGCGAGGTCGATGTCGGCTGGCGACTCGTCGGTCATTGGCATCGAGTGGGCGTCGAGTGGGCGTCGGTCGGGAATCGAGCGGGCGTCGAGCGCGACGGCGGGTCGGTCGGCGGGTGTACGAGACAGAGAGGGTGTGAAATCTATTAAGCGGTTTATATTGTTTCGCCGTCTGACTACGGTTCAGTAAATTGTACTATGTACAGATATATAACACTAATAGCGAGAGGGAGCGCCGTGCCGCGCAGGACGCGGACGCCCCGCGAAACGAGACGCTGAAGGGTGCCCCCGGAGAACGTCGACCGTGAATCAGACGGCGCACGTCGTCCTCGTCGGCTACGGCGAGGTGGGCACGAAGAGTTCGAGCGTCCGGGCGAAGATGGAGGCCAGACTGCGGACGAACCTCCAGGCGGTCCTCGACGACCGCTCGCTCCCGGGCCGCGTCGAGCGGGAGTGGTCCCGCCTGCTCGTCCGCGACGCGGCCGACGCCGAGGCCGTCGCGGCCGCCTGCGCCGAGGTGCCGGGCGTCGTCTGGGCGCGTCCCTGCGTCGCTTGCGACCCCGTCCTCGACGACATCGTCGCCACCTGTCGAACCCTCGCGGACGACCACCCCGACGGGGCGAAGTTCGCCGTCGACGCCGACCGCGTCGGCGACGCCGACCAGCACGACTTCACCAGTTCCGACCTCGAACGCGAGGCCGGGAGCGCCGTCGTCGAGGCGACCGGCGCGCCCGTGGACCTCGACGACCCCAACCGGACCTACCGCATCGAGTGCCGCGAGGAGACGGCGTATCTCTCCGTCCGGCGGTTCGACGGCCCCGGCGGCCTCCCGCTCGGAACGCAGGGACGGGCCGTCTCGCTCGTCTCCGGCGGCATCGACTCGCCGGTGGCGACGTGGGAGCTGATGCGCCGGGGCTGCGAAATCGTCCCCGTCTACGTCGATTTGGGCGACTACGGTGGCGCTGACCACCGCGCGCGGGCCATCGAGACGGTGCGGACCATCGCCCGTCGCGCCCCGAACGCGGACATGCGAGTGCACGTCGTCCCCGCCGGCGACGTGGTCGAACGACTGATGGAGTCCGTCGATGACACCCGGATGCTCTCGCTGCGGCGCGCCATGCTCGCCATCGCCGCCGAGGTCGCCACCGACGAGCACGCCCACTCAATCGTGACCGGCGAATCGCTCGGTCAGAAGTCGAGCCAGACCGGCGAGAACCTCGCCGTCACCGAGGCCGCGGTCGACTACCCCGTCCACCGCCCGCTTTTGACCCGCGACAAGACCGACATCGTCGCGGCCGCGCGCGACCTCGGCACCTACGACGACTCGACGCTCCCCGTCGGCTGCGAGCGCGTCGCGCCGAGTTTCCCCGAGACGAACGCCTCGCTGTCGGCCGTCGAGGCCGCGGAGCCCGATGACCTGTTCGACCTCGCGGTGGCGGCCGCCCGCGAGCGAGTCGTCGTCTCGCCCGACGGCGAGTGAGCGACCGAACGCCGAAGCGACTGAACCCCGGGACGCCGAAGCGCGAGCGGAGGGTCGAACGCCATCCAGAACCCGAAAGCGGCCGCCGCCCGACCTACCGAGGCACGGTACCGACGCCCACACGAACCGTGCAAACCACCACCATAGTCACGATTCTCCGAACGTTTAGATTCGTTTCGAATGAACAATTGCACAAAAATGGCTTTATTTACCGTGAGCACTAGGGTTCTCCCATGTCGAAAACATCGCATCCCGGTCGCGGACACCCCGGCCCCGAGTGGCGCGTCAGCCACCGGGCGTCGCGGACCGACTGGAGCGACACCGTCGAGCGGTGCGGGGCCTGCCGCGCCCGCGTGGACATGAGCGAAGCCCACTATCAGCTCCTCCTCGAACGAGACATCGACAAGCCCGGCAAGATAACCCTCGAACGCGAGCGCGTCGTCTTCTGCGACGAGTCCTGCGCCGCCGAGTGGGAATCGACCGCCTGAGTACCGGAACCGCTTTACCGAATCCGGTCCCTCCCTCTCGACGTGACGCAGGTCTGTATCGTCGGCGCGGAGGACGTGCACCTCCAGTACGAACTGCTGTCGCGCGACACCGCGCGCGCGGCGCTTTCGACCTACGATATCTCCGAACCGTTCGACAACTCGCTTTCGGTCGACACGGTGAGTCTCGGCGCGGCCGTCTCGCTTCTCAACGACCTCAACTGGTATCTCGTCCGGTTCGCCGACTTCTCGTTGGTCCGCGAGCCCTCCGTCTCGGTCGACGAGTGGCTCTCCCGCGACCTCGCCCGACAGATTCGAGACGGGAATGTTCAGCCCGATGACACGGGCGACCACCTCGCCATCTACGGCGTCGAAGACGGCCGCCTCGTCGAGCCGATGTTCGTGACGCGCGTCGACGGCTCGGTGCCCGACTACGACCTCAGAGACGTGGAGCGAACGCTCGTCGTCAGAGTGGGAGAAGACGAGTTCGGTCGGTGAGCGAGGCGACCGGCGAAAAACCGCGGTTTACCGCTATTCCTCGGCGTCGAACATCCCGGTCGACATGTAGCGCTCGCCGGAGTCCCAGAAGACCGTCACCACGAGCGGCTGGTCTTCCTCGTCGGCGTCGGGGGCGGCGAGCCGCTCAGCGACGCGCTTGGCGGCGAGGAGCGACGCGCCGGACGACTGGCCGACGAGGATGCCTTCCTCGCGGGCGAGGCGGCGACACTCGGCCTCGGCGTCCGCGAGTTCGACGATTTCCGCGTCGTCGAGGAGGTCGGTGTCGAGGTTGGGGCTGACGAAGCCCGGGCCCATCCCCTGGAAGTCGTTGTTGCCGACTTCGTGGCCCGAGAGAACGGCGCTCTCGGCGGGTTCGACGCCGACGACGCGCATCGAGGGGAACTCCTCGACGAGACGGCGGCCGGTGCCCGAAATCGTGCCGCCGGTGCCGATGCCGGCGACGAGGGCGTCGATGCGGCGGTCGCCCACCTGTTCGAGAATCTCCTCGGCGGTCGTCCGGTAGTGCGCCTCCGGGTTCGCCGGGTTCTCGAACTGCCGGAGTTGGTACATGCCCTCGGCTTCGAGTTCGTCGGCGCGCTCTTTCGCGGCGGAGATGTCGCCCTCGACGAGTTCGATGGTCGCCCCGTAGGCGCGCATGATTTCGCGGCGCTCGGGCGACATCGAGTCCGGCATGACGATAGTCAGGTCGTAGCCCTTCGCCGCCGCGACGACCGCGAGTCCGATACCGGTGTTCCCGGACGTGGGTTCGACGAGGCGGTCGCCCGGCGAGATATCGCCCGCCTCCTCGGCCGCCTCGACCATCGCCAACGCGGGGCGGTCCTTCGCTGACCCGCCCGGGTTCTTCGACTCTATCTTCGCCGCGACCGTCGACCCCTCGGTGGAGTCGACGCGGACCAGCGGCGACCCGATAGCGTCGAGGATACTGTCGTCCATCGACCCTCCGTTGACGGTGCGACACTAAACGACTGGCGGAGGCGGACGATACGGCCACCGTCTCGGGGGGAGACAGCGACGAACGCGGGCGGCGAGCCCCGCCGCGAGCGCACCCGTTAAATCCGCGCGGCCGGTAGACGGGCGCATGGCCGAAGCCGAGACGCTCGAAACGATGCAACCGAACCCCGCGTGGGACGCGGCCTCGTACCCCGACGTGGTCGACACGCTCGCGGCCGCAGACTACACGTTCAAGGTCTGGGGCGGCGACTGGTGCGGCGACTGCCGCGGACAGCTTCCCGACTTCGCGGCGGCGCTCGACGCCGCCGGCGTCCCCGCCGAGCGAATCGAACACTACCCCGTCGAGAAGGCCGACGACGGCTCGAAGGTCGGCCCGCTCGTCGACGAGTACGACATCGAACTCATCCCGACGGTCGTCGTCGAACGCGACGGCGAGGAGGTCGCCCGTTTCGTGGAGGACGAGGACGTTCCGATTGCGGTCTACCTCGCGGACGAACTGTCGAACTAAGCGTCGGTTCGAATCTTCCGTTCTCTTGACCCGCCGAAACCGTGATACGACACCCGCGGGTACGCCGATGCGATGCGACGAGCGCAGGTGGCGCGGGAGTTCGCAGATGCGTGAGGAACGTGGCGGAGATAGTAGTGAGAGTCCGGATTGCGGGGACGGCCCGCAGCGCTATCACCTCGACAGCGACGACTACCGCCGCGACCTCCTCCCGGTGTTCTCCGAGGTCGCCCACGTCGCGCACGCGGTTCGAGTCGAACTCGACGAAGATTTCGGAGCAGACGACAACGAGCGATGCGTCGAGGCGCTCACAACCGTCGACGCGCTCGACCCCGAGCGCCCGGACGACGGAACCCGCGTCTTCTCTCTCGACCGCGACGGCGAGGACGCGCTGTTCGCGCTTCTCGACGCCGCGACGACGATGGTCGGGGAGAACTTCGTGTTTCGTCTCACGCTCATCGACGACCGCGGGGACGACCTGCTCACGACGATTCCCCACGAGTCGATGCTTTGGGGCGAGTCGCCGCCGCTCCCCGAAGGAGTCGTGGCGTCGATTCAGGAACTGCTCGCCGACCGGGTCGGTCTGTTCGTGGCCTCGACGGTCCACGAGCGGTGGGAGACCGACGACCACGCCTACCGCTTCGACACCACGGCAATCGTGCAATCGACGTTGGACCGGAAGACGAGTCGGACGTACTGTTCCGCGCTCTCGGCGCGGAGCCTCGACATCGTCGACGAAACGACGCTCGTCTTCGACACGCCGACGGGTGAGAACGTCGTCCCGTGCGTGACCCGCGAGCGCGCCGAGCGAGTCGCCGAGAAAGTCAGAGAATTGCGACGACGCTACGACGGCTCTCAGCTCTGAATTGGGTTCCGGCCCGTCTCGATGTTTCAGTTAGACGTCGTCGCCCGCCGTGAACCACGCCAGCGCCTCGTCGAGCTCGTGGGTCGGCGCGGAGCAGGTGAAGTTCTCGCAGGCGTAGACGGTCGGCTCGCCGTCGGCCGCCTCGCGACCGGCCCAGATTGGCGGGGCCTCGTCGAGTCCGAGTTCGTCCAGCCACGCGTCGAGTTCCGCGTCGGTGCCGGGGCGACGGGAGACGACGAGGCCGGGAAGATACCGCGAGGCGAGCGTCGCGCGCCACTCGTCGGGCACCTCGTCGGCGGCGACGGTGAGTTCGGGGACGCCGCTGGCGGCCTTCTCGGCGGCGAGCGCGAGCGAGACGTGTTCGAGCGGACTGCCGCGGACGCGGTTGGCGAACGACCCGAGGACCGCGTCCGCGACCTCGCCGAAGTCGGCGTTCGGCGCGAACTGTTCGAGGTCCAAGAACAGCGACGTGGCGACGCCGAGGCTCGACGGCGTGGACTGGTCGGTCGGCTCCTGCGGGCGGGTGACGAGCGACTCGCCGCTCTCGGGGGTGAAATAGAGCGTGCCCGCGTCGGCGTCGTAGAACTCGCGGCGGGTCGCCCGTGCGAGGTCGAGCGCGAACGAGAGCGGCGCGAGGTCGCCGGTCGCCTGATAGAGGTCGAACGCGCCGCGCGCGAGGAAGGCGTAGTCTTCGAGGTAGCCGTCGCCTTTCACCTCGCCGTTCATGGCGCGCCGCGAGAGCGTCTCGGTCTCGTCGTCCCAGAGGCGCTCGCGCACGAAGTCGAGGGCGCGGCGGGCGTCGGAAGCGAGCGAGTCGTCTTCGAGGACGACCGACCCCTGCGCGAACGCCGAAATCATCAGGCCGTTCCAGCCGGCCAGCACCTTCTCGTCGCGGGCGGGGCGCTCGCGCCCCTCGCGGGCGGCAAACAGGGCTTTCCGGGCCTTTTCGAGGCGGTCTTCGACCTCGGATTCGTCGAGGTCGTACTCGTCGACGAGTTCGGCGGTCGTCGCCGAGACGTTCAGGACGGTCGTCTTGTTCTCGAAGTTGCCGCCGGGCGTGACGCCGTAGCGGTCGCAGAAGAGGTCGGCGTCGAGTTCGGGGAGGAGGTCGCGCACGTCGTCGGGCGTCCAGACGTAGAAGGTTCCCTCCTCGCCGCCGGACTGGGCGTCGAGCGTGGCGAAGAAGCCGCCGTCGTCGTGGGTGAGTTCGCGGCGGACGAACTCGAACGTCTCGGCGGCGACGGTCGCGTACGAGTCGTTGCCGGTGAGTCGGGCGGCGTCGAGATACCGCGAGGCGAGACCGGCCTGGTCGTACAGCATCTTCTCGAAGTGCGGGACGGTCCACTCGCGGTCGACGCAGTAGCGGTGGAAGCCGCCGCCGAGGTGGTCGCGGAGGCCGCCGTTGGCCATCGCGTCGAGGCTCTGCCGCGCCACGTCGAGCGCCTCGCGGCGGCCGGAGACGGCGTAGCCGCGGAGCAGAGCGTCGATGCGACCGGGTTGGGGGAACTTCGGTCCGTCGCCGCCGAAGCCGCCGTGGTCGCGGTCAGCGCCGCGGAGCGCGGCCTGTACGGTGGTGTCGAGGATGTCCGAGCCGGGAGCCTCGCCGGGCGTGTCGGGCGTCTCCTCCAGTCGGTCGGTGATGGCGCTCGTCCACTGGTCGGCGCGGTTTTCTATCTCGTCGCGGTCGGTCCGCCACGACTCTGCGAAGCTCTCGACGATATCGCGGAAGCCGGGCGCGCCGCGGCGGGGTTCGGGTGGGAAGTACGTGCCGACGAAGAAGGGCTTGCCCTCGGGCGTGAGCCAGACCGAAAGCGGCCAGCCGCCGCCGCCGGTGACCTGTTGGCAGATGTTCTGGTAGATGCGGTCG
Organism: Haloferax sp. ATCC BAA-644; assembly: GCF_000336975.1. Lineage (NCBI taxonomy): Archaea > Methanobacteriati > Methanobacteriota > Halobacteria > Halobacteriales > Haloferacaceae > Haloferax > Haloferax sp. ATCC BAA-644. The sequence goes on from NZ_AOLF01000014.1 coordinate 85,564, forward strand.
AGGTCGGGGCGCTCCTCGCGGTCGACTTTCACCGGGACGAACTCCTCGTTGAGCACCTCGGCGATGTCGGGGTCCGAGAAGCTCTCGTCGGCCATGACGTGACACCAGTGGCACGCCGAGTAGCCGATTGAAAGAAAGATGGGCTTGTCCGCCTCGCGGGCCGCTTCGAGGGCCGTTTCGTCCCACGGCTGCCAGTTGACCGGGTTGTCGGCGTGCTGGCGGAGGTACGGGCTCTGCTCCTCGTCGAGTCGGTTGCGTCCCACCGGGTCGGACATGCGTCGAAGTCGGCGCTCCGGGAACTAAAGCGGCGTGGAGACGGCCGTCGTGGCCGACTCGGGGTGTGGCGCGGGGTGTGGGTCGGACGGCGAGTCACCCTCGCAGTCGACCGGACATAACCACAATCGTGCCTATTTCGTCGCAGATAAAGAGCAATCTTTACACTCCCGTGCGCAGGGTATGCGACCATGAGCGAGACCGTCCTCCTCGTCGGCGGCGGCGGCCGCGAGCACGCGATTGCCCGCGCGCTGGCCCCCGACTGCGACCTGTACGCCTGCGCCAGCAACCGAAACCCCGGCATCGCCGCCCTCGCCGAGGGCTTCGAGACGATTTCGGAGACCGCCGCCGAGGACATCGTCGCCTACGCCGAGTCCGTCGGCGCGACGCTCGCGGTCGTCGGCCCCGAGTCCGGCCTCGCGGCCGGCGTCGCCGACGCCCTCGACGAGGCGGGAATCTATACCTTCGGCCCGCAGGCCGCCGAGGCGCGCATCGAGACGGACAAGGCGTTCCAGCGGCAGTTCATGCGCGACGAGGCGATTCCGGGCAACCCCGACTTCGCCACCTTCGACGACATGGCGGCCGCCTGCGACTACATCGACGACTACGACGGCGACCTCGCGGTCAAGCCCGCGGGCCTCACCGGCGGTAAGGGCGTGAAGGTCATCGGCGACCAGGTGACGCCCGCGGAGGCGAAGGCGTACCTCCGCGACTCGGACTACGAGCGCGTCGTGCTCGAAGAGCGCCTCGTCGGGGAGGAGTTCACGATTCAGGCGTTCGTCGCCGACGGCGAGTTCCGCGTCAGCCCCGCCGTGCAGGACCACAAGCGCGCCTACGAGGGCGACGAGGGACCGAACACCGGCGGCATGGGAAGCTACACCGACGTATCGCCCTCCCTGCCGTTCATGGCCGACGGCGACTACGAGGCCGCCGTCGAGGTCATCGAGGCCGTCGTGGAGGCGCTGCCGGAGTACAAGGGCATCCTCTACGGCCAGTTCATGCTCACGACCGAGGGCCCGAAGGTCATCGAGTTCAACGCCCGCTTCGGTGACCCCGAGGCGATGAACACGCTTCCGGTCCTCGAAACGCCCTTCATCGACGTGCTCACGGCCGCCCGCGAGGGCGAATCACTGCCGGAACTCGACTTCGCCGAGGCCGCCACGGTGTGTAAGTACGCCGTCCCCGAGGGCTACCCGACGGACCCCGAGGCCGGCGCGGAGATCACGGTCGAAGTGGACGAGGACGCCGACGCCCTGCTGTTCTACGCGAGCGTCGACGACCGCGAGGACGGCCTCTACACGACGACCTCCCGGTCGTTCGCCGTGGTCGGCGTCGCCGACAGCATCGCCGCGGCGGAGGAACTCGCGGAGGACGCGCTCGCCGACGCCGGCGAGGGCTTCCACATCCGCCACGACATCGGCACGAGCGCGCTCGTTCAGCGCCGCATCGACCACATGGCCGAACTCCGCGGCGAGTAAACAGGGAGCGGTCCCGCGGGACCGGTTCGCGATTTCTCTCGTCGCCCCCGCGCCGAGGGCGCTTTTACCCCCGCGGTCCAATCGGCGGACGTGACCGACGACGATGCCGCACCGGCGGACGCGGAGGCCCGCCGACACGACCGAATCCAGCACCACCCGACGCCCGGCCCGCGGAACTCGTTGCAGTACTGGACCGACGCCAAACCCGTCTGGCGCGTGATGCTCAACTACGTGTTCGTCCTCGTGGCGCGCATCGCGCCGTCGCTCAGGGTGCGAAACTGGGCGCTCCGGCGCGTCGGCGTCACCGTCGGCGCGGGCGTCTCGTGGGGCCTCGAAGCGACGCCCGACGTGTTCTGGCCGGAACTCGTCACCATCGAAGACGACGCTATCATCGGCTACGACGCGGTCATCCTCTGCCACGAGTTTTTGCAGGACGAGTACCGTACCGGCGAGGTCGTCGTCGGCGAGCGCGCCATGATCGGCGCGAAGGCGACGGTTCTCCCGGGCGTCCGCATCGGCGAGGGCGCGCAGGTCGCGGCGAACTCGCTCGTCACGCGCGACGTGCCCGCGGGCGAGACGGTCGCCGGCGTGCCCGCGAGACCCATGTCCGGCGGCGAGACCGACGGGCAGTAATCGGTCGTCGTAGGGGGCGGTTCGAGACGCGGCGACCGCCAGTCCGGCACCGAACCGTACGGCATCGGTCCGAACGACGACGGTGACCCCGGTTCCGAGCGCCTACCGAACGCGCCCGACGCCCTTGTCGAGGACGCGCGCGTTCGGAATGACGAACTCCGTATCCTCGGATTCGACGTGGGTGACGAACATATCGAACTCCTGGACGACGCCGCGGACCTCGCCGACGACTATCTCGTCGCCGATGCTGTACGGTTGGGTGAACAGGAGATACGTCCCCGCCGCGCCCGAGCGAAGGAGGTCGCGGAAGGCGACGACGCCGAACACGATGAGTCCCAGCAGGTACGCCCCGAGGAGGACGATGAGCGCGAGCGTGGCGACGCGGACCTGCGAGAGCGCGACGAGCGTGGCGAGAAAGAAGACGGTGTATTTCGCGAGCGCCGGGAGGATGTTCACCTGCGGAAGTTTGACCGCGCGGAGTCGCTCGGCGACGAGCAGTTCGACCTTGTCGCCGACGACGACCCCGATGATGAGGACCAGAATGGCGATGAACAACTGCGGGAGGATGGCGATGACGAGCCCCCAAAACCGGTCGGCGTAGTTGACCCCGGCGAACGAGAGGGTGGCGAAGATGCTGATGCCGAGGACGAAATACCGCGTCAGCCACGACAGGATTTCGACCGTCGAGGTGTCGAAATCGCGGGCGGTCCGCTCGAACGCGGTCCCCTCGATGGCCTCCGGGACGCCGACGCTGACGAGAAGCCGATGGACGAGCGTCCCCGCGACGTACGCGAGCACCAGCCCGAGGAGGAGGATGGCGAGCACGCCGAGAAACCGGAGGCCGGCGATTCTGACGATGTCGTCGACGACGCCGCCGACCGTCTGAAGCGGGGCGGCGGATGCGGATGCGGACGCGGACGCGGATGCGGATGCGGGTGTGAGTGCGGCTGTGGACGCGGGACCGACCGACGAGTGGATGAGGGACGCCGAAGCGAACCCCGGCATCTCAGTACGCCTCCGGGTCGATTTCGAGAATCATCTTGCCGCCCTTGAACGCCCGGACGAGCCCGTCGGACTCCGAGAGGACGATGGCCGTGGCGTTGGTGTCGCGGGTGATAGCGCCGCCGGCCATGTGGCGCGCGCCCAGCCCCTTCGGGATGTCGACGCCCTCCGCGGAGGGTTCGAGGTAGCGGTACGCCGAGACGATTTTCCCCGAATCGGAGATGACGAACGCGCCGTCGAGCCGCGAGAACTCCTTGAGCATCACGTTGACGATGGGGTCGCCGACGTAGACGTGGGACTTCTCGAAGGGGTTGTACGACAGCGGCCGCGACTTGTTCATCACCTTGCCCGCGTCACCGACGATGAACAGCGCGCCGACGGGTTCGCCCTTCTGCCCTTTCTTGCCCAGTTCGATGGCCACCTCGAACACGTCGCGGATGACGCCGGGGTCCGCCCGCGAGTTCGCGAAGAGGTCGTAGATGCCCGACCGCATGTTCTCCTCGACGCGGACGCGGACGAGCGAGTCCGGGTCGCCGCCGAAGATGCCGACGTTGCAGGCGATGGTGTCGCCGGCCTCGACGATGCGCTGTTCCATCGCTCCCTCGACGCCGAAGCGGATGCGGTCTTTGACGTTCTGGAACTGCAGGGGCAGCTCCACGAACGTCTCGGCTTCGACCGTGTTCTCCGGCGCGATGACCACCGTCGGAACGTCCGTCTCGGCGAACTGCTCGTAGTGGGAGCTGCTCGGCGTGAACAGAAACAACCCATCGACGTCCGCCACGAGGTCGCCCAATAATTCGGATAACGCCGCCATTGGTGGAGAGAGACACCGGGTGAGAAAAAGGGTTGTGTCGCGTCTGACGCGTGGCGTGCGCGATTCGACCGGTGGAAACCGGCGACTGATTCTCCCGGAAGGAGGTCGAACGGAACCTACTGCCCCAGAATCGGTGCTCTGAGCGCGGCGACTTCCTCGAGAATCGCATCGGCATCTTCCGGGGCGACGCCGTTTTCGTCGAGCGCGGCCGCGAGGTGCTCGGCGATGGCGTCGAAGTCCTCGCCCGAGAGGTCGAGGTGGTCGTGGGCCGCTCGCATGTCGGCTCCGTCGTACTCGACGGGACCGCCCGCGACGGCGCTGATGAACTTGACCTGGTGGGCGCGCTGTTCGACCATGTCGATGTCGTCGAAGTAGTGCGCGACCGAGTCGTCGGCGAGGACGCGGTCGTAGAAGTCCGAGACGACTGCTTCGACGGCCTCGCGGCCGCCGAGGCGAGCGTAGAGTGACTGCGCAGGCATTCGTCCGCGAATTGGACACCACGACGGTAAGGTTTCCTCCGAACGTATGCGGGGTCTTTAAGCGTGGAGTGCGGGGTCGCGGCGACCACACAGTCACCGACTGAGCCGACCGCGACGTCCGAGCGGACGAGTGCGCTCACCGGCCGGATACCCGAGACCCGACTATCACTCCATCCAGAGGCCGGGTTCACGGGGCGCGTCGCTGTCGCAGTCGGCGGTAAAGCGGTCTTCAACGAGACGCTCTCCGACTACGGCGGAGACGGCGGACTCGACCTGACCGACCAGTTGCAACCGACCCGCCAGACGGTCTCCGTCGGGGTGAACCGAACGGTTCGGTGGGAGCGCCCGGTCGGCACCACGGAGTCGTTCGAACTCACCGTCCTCGAAAACGGGACCGTGGAGGTCCGCGAGCACACGATTCGATGACGAACGCTCGGGAAGGCGCGCGGCAGGGTTCGAACCACGGTCGCAACGCTTCGCGTTGCTCCCTGATTCGAGTCCTTCTGTCGCGCAGACACGTCTCTCACGGTGTTCGAGACGGTATGCCAGGGTTCGAACCGGGCCGAGACTCGCTGTGCTCGTCTCGTAGGGTTCGAACCTGTCTGCTCCCTCGCTCACTTCGTTCGCTTAGTGCGCGGGACAGGGTTCGAACCTGCGAAGGTCTACACCACAGCGTCCTAAGCGCCTCGGGCCGTTACCCGGTACTTTGGGCGGCTATCCCCAATTTCCACTTCGACAGTACGTAACTAAACGGCAAGCGCTAAAAGTGCTTCTACGAGACAGCGCCAGTCGCTGTTCCCTTCGTCACCATTTAGAGAATGCCGTATCAATAATCTTCGTGTAGGTATGCTTCTGCCATTTCTCGGTGGAGTTCAATTTTCTCAGGATTATATTCACTATGTCGTGACTGTTCGAAATATTCAAAATACTTTTCTAACAAGTCAAATAGGTTTGACGCTAGTCCTGAGTCATCCCACCACTGCCACCAATACTGCGGAATTGGTTCTTTCCCATCTGGGGCAAGTGTCCGGGCCGATTGGTGAATATGAATGCCAAAGGGAGGGGCATCTGTTTCAGCACCATATGCATCAGCCATTGGAACTCCTACCAGAATTGAATCTTTGTAAGCACCTGAATTGGCTATTGATTCTGAAACAGAGTCGTCTGTGTCAGCACCGTGATAGAGTGGACCAAATGCGATAGCCGCCCTGATTATTGACGCATAGTAGATTTCAAAGTGGTCTTCCTGAGACTCTTGAACTATATATTCTGCGTATCCTTTAAAAATCTCTTGCAAAAAGTCGATGAGTTCATAGCCATCATCTGAAACAATGTAAATCCCATCCATCATGGGAAATGTATCAACATCAAAAGAGTCCTGAACATCAATAACCGCATTGTGCATTTTAAGAACCTTCACTGCGGCCGTTTTAACTGACCTCCGCATCGCATTTGCAGTACCCATGATGTCCAACCAAGCGACATACTGATTCTGTGGGGCTTGGAAATTTGATGGGTCAACATAGGGGTCAACGGAAGGAGGCATAGGATACCAGTTGTAAGAAAGTCATAATTAGTTACCGGTGCAGACACCATGCCCGAGTGAATTGGTGCAACCGGCTCAAGGAAGGCGTGATGGAAAATGGAGATTGGGTTAGCACACGAGCGGCCGTTTCGAGCGCGCATTTTGGTAAGTCGGCTCGCGTCGTTGGGTCGATTTTGTCTAGATTTTGAGACCGAATCACAGCATGGATGAAACTTTATGTCATGTTGAACAGAATCACAGACCATGTCCGATGCGCCCTTACGTGAACTCCATGACGCGATTTCGTCAATCCATAGCGAGATACGTCATGAAGGGAGTGAGTTCGACTTTCGGTATTCTCTGGTAGACCATCTGTTCACCGACGCGCTCGACTGGTCTCGAACAGAGGGCGAAGGGCACGTCAACTTCGAAGACGACCGGAAGGACCTGCTGTTTTACGACGACAGCGAACCGCCGTTCCCGGTCATCGTCTGTGAAACCAAGCGGCCCTCTCACGACCTCGACCTCGATGACGTTGAACAGTTAGAAACCTACATGAACGGGGTCGGGAGTGCGAGATTCGGGATTCTCACTAACGGGCACGAGTTCCGGCTCTACGAGTACGAATCTGAAAATAGAGAGATTAGTGGCATCGACGGGTTCAACGTTGATGCAGTAGCCGAGACGAACTTCGAGAATCTCTCTGAAGACCAACAAAATGCGCTTGGAGAACTCGAATACCTTCGTCGGAGTCGGTACGTGGATTTCGGCGATGCCGAGTACTTCCGCGAGACGTATCAGGAAGTCCCCGTCCAGTACCAACCGGGGACGGATGACGAGGGGTACGAACTGTTCTTGGAGGCCGTCAAGAACTCACTTGACGAACTTACCGACGTTCTCAAGGTATTCTTCGATGACTACCGAGACCGCGACGAAGGTTCCTATCCCAAGGAATTCTTAGATTCTACGTTCCCCGATTGGAAGGAGTGGCGCGAATACACGGGACGGAGCAAGAACGCAAAAGAAGCGTTCTGCCGGGAGACTGCGTACATCATCCTGAACCGAGCGCTGTTCGCTCGTATCGCCGAGGACAAGGAAATCGTCGGCCACACACGGCTCTCGTCTCGCGGTATGGCCGACGAACTGGAACGCGATGAGGCCCGCCCATACCTCGATGCACTCATGGACACCTACGACCGCATCGACGACCACTACCCCGACCTCTACGAACTCGGTATCTTCGATTGGTGGTGGGTCGCCAAAGACAAGCGGGGGCAATTCTCGAAAACTGAGCGACGGAAACAGCGCGACCTCGAAGATGACCTCAATTACTCGTTGAGTAAAGTCCTCAAACGACTCAACCGCTTCAACTTCGGATACGTCAACCGCGACATCCTCGGCCACGTCTACGAGGATTACCTTCCAAAGCAGGAACGCAAGGAACTGGGTGAATACTACACCCCGCTCGAAGTCGTTCAGTTCATGCTCGACTCGGTGGACTACCGTCCGAACGAGGGTATCGGTCGGAAGAAAGTCCTCGACCCTGCCTGTGGGAGTGGGACCTTCCTCACCGAAGTCACAGAGCGCCTCATTCAGCACTTCCTCCGGAAGTTCAACAAGAACAGTATCCATGCGTTGAACGCCGATGAGGCCCGCACAATTCTCGAACGAGTGGAGGAGAACGTCTACGGTATCGACATCAACCCCTTCGCGGCCCACATCACGCAAATTAACCTCCTGTTCCGCACTATCGACCTCTACGACAAGGTCACGGAGAAGGACCCGTACTACACGATGGACGGGTTCGAGGTCCACGTCGCGGACACGCTCACGCCAACGCTCCGGGAACAAAAATCGGGAAGTTCGGATGCAGAGACGATGCAGTCGGGTCTCGAACAGTTTGCTGGCTACAACGGACGTGCAAAGTCCTTCATTGAAGACAGAAATGCCGTAGACCGAATTAAGGACGATGTGGAGTTCGACGTTGTGGTGGCGAATCCGCCATACGTTCGTATCCAGAACCTCAGCGGGATGAAAGACATCTATTCGTCTCACTATGCCAGTGCAATCGCGAACTTCGACATCTACGTGCCGTTCATTGAGCGTGGAGTGGATTGGCTGACTGACGACGGAAAACTGGCGTACATCTGCCCTGACCGGTTGGTAATGGCAGATTACGCCAAGGCGATTCGAGACCAGTTAGTCGAGGAGCCGATTACCAGCCTGATTGATTTCAAAGAAGCAGATGTGTTTGACGTTCCAACGCCTTATCCCTGCGTCTTCACTCTAGACCGGGAACAAGTAGTTGAAGGCAACAATGTACGATGTGCACGGTTTGCTGAAAAGAACGATGGGGTCTTGGATAAAATCAGGCATCTTGACGGATGGAGGACGCCGGATAATGCAGAGGGATACGAATTATTCGAGTACTCGCAGGCCCAGTTAGCAGAGGACAACCAAGGTACTCCGGCTATCTGGAAGCCGATGCCGGATGACGAAAGGCAGGTGTTCAATAAAATTGAGCAGACCGCAGATTTGCGTCTGGACGATGTGTCGAAAGACATCTTTGTTGGGATGCAGACGAGTGCTGACAAAATCTACATAGGACAAATTAGAGAATCTGAGGAAGATGGTCTTGTTGAATTCAGACCTGGTGGAGAAGAGGACTACTATCCAATTGAAGAGAAGATACTCAAGCGTGTATTGAAGGGTAACGAAATCCACAGGTGGAAGTTCGATTGGCAGGGCCTGTGGGTCATTTTCCCGTATTCTGTTGAGGGGGACGATGTGAAGCCAATACATCAAGAGAGATTGAAAGACCAATACCCAAACGCTTGGGAATTCTTCACAGAAGATGAACGTGAAGAAGCAATCAAAAGCCGAGGGAACGGTGCGCTACGCGATTCTGACGAGTGGTACGCATACGTCTATCCAAAAAATCTTGACAAATTTGATTCAGACAAAATCATGCTCGGAGTACTCCGACAAGAGCCTTCGTTTGTCCCTGATACGGAAGGTTCGTATTACTTTGTTGGGGGAGGTACAGCGGGAGGGTACGGTCTCCGATTACGTGATGAGTATGCACCAGATGCTCCAGATACTCTCTACTTTGGTGGCCTTCTAAACTCACGTGTTACTGAGTTCTATCATAAACACATTAGTTTCATCTTTAACAGCAAATTCTATTCGTATGGTCAAACGTTCTTAGAGCCACTCCCAGTCGTTCTATCTGAAGACAGAAAGCGAATTTCAACAATTGCAGGAGACATACGGAAGACTATTGAGACGATTACCGAACTGGAAGTTCGGACCGATAACATCTCGAATTACTTACCAAGTTACGAAAAAGAATGGACCGTCCTTGACCTCGCTAAATCAATTGACCTTTCTGATGATGACTACAGACAAGACCCGATTCGGACAAATGACAAGATGGAGGTGAGTTCGGAGAAGGTCTACCAAGTCGTGATGAAGCGGGGGCACACCATAGACTTTGGAAATGAGCAGATTCGAGACTTCGTCTTCATGCTCCTCAAAGCGCAGGACAAGCGTCTTGGTCGCACCGAGTTACTCGATTTAGCGACCCCTGTGCCTGAGGACGTGGTCGCTCTGATGGACGAGTACCAATCCGATGAGGCCCGCATAGAAGAATTGGAACAAGAAGTCGAGCAACTGCAAGACGAACTTGACGACCTGATTCTCCGAGACGTGTACGGTCTTGATGACGCCGAAGTCGAGGTTGTGGACGATTTCTTGGAGGTCTGGTGAGAAGACGACGAGTAACGAACCACGTTTTGGATAGCCTCACGAGGTTCGGTAGAGAATCGGTTCCGATGGTATCACGTGTCGGATTCCTAACCCGGTGGAGGGTCAATGTTGTATCTCTCGTTTAGCCTTTTGCTGTCAATCGATGAGGGCGGTGGGGGGTCTCGGAGTTGACCGTGCGTTTTTCGGGGCCGGGAAGGTAGCCTTTCAGCCGGTAAGTAAGCGCTTCCCGAGGGCCGGATTTCCCAGCGTCATGGACGGTGTCAATTCAGGTCATTGTCTGAATAGCGCGAGATGTGCCAAACAGACCCCACTCAGTAGAATTTGACAATGCAATTCTGAACTCCGCGAAAGGGCCACAGACACACAATTCAAGTTTTCTGTGTGATACGCTCCTGCCGCATGGTGACGAGCCATCCTGACGCGGAGGAGTTCATCTCCGCACCCTCTGACCTCGATTACCAAAGGTTCCATCAACGGTGTGGCAAGCAGTTAGCACACATCCCCGTAGTGGTCCCTCGTAGGGTATCCCCTCTTGCCACCTCGTGTTTCGGTACTGTTCTTACAGCACGTCAGAGAACTACGTGTTTAGACTAACGTACTCCAAAGGCGGCCCTCATCGGATAGGAACACAGAGTTCAAACAACGAGGTTTGAACCCCGTAGTAGTAACCCCCCTGTGGTCCCCCCATGAGTGACCATCCGAGGAACGAGTGAATACCCTCAGTTCCCCCTGATGGGTTTCCATTCGTTGACCCCACCTCCTATAACGACGTTCAAACACGCTTTCACAACGATTACACACTCCGGCGAGATGGTGATAGTCCGACCGAGTCGGCCACTAAAAGGTCCCATTTGGTCGCCACCCTACACACGGGGGGAGCCACACTACCAGAATCGGATTTAAGGCGTCTGACGGTCGCCTCAAGCAATTTGAGCAGATAGTGAGTGGGTTGTATCATTTTGTGAAAAAGAATCGCTCTCGTGGGTTCACAGGGCTTCAGTGTTTCTCGATTGGAGACGGTCAGCGAAGTACAAGACTTACGGCAACTACAATTTGTCATAAACGCATAAATTCGGTTTTTAACTTTAATTACAACAATGCGAATCCAGACCGGTTCGCCCCCTAACTACCCTCTTTCGGTGGTTCTGATTCTGTCATCGGTTGTTACACCCACATACGGACAAAGTCGTGATTGATAGTAAGCGCGGTCGCGTACTACGTACAGAAATAACTGGAATTTCGGGCGTAAGTGTGTGGCCACTTCTAACCGAGGGAAGGACGAAGGCAAAGAGTCGTTGCTCGAATTTAATGCGGACGGCGAGACATCCAATCCGGGGGTCTCCGACCCTCGGTTGTGTCCCGCCGTATCCGGTAGGACGAACGGAGGATAGGTGCGTGGATTCCCATGTACCCGTCCGTCGTTTCAGAACGAGTTCTCAGTCACTCATCGGTGAGCAGTAGGCTTCGCGCTCGTGCTGCGGTCTCGGGATGGCCCTCTGCCAGCAACTCTGCGATGAGGCGGTACACCCGTTCGACCGGGATGCTCTCCTCGTAGGGCCAGTTCCCCGCCGAAGACGGTATCCGGCCCTCAACGACGGCGACGACGTTCTCGGCCTCATCGAGTTCGACCACGGGGAAGTCCCCCGGCTCGTGGACCTCGGAGGCGTTGGCAGGGTGGTTCTTCCGGCCTTCTACCTGCCCTAAGTGAATCAGCACCCCGTTCTTACCCTTGAACGGCTTTCCGCAGTACGGACAGAGCCGAGCGACCGACTCGGTCTTCCGCTCCTCGGGGTAGTTGACTTCGACCTCTTGCGTCCCCACTTCCTCCAGATTCTCGAAGTCGAGATGTTCGGGGACCTCCCCCTGTGGACCGTGACCGTTTCCGGCGCTCCGAAGGACGTGAAGGTGCATCCCGCGACTCAACTTCTCGGCCTCACAGCCGTCCACGGGGCACTTGACGACTCTCTCCGCGTTTCGGTGGGGCTTCGTCGGCGGCGTCATCGGATGTTACCCCATCCTGTCGAGGGCGCTTCGGCGGTCCTCGACGGGAACTTGGTCGTACTTCATCGTCGTCATCGGGTTCTTGTGTCGGAGTTGGGCTTTCGCGGCGGCAAGGTCCCGCTCCTTGGTCATGTACGTCCCGACCGAGTGGCGAATCGTGTACCACGACATCTTCCGGTTCGCCGTCTCGATGCCCGCTTGGTCGCAGAGCCGGTGAAGGAGTCTCCGAAGACTGCTGGAGCCGTGAGGGTTGCCGTGGCTCGTCAGCCAGAGCGTGTCGGTGTCCTCGTACCGTACGTACTGCTCGCGCTCCTCAAGCCAGCGAGACAGCGCCGTCGCAGTTCGCTCCGTCAGGCTGACCGTCCAATTTCCCTCGTTCTTCGAGGACTCGTCTTTCGGGATACGGAGAACGCCGTTCCTCGTGTCCACCCACCCCGTTCGCGCGTTGCGGACCTCGTTAGGACGGAGACCGGCGTCGAGACTGGTCCAAACGAGCGAAGTGACCTCCCACCCGTTCACCTCGTCCCAGTCCTCGCGCGTCACCTCGTCGTACGGCTTCCCGAGCGCGTTCGAGATGTAGAGTTTCCACCCGTTCCGTTCCTCCGCGGTGAGGGAGTCGTAGGCGGGGATGTTCCCCTCGTTGAGGGCCGCCTGTCGGATGGCGCGGCGTTCATCGCGCGTGAGGAAGTCCTGCGGCTGGTGGTTGCCGCCGGAGCCGTCGAAGGTGTACTCGAACTCCCACTCGTCGTAGCCGTACTCGTGGTGGAGCCACTTCGAGAGGTGCTGGAGGCCTTCTTGCGCCTTCCCCTTCATCACCTGACTCTGGTCGGAGAACGCCAACCAGTCCATGTAGGCGGCGGCGTCATCGGATTGCGGCGGGTACGTGTACTCGTTCTTCTGCTCCCAGAGCCACACGTCGAAGCGCGCGGTTCGGTACGCCGTCGAGTAAACGGTGTACGGCGAGTACCCTTCGGCCTTCTCTGGGTGCTTTCCAACCTTCAACAGCCATGACAAGAATCGGACTCTCCTGTCTTTGTAGTCCACGAGTTGCTTCTCGTTCAGTACGCCGTCGTGCGATTTTGGTACTACCGAGATGGGGCGTTCGGTGTCCAACTCCCCGTTGGTGAAAACGTTACAGCGCGAGAGCGTGATTGGCAGGTCTTCCATGTAGGGTCTCCTGCCGAAGTGAAAATCGCAAGACGCGGCGAAGCCGCGGATGCGCGGGACAGGATTCGAACCTGCGGAGGTCTACACCACAGCGTCCTAAGCGCTGCGCCTTTGGCCACTTGGCTACCCGCGCGCAATCGGACGACGCTCGCCCTTCGACCGCACATTTCCCGCACCGCCATATAAACGTCACGAGCGCCCGCCGCGGGGATTATGCCCCCGCGGCCGCAACGACGACCATGTACAGCGCCCGAGACCAGCGAGACAACCGGGAGTGGCTGGCCCGCATCGACGCCGCCGCCGACGGCCTCGAACTCGGCAGCGAGGCCCGCTCGTACGCCTCGGACATGTTTCTCACACAGTTGCCCGACGAGGAGCGCTCCAAACAAGCCGTCGCCGCCGCCAGCCTCTACGCCGGCGCGCTCATCGCCGGCGAGGAGCGCTCGCAGACCGCCGTCGCCGAGTCGATGGACGTGTCGCGGCTCAGCATCCAACAGCGCTGGAAGGACCTCCTCCGGGAGGCCGGATTCCGACCGCCGAACTGGTAGTTCGGAGACGCTCACTCCGAGGAGCGCACGGGGGCCACCCAACGAGTCAGGACCGCGTAGGTCACCGCGACGGCGAGGACGCCGGCGACGACGCCGGCCGGGATGCCGACGAAAAGCGAGAAGAATATCCACCGCGAGGCCAGTTCGGTGACGGCGATACCGACGACGAGCGCGGCGACGACCCCGACGGCGAAGCTGGCGAAAAGCGGGTGTCGCATGGGGGAGCGTACGACCGTGACAGTGAAAACTATTCGTCGCTCGGAGGCGTCCGACCGCGGCCCTCGCGGTCGGGCGTGAGGTTGCCGTGGCGGTCGATTTCGCCGGAGACGATGCGCGTCGATGAGATGCGCGTTCCGTCCTCGGCGGGGACGTGTTCGACGACCTCGATACGGAGGGGTTTGAGGCCCTTTTCTTCGCGAATCTCGTTGACGCGCTCGCCCCCACCCCGCGTCTCGGGCGAGACGATGAGCACGTCGAAGCCTTCCTCGGTCGCGATGCCGGTCGGTTTGTCGAGTTCGCGGACCTCGAACTCGCGGTCGTACTCCTCGGCGAGCGGTTGGAGTTCGGCTTCGAGGTCGGCCTTGCGGTCGTCGAAGGGCCGGACGTAGCGGTCGACGTGTCGCGTCTTCGGCGCGAGTTCGTCGCTCGTGAGTCCGACCGTGACAGCACCCAATTCGAACGCCCGCTCGAACAGCGCGAGATGTCCATCGTGGACAGGGTCGAACGTCCCGCCCAACGCGACGTGCATACTCTCGGGGTGGGTACGGCGCGACTTAAGCGGGTCGGGTTAGCCTAACGGCCCAACGCCCGCGGCCAGCGGGGGCTCCGAGGGTGCGCGAATCGCCGCACAGTCGGGACGCCGCGCTACTCCTCGCGGACCGTAATCGTGACCGGTTCGGTCTCGTCGGAGCGGTCGGTGCCGAGGTGTCGGTCGAGGTTGAACACGGCGTTCAACTGCTCTTGTACCTGCCCGGAGACGCCCTTCACGAGGTCGCTCGGCGCGATAGCGACGTACTCGTAGGGGTTGTTACCCGCCCCGGAACTCTTCCGCTTGCGGCGCTCGACCGTCTCGTCGTCCGCGAGTTCGGCCAGCGCCTCCCGAACCGTGCTCGGATAGAGGCCGGTCCCCTCGGCGACTTCCTCGCTCGTCGAATGAGGGTGCTGTCGGAGATGGACGTAGATTCGCGCGCGGGTCTCGGTGTCGAGAAGCCACGCGAGCAGGTCCACCAACCCGTCGTCGAACTCGGAGACGGCGCAGTCGGCCGCGCCGCCCGAGTGGTCTTCGTCCGTCGACTCCGCGCTCCCCTCTGTGCTCTGGTCCGCAGACATTTGTGCTACGGCAAAGGTCAAAACTGGGGCGCTAAAAAATGTTTCCTGTCGCGCGTCGGCGTGCGACTCAGTCCAGCGTCAGGTGTTCGCACAGACCGTCGAGCCCGGATTCCTCGTGAATCCGCCGCTGGACGGCGGTTCCGGAGTCGGCGTCGAGAAGCGACCGAAGACCGTCGACGCCGAGGCGGTCGGACTCGGTTTCGACGAACGAATCGAGGCTCACGACGCCCTCGGAGTCGGGGGCGATGAAGTCCGTGTCCCGGCCGTAGCGGGTCGCGCGCCACTTGTTCTCGTCGAGGAGTTCCCGGCGGACCGACGTTCCCGACTCGCCGGCCTCGTAGCGGTCAGCGAGGTCCAACACGAGCGCGTGGACGTACTCGACGAAGTCGGCGACGCGTTCGGGGTCGGTCTGGGCGTCGGGGGTGCGGATTTCGACCGTCCCGTGGCCGGTGTGGGGGCGCACGTCGTACCAGAGTTCGCCCCGGTCGTCTATCGAGCCGTACTCGACCATTCGGCGCTCGAAGCGCTGGAAGTCCTCGAAGTCGTCGAAGGCGGTCGGCATGCCGGTGTTCGGGAGGTTCTCGAACACCTTGGCACGGGCGGAGGCGAGGCCGGTGTCGAAGCCGTTCCAGAAGGGTGAGTTCGCAGAGAGCGCGAGGAGCGGCGCGAGATACCAGCGGAGTTCGTTGGCGACCCAGACGGCCTTGTCCGCGTCGTCGACGCCGACGTGGACGTGGAGGCCGGCGGTCGTGTTCCGGTGTTGCGGGTACTGAATCCGGTCGAGCTGCGCCTGATACCGGGGTTTGGTCGCGTGGTCGAGTTCGCGCCACTTGGCGGCGGGGTGGAGCCCGGCCGCGGCGATGCGGTAGCCGTGGTCCGCGGCGTGGGCGACGAGCGCCTCGCGGACCGTCTCGACGGCCGCGCTGGCCTCGTCGGGGTTCTCGATGAGCGGCGTCTGCGTCTCGATAGTGAACTGGAACAGCTCGTGGTCGAGCCGTCCCGCGAGCGGTTCGGGAGGCTCCGGTCCGTAGACTAAGTCGTCGATACCCGACGTGGGGCGGCCGTCGGCATCGACGATGTAGAATTCCTCTTCGACGCCGAGCGTCCCCATTCGGTCGAAGGCATCCGCCGACCCTAGTTCCATCGCAACGGCGTAAGTTGCGCCGAATTAAAAACACCGTGGGAGCCGGCGAACGCGTCGCACGACCGCCGCCGGTCGAATCCGACGACGTGACAGCGACCGAATGGTTCCGCGGACGCCCAACACCGGCTGCGACCCCCGCGATTCGGGGAGCCAGCCGGCGGCGGCGACCTACTTCGGCCGGGCGACGATACCGAGGTGGTCCGCGTGGAAGCGGTCGAGACGGGCGGTTTCGAGGAGTTCGTAGGCTGAGTCGAGTTCAGCGACCACGTCGTCGAACACGTCGTCCGGCTCCGCAGTCACGTCCTCGCTGCGCGCCTTGACGGCCATCAGGAGTCGGCCGTCGTCCGCGAGGAACTGTCGGTTGCGGACGGCGACGGCCGCCTGCCCGCGGGTCGCCACGTCCATAACGAGGCAATCGATGCCGGCTTCGACGACGTGCGCGTAGGAGTCGGGGTCGCGCGCGTCCTTCAGAAGCGGAAAGAGGTTGTCGCGGTCCTCGGCGACGCCGACGAGGTCGCGGACGGGTCGCGGCGCGAACTCCACGGCGTAAGTCGGCCCGGCGAAGTCAGCGACGTGCGAGACGGTCGTCCCCGAGGCGGCCCCGAGGTAGAGCACCGACTCGCCGCCGACGAGGCCGGTGTCCATACCGAGTTCGAGCATCGCGCCGAGCTTCGAGCGCCCGGCGTCCCACGCGCGCCAGCCGTCGGCATCGACGGGTTCGCCGTAGACCCGTTCGCCCCGCGTCGAGAGGCGCTCGCGGCCGCCGAACGTCCGGCGTTCGACGCCGTCGGGAAGGACGGCACCGGCGTCGGCCGCGGAACTGTCGTCGCTCATTCGTCGGCCTCCTCGTCGGCGCGGGCGCGAATCGTCGCCATCCGGTCGGCGAGTTCGGCGTGCAGGTCCGGCCGGTAGTCGCCCGAGTAGTGGTCGATGCGCGCGGCGATGGAGAGCTTCCCGGCGAACGCGCGGGCGGCCGACCCGCGGTCCTGCGGGCGCGTCCCACGGACGTACTCGTGGGTGAAGATGACGCCGTGTTTGGGCGACGTGGCGCGGCCCTTCAGGTGGGCGAACAGGGCGTCTTCGGCCCCGAGCACTTGGACCGTGCCGCTCGGCTTCTTGGCGAGGTTTTCGAGGCCACCCGCCAGCGCGATGAGCCGCGCCGCGAGGACCGGCCCGGCCATCTCGGCGAGGTTCGGCGCGGTCGTGGGCGCGCGCTCCTCGATGAACGCCCGGAGGTCGTCGCGCTCGTCGAGCAGGTCCACCGCGCGGGTGGCGTAGGAGACGACGCGCTCTTCGGCGGCGGTCTTCGGCTCGCGGGCGGCGATATCGCGGACGCCGTCGAGGCCGCGCGGAACCTCCTCGTAGAGCGTGCCGGCCCACTCGACGACCCGCTCAGCGAGTTCGTTCGCGGTCCGTTCGGCGTCGTCCATCGCGCGCACGGCGTGGGCGAGCTGCACGTCGTCGGCGCGCTCGCGCTCCGCGACGGCCTCGCTGGCGGCGGCGAGCGTCGCCGAGCGAAGCTTGGCGTAGTAGTCGGTGTCGTCGGCGGCGAACCCGGCGTCGACGGCCTCGGCCGGCCAGTCGGCGGGGGCGGAGGCGCTGCCCGTTCGGACTCGCGTCGCCCCGGATTCGGGGTCGTCGGGGTCCGCGCCGGCGAACCATGCGTCTGTCATACTGGCGGATTGCGCCCCGTTCGGGTAAAAAGACACGGACCCGCGGGCGCGGGGCGCCGTCCGGTCGTTCTGTGGTAACTTTTAACACAGCATGTCTCGTACGAATGGTCGATGGAACGCGCTTCGTACGTCTGTCGTGAGTGTCAAACGACCGTGAGCGCCGCGTCGTACCGTTCGACCTGCCCCGAGTGCAGCGGCGAACTGCGGCCCACGTCGATGACGAGTCGCCGGCGCGCCGGAGATTGAATGGCGCGCGCGGGTCGTCCGACCCGACCGCCGTCCGCTCGCTCGCAGTCACGACCGACGACCTCGTGACCGCCCTGGAGGCGAACCGCCGAGGCAACGACCACGTCGTCCTCCGGGTCACCCCGCCGTTCTACGGGCGGATGCGGGCGCGCATTCACCGCACCGGCGGCGAGGCCTCGGACTACGCCGACCCCGAGCCGATACACCTCCAGCCGCGGGTCTTCGTCGCTGACGACGCCCCCGCGTTCCCCGAACCCGACGAGACGCGACCGGACCCGTACGAGGTCGAAGCCCACCACGAGCGCCACACGGAGGCGGTTCGAGCGTGGCGCTCGGCGGTCCGCGACCACCTCCGCGAGACGGTCGCGCTCCCGACGGGCGACGGTCCCCACGAAGTCGAGGTCAAATACCTCGGCTGAGCGAACCACTTTTTCCCCGCGGGGGACACCGTAGCGACATGAGCACCGACGAGTACCGCCGCGGGACGGCGGTCGAGCGCGAGCGGCAGCGGAAACAGCGCCCGGCGCGCGGCCGCTACCGCGGGGTGTTGCCGGTCATCTACGCCATCGGCGTCGTCATGTTCACCGTCGTCTCGCTGTACATCGGGCCGGAACCGGCGTTCGCGGTCTACCTCGTCACCCACGTCTTCTACGCGGGGCTGATTCGCGCCGATATCAGGTCGCTCCGCGGACAGGGCATCGACTGGGGCGCATCCCGTCATCTCTGGTTCGGCGCGGCGTTCGCGCTCCCGTTCGTCGCGCCCGCCTACTACGTCCACAGCGGCCGCGTGATTCGCCGCGAGAACGAGTCGCGGGACCTCGACGGCTGAGGCGAAACCCGCAGCGTTCGACGCCGGCCGCACCGCGCACCGCGCCGAAGACCGACCCGTCCGGCCACCGAACTTATGCCGGGAGCGGGGAAATGGCGGGGCAATGAGTTCCAGACGCGTAGTCGCGGTGCTCGCGCTCGCCGCACTCGTGCTCACGAGCGGTTGTATCGGCTTTCTGACCGGCGAGGAGACGCTGACGTTCGAATCCGAGCCGGCCACGGCGGACGCGACCGTCGCCGGGAACGCCGGCTACGAGACGAACGGGACCGAGACGTTCGCGGTGAACCGCACGCTCTCGTTCGGCGGACAGGAGCGTCAAATCGCCGCCAGCAACCATATCACGACGTACGAGAAGACGCTTGACCTCGGCTTCTTCGGTGAGGCCAAACTCGGTTCGTTCAGCGTCATCTCGACGCCCGCGGTCGAAGTCGCCGGCCAGCCGCGGAGCCCCATCGGCGACTACTCGAACGACGACCTCATCCGCCTCGTCGACAACCGGTATCAGGGCCTCAGCGACGTCGACCAAGTCAGTTCGCGGAACGTCCAGATGCTCGGACAGACGGCCAACGTCACGAAGTACAGCGCCACCGCGCGGTTCGGCGGGGACGAAGTCGACGTGTACGTCCACGTGACGAAGGTCCAGCACAACGAGGACTTCGTCGTCGCAATCGGGCTGTACCCCCAACAGCTCGACGGCGAGGAGGAGAACGTCTTGGAACTGATTCGCTCGGTCGAACACCCGTCCGAAGCGTAGTTCGCTCGGGCAAGTCGCCTCGGGGGAGCCTTTTTCTCGTCGCCGCGGGTCGGTGGTTCCATGACTCGCGTACGGACCGCAGGTATCGCGGTGACGGCGCTCGGCGTCGTCGGCTACGGCGTCGGGACCCTCGTCGCCTATCCGGGGCGGGCGTTCTCGGTGACGGCCGTCATGGTCGGCATCACGCTCTGGGCCATCGGGGGTGACGTGCGGTGATTTCGGCGCTCGTCTACCGCGACGACGGCGCGTCGGCCTACGAGGAGACCGCGCTGGACGCGGCGCGCGACGCCGACGGGACGACGTGGGTTCGCGCGACGACCGGCGAGGAGTTCGACCGCGTCGCCGAGGCGTTCGGCATCCACTCGCTTTCGGTCGAGGACGTGCGGAACGACGCCCGCCCGAAGACCGAGGAGTACGACGAGTACACGTTCGTCCTCGTCCGAATGGCGACGCTCCGCGCCGGCGAGCAGGTGTTCGAAGAGGAGGTCCAGACCAGACCCGTGGGGCTCTGCTTCGGCGACGACTGGCTCGTGACGCTGACGCGCCGGGAGTTGGAACCGATAAACTACGTGTGGAACGCCATCGAACGCGAAGAGCCGCGGATGCTCCGGTTCGGGCCGGACTACGTGGGCTATCGCGTCATCGACCGCATCGTCGACGAGTACTTCGGGCTGTTGGACGAGGTCGGCGGGGAAATCGAGGTCATCGAGGACAGCATCTTCGAGGGGCCCGACCCGGAGGTGCTCGAAGAGCTGAACGCGGTCCGGCGCGACCTGCTGTCGTTCCGAAAGACGGTGTGGCCGACGCGCGAGGCCGTCGGGGTGCTCGCCCGCGGCGACCCCGACTACGTCCGCGAGGCGACGGAGAAGTACTACCGCGACGTGTACGACCACCTCGTCGAGTTGGTCGACCTGACGGAGACGTACCGCGACCTCGCGCGCGGCGCGCGGGACATCTACCTCAACACCCTCTCGCAGTCGACGAACGAGGTGATGAAGACGCTCACCGTCGTCGCGACCGTCATCCTCCCGCTCACGCTCGTCGTCGGCATCTACGGCATGAACTTCGACCCCGGCGCGTCGGCGTTCAACATGCCCGAACTCGGCTGGGCCTACGGCTACCCGGCGACGATGCTCGGGATGGCGCTCGTCTCCGTGGTCCTCCTCGTCTACTTCCGCCGGGAACACTGGCTCTGAGCGACGAAAGAGCTATACTATCCGATTAATCGCGTTGAACCCCGATTCCCGTCGACGAGATGACGACAAAGCGGCTACATCGTGCGATTCACCCGCACGGGGGGCGGCGAAATCTTTATAAGTATTTCGAACTTACTGTTGGTAAGGCCAGTCCAAGCCGGATTATTCTTTCGTCTTCTGAGGTCTTCCCGGCCGAGACGTATCCGCGCCTTCCACCCCACCATGAGCGACACGATAACCACCCGAACGTACAGTACCGACGCAAAGAGCAGGGACGTCCGCCCCCGCGAGTCAGAGCGAGCCGAAACGCAGCAGGACGAAACGCAGGTCTGCCCCGAGTGCAGCGGCCACCTCGTCACCGACGAGGAACACGGCGAGACCATCTGCGAAGACTGCGGCCTCGTCGTCGAGGACACCGTGGTCGACCGCGGCCCCGAGTGGCGCGCGTTCGACTCCGCCGAGCGCGACAGCAAGTCCCGCGTCGGCGCGCCGACGACGAAGATGATGCACGACAAGGGGCTGTCGACCAACATCGGCTGGCAGAACAAAGACGCCTACGGCAAGTCCCTCTCGCCGCGGCAGCGCGAGCAGATGCAGCGGCTCCGCACGTGGAACGAGCGGTTCCGCACCCGCGACTCCAAGGAGCGCAACCTCAAGCAGGCGCTCGGTGAAATCGACCGCATGGCCTCGGCGCTCGGTCTCCCCGAGAACGTCCGCGAGACCGCCTCGGTCATCTACCGCCGCGCGCTTAACGACGACCTGCTCCCGGGCCGTTCCATCGAGGGCGTCGCCACCTCGGCGCTGTACGCGTCGGCGCGGATGGCGGGCACGCCCCGCTCGCTCGACGAACTGGAGAAGGTCTCCCGCGTCGACAAGATGGAGCTGACCCGGACGTACCGCTACATCGTCCGCGAGCTGAAGCTCGAAATCAAGCCCGCCGACCCCGAGCAGTACGTCCCGCGGTTCGCCAGCGAACTCGGCCTCTCCGACGAGGCCGAGCGACAGGCCCGCCAGCTCCTCCGCGACGCGAAGGAGACCGGCATCCACTCGGGCAAGTCGCCGGTCGGCCTCGCCGCCGCCGCCGTCTACGCCGCCGCCCTCCTCACCAACGAGAAGGTAACCCAAAGCGAGGTCTCGACGGTCGCGGACATCTCCGAGGTCACCATCCGCAACCGGTACAAGGAGCTGCTCGAAGTCCAAGACGGCACCCTGCTCGCGTAAGCCATCGGTGGGCGCGCGGCGCATCGTGAGCCGTGCTTTTTCTCGGTCGTGCTATCTCGTAACAACATTTATCCGCGCTCCCGGAGCATATACCGGGTATGGTTGAAGCGTTCGTCCGCCTGTTGTGCCCCGAATGTGGAAAGGACTGGGAGACGAATCCGACCGAACTCCCCGCTCACCGCGACAACTACTCGTGTCAGGGCTGTGGCGCGACGCGGCGCACGGCCGAGTTCATGCGGACGGAGCGCGACCTCCAGACGCTCAAGCAGTTCGAGTAGCGAGAGAACAGAACGCCCCTCTCTCGGACGGGGCTGTCCCCGCCGGACGTTCGTTTTTACAGATCGGGAATCGCTGAGAGCGCGCCGCACGCGTCGCACTTCAGCACGTCGGCACCCTGCTGGGTGGTGAGCTTCGTGTCGGGAGACCCGCACTCGCTGCACAGCACGAACGACTCGACGTACTCGTCGAGCGCGTCGGCGATGCGGCGCTGGCGGAACTCGCCGGTGAAGCGCGCGCGGCCGCGGTCGTCGATTCGGGCGCTCGTGCCCAACTCCGTCTGGAAGAACTTCAGGACGTGCGTCGCCTCGCGGGCGACCCGGTCGTGGGTCGCCGCGAAGTTCTCGTAGACCGTGACGTTCCCCTCTTGGCGGACCGTCGGCTCCGGGACGCTGAAGCGGTCGTCGCCCTCCGCGACATCCGGGGACGCCGAGAGCGCGCGGTCCAGTTGGTCGTCGTAGTCCATGCGCGACAGTACGCGCGCGCCGGGGTAAAATTCTCACGACCCCCCGACGCGCGCGACCGGCGCTCGGCGCGCGGGCTACATAGCTATATAAACCACTCGTGATATTCGGCCGTCGTTCACTAGCGACCGGGCGAAACAACAAACCAATTGAAAACGGTCGAACACGAAATTTCCGCTGAGACCCCCATAATCGGCGGTTTAAGGGAGTCGGATGCTAACGTGACTCAAGATAATACTATATCCCTCCGGTCTCAAGCCGTGGTTGCTCATGAAGAAGCAGGAACTCATCCACCTGCACGGTCTGCTCGCAGAAGTCCACACCCAGATTGAGGCCTGGGAGGACGAGGAAATCAGTCTCGTCGAGTACAACGAACTCGGCGTACGACCGACATCCATCCACAAGTCCAAGACGGACCACAAAGCAGCCGTGTTTAAACTGGCGAAAGGAATCACCGGAGCGATGCGCGAGGCCGAACCAGAGCCGCTCGCACCGCAAGCCGACTGAACCGAGAAAAGAAACGCGTTCTCCTCTACGACCCTACACCCGAGAGCGACCGCGCCGTGCTCTCCCGCGCGACGACGCTCCCGAGCGACTGCCGTGCCGAGTGTGAGTGAGTTCCGCACGCGAGCAGAAACTGTGAACGGGACTGAGGCGTCGCCGCAGCGACGGCGGTAGAACCGACGCCTCAGCGGCCGTCGACGAGGTCGTCGAAGTCGACGAGCGTTTCGTCGGGGTCAGACGCGCCGGTTTCGGTTCGGGTGTCGCCCTCGCCATCGGTCTCGACCGACTCGTCGTCGACGCGGTCGACGGACAGCACTTTCAGCGGGATGTCTTCGAGGCGTTGGCCGATTTCCTTGCGCGCGATGCGCGAGGCGTGTTCCTCCTGTTCGACGTTGAAGACGGTCATCTCCAGTTCGAGGGCGACGAGCGCCTCGTCCGCGGCGATAAACGCGGGGGGAAGCTCCTCGCCGCCGGGCGAGGTGCGCGCGCCCATGCTAATCTCGACGTACTTCAGGTCGGGGTTGAGCATCTCCCCGGTCTTCGAGATGGCGATACGAATCGCCTCGTCGACGGTCTCCACGTCGTACACCGGGACCGCGGCCTCGACGACGACTCTGCAGTCCATGGGTACGAGGAGGTTGTGTGCCGAAGGCTATCAACCTTCTTGCCACCCCGTCTCGCGGCGCTCACTCCCCGCCTGAGCGAAGGTAGTGAAACACGTACGTCTGGGTGTAGCCGGCGTAGCGACCGCCGAGGCGCTCGCGGATGGCCCGCGAGGTGTCGGCGTAGTTCCCCCGGTCGCAGTCGGGGTAGTGCTCCTCGATGGCCGAGCGAATCCACGTGTCGAGCGGGACGGCTTCGAGGTAGTCGAGCGAGAACAACAGGACGCAGTCCGCGACCTTGTCACCGACGCCGACGAACGTCGTCAGGAACTCGCGGGCGTCCTCGTAGTCGCGGCCGCGGGCCTCGGCGGGCGTCGCCTCGCCCGTGGCGACCATCTCGGCCGTCCGCCGGACGTAGGGCGCGCGGTAGCCGAGGCTGAGGTCGCGGAGTTCGTCTTCGGTGGCTTCGGCCAGTCGCTCGGGCGTCGGGTACGCGAAGTACGTCTCGCCGTCGAACTCGACGCGCTCGCCGTAGGTCTCTCTGAGCCGCGACTGCATCCCGAAGATGCGGGAGACGCGCATCTGCGCCGAGCAGATAAACGAGACGAGACAGCCGAACGGCGGGTCGCGGACGAGTCGCATCCCCGGGTACGCCTCGTAGGCCCGCCGAACCAGCGGTTCGTCGGGCATCTCCGAGACGATGGCGTCGAGGTCGTCGTCGAGGCGGAGCAGGTGGGTCAAAAGCGGGGCGGCGTCGAGGTTCGACTCCCACTCCAGCGCGCCGTCGGTCTGACGGACCCTGACGACGGCAGACTCGTCGGCGATGCCGTCGAGCGGCGGAACGACCGTCTGGTACCACGCGTCGCCGCCGTGGGCCGCGTCGCGCTCGTACATCCGGCCGTCGGGGCGGTCCCAGAGGTACGACTGGCCGCTTTCCAGCGTCGATTGGAGGTCGAACGCTCCGTCGAGGCTCCCGAGGTCGATGACACCCGTCTCCATCGCTTCGACGTTGGGCGCGGGGGATTTGCGGGTTTCGATGCCGGCGGGCGAGGCGACGGGTGAGACAGCGGGAACGCGAGGTGGCGAAACGGGTCGCGCGCTCAGCGGTTGCGGCTCACCGGGAAGCTGACGCGGTCCGGGTGGTCGCCCAGTCGGTCGAGGATGCGCTCGTACAGCCGGTTTTTGACGCGCTGGGCGCGGGTCGGCGGAACGAGCACGCGGAGTCGGAAGACGACCCACGACTCCTCCTGTGCGACGTTGACGGTCGGGCCGCCGGCCACGTCGAGGTCCAGCGGCGACTCGCGGAGTCGGTCTCGGTAGCGTTCCATCGCGGCGTCCATGTCGTCGCCGAGTTCCTCGTCGGCCACGTCCAAGAGGAGTCGGCGGACGAACGGGAGGTCCGTCTCGTAGGACACCTGCACGGGTATCTCGGTCCAGACGCGGTCGAACAGTGCGCCGTAGTTGACGACCTCGGAGGAGAGGACCAGCGAGTTCGGGACGGTGACGGTCCGGCCGGTCGGCTGGTTCGACGCGAGGGGGCCGCCGGTCTCCCAGAGCGTCGTGACGAGGAAGTCGATTTCGGCCACGTCGCCGGAGACCGAGCCGATGTTGACGCGGTCACCGACCGCGTAAGGGCGGCTCACGAGGATGTAAAACCAGCCGATAAAAGAGAGAATCGGCTGTTGGAGCGCGAAGGTGACGGCGAAGCCGATGACGCCGAAGGAGACCAACACGCCGAGCCACTGGTCCGTGAACGCCCCGAGGACGCCGACGAGGGCGACGCCGCCGACCCCGAGTCGGAGGACGTTCCGCACGTCGTGGGCGCGGCGGCGGTCCGCGATGCGCGCGACGAGGAACGCGGTGAGAAAGCGGTAGACGCCGTAGGCGACGAGCGCGACCGCGGCGGCCGACAGCCCGGTCGAGAGAAACAGGTCGGCGTTGGGGACGGCGAACTCCGAAAGCGGGGTCGTCGCGCGGACGAGCGCCGAGAGGACCGCGGCGAGAAGCCCGGCGGCGAACGCGCCGAGACCGAGACGGCGAGACATACCGTTGCCGTCGGGTGGGCGATTGAAAAAGGTGCAGTCGAACCGAGGCGAGAGGCGTCGGCCGCTTCAGTTGCGGATGTGGAGGTCCGTGAGGCTCGCGAGGCGGTCAGCGACGCCGTCGTCGAGGCCTTCGCGGGTGACGCGCCACTCCCAGTTACCGGTCCGCGTGCCGGGGGTGTTGAACCGGGCGTCGGAGCCGAGGCCGAGGAGGTCCTGCGTGGTTGTGAACGCGAGGACGGACGCGGAGTTCCAGACGGCGTCGATGATGGACCAGTGAATCTCCGAGCCGTCCGCGCCGATGTTGTAGTGGAGGCAGTCGCGGGTGCGGTCGTCGAGGTCGCGGTAGTAGCCGACGAACGTGTCGGTGTCGTGGGTCGAGGTGTAGGCGACGGAGCTCTCCGGGTAGTGCATCGGCTGGTACATATCGCCCTCGCGGCACCAGTCGGCGTACTGCGGGACGCGCATGCCGGGGAAGGCGAACCGGTCGCGGAGGTCGACGAGCGAGGCGTCGAGGAAGCCGAGGTCCTCGACGATGAAGGGGAGGTCGCCCAGTTCGCGCTCGACCGTCTCGAAGAAGTCGTGACCGGGCGCGTCGCGCCACTCGCCGTCGCCGGGGTCGTCGGAGTCGGCGTCGATGGCCCAGAACTCGTCGAAGCCTTTGAAGTGGTCGATGCGGGTCACGTCCACGAGGTCGAACAGCCGGCGGAGGCGGTCGAGCCACCAGCCGTAGTCGTCCTCGCGGAGCGTCTCCCAGTCGTACAGCGGGTTCCCCCAGCGCTGGCCGGCGTCGTCCGGGTTCGGCGGGACGCCGGCGACGACGGCGGGTTCGTTCGACTCGGTGAGGTCGAACGCCTCGGGGGCGGCCCACACGTCGGCGCTGTCGAGCGCGACGTAGATGGGGAGGTCGCCGACGAGGGTGACGCCCTTCTCGTCGGCGTAGTCGGCGAGGGCGCGCCACTGGTCGTCGAAGCAGAACTGGACGAACTCGCGGTAGCGAATCTCGTCGGCGTACTCGGCGCGGGCGTCGGCGAGCGCGTCGGGGTCGCGGGTCTTCAACTCGGTCGGCCAGTCTATCCACGCCCGCCGGAACTCGTCTTTCAGGGCGGCGAACAGCGCGTAGTCGTCGAGCCAGTCAGCCTCGCGCTCGCGGAAGGCGTCGAAGGCGGCGCGGTCGTCCTCGGCGGCCTCGGCTTCGAAGCGGTCGAAGGCGGCGCGGAGCCGCGAGCGCTTGTACTCGCCGACGCGCTCGTAGTCGACCGCGTGGGGGTCGAAGTCGGGGACGGGTTCGAGGTCGGCGTCGGTGAGCCACCCGCGGGCTACGAGGTCGGTGAGGTCGATGAGAAGCGGATTGCCGGCGAACGAGGAGGTCGATTGGTACGGCGAGTTCGCCATCGCCGGCTCGGTCGGCCCGAGGGGGCAGAACTGCCACATCGACTGTTCGGCGTCGGCGAGGAAGTCCACGAAGGCGCGCGCGCCGTCGCCGAGGTCGCCGATGCCGTGGGGTCCCGGGACCGAGGTGACGTGCATGAACACCCCGCTCTGTCGAGAAAGTCGCATACCCACAGGGTCCGCGGGCGACCCAATTGGTACTTTGGGTCGAAACGGCGAGCCGCCGCCGAGGGCGCGAGCGCGGGGGGGACCGCGTCGGGCCGCCGACGCCGCCACAGTTGTGCTAGCAAACCGCACGAAATCGGCCGCGAGCGGGCGTCGCTCGCGCTCGTCTCAACAACACTTATTCTCCCCCGTCCGTTCCGTGCGCGTATGAGTGAAATCGCTGTCATCCTCCCCGACGGAACGGAACTCTCCGTCGAGGAGGGTGCGACGGTGCGAGACGCCGCGTTCGCAATCGGCCCCGGCCTCGGCAAGGACACCGTCGCCGGCGTCGTCGATGGCGAACTCGTGGACAAGGAGACGCCGCTCCACGACGGCGCGGACCTCGTCATCGTCACCGACCAGTCCGACGAGTATCTGGACGTGCTCCGCCACTCGGCGGCCCACGTCTTCGCGCAGGCCCTCCAGCGGCTCCACCCCGAGGCCAAGCTGACCATCGGCCCGTGGACGGACGACGGCTTCTACTACGACGTGACGAGCGTCGACCTCGAACAGGAGGACCTCGAAGCCATCGAAGACGAGATGCGCGACATCATCGAGGAGGACCTCGACATCGAGCGCGCCCTCGTCGACCGCGAGGAGGCCCTCGAAAAGTACGCCGACAACCCCTACAAGCGCGACATCCTCGAAGAGGAGGCCGCCGGCGACGACGAGCTCTCGTTCTACCAGCAGGGCGAGTTCGAGGACCTCTGTAAGGGCCCGCACGTCG
This sequence comes from Haloferax sp. ATCC BAA-644, assembly GCF_000336975.1. Classification (NCBI taxonomy): domain Archaea; kingdom Methanobacteriati; phylum Methanobacteriota; class Halobacteria; order Halobacteriales; family Haloferacaceae; genus Haloferax; species Haloferax sp. ATCC BAA-644. The sequence goes on from NZ_AOLF01000014.1 coordinate 113,855, forward strand.
AATCGACGGGCGAAATCGGCGCGGTCAAGCTCCTCAACATCTCCGCGGCCTACTGGCGCGGCGACGAGGACAACGACACGCTGACGCGGGTGTACGGCACGGCGTTCGAGTCCGAGTCCGACCTCGAAGAGTTCCTCGACATGCGCGAGGAGGCCAAGGAGCGCGACCACCGGAAGCTCGGCCAGGAGCTGAACCTGTTCGCCATCGACGAGACGACGGGGCCGGGCCTGCCGCTGTACCAGCCGAACGGTAAGCGCATCCTCGACGAGCTCGCGGACTACGCGAAACAGCTCAACCTCGACGCGGGCTACGACCCCGTCGAGACGCCCCACCTGTTCCGGACGGAGCTGTGGAAGAAGTCGGGCCACTACGAGAACTACGTCGACGATATGTTCCTCCTCGACGTGAACGACGAGGAGTACGGCCTGAAGCCGATGAACTGCCCCGGCCACGCGACCATCTTCGACCAGCAGTCGTGGTCGTACCGCGACCTGCCGGTGCGCTACTTCGAGGACGGGAAGGTCTACCGGAAGGAACAGCGCGGCGAGCTGTCGGGCCTCTCGCGGGTCTGGTCCTTTACCATCGACGACGGCCACCTGTTCGTCCGCCCCGACCAGATTGAGGACGAAATCAACCTCATCATCGACAACATCCTGACGGTGTTCGACACGTTCGGACTGGACGCCGAAGTCGCGCTCGCGACGCGCCCCGACAAATCCGTCGGCAGCGACGAAATCTGGGAACAGGCGGAGACGCAGCTCCGCGCCGTGCTCGACGACAGCGGCATCGACTACGGCATCGAGGCCGGCGACGGCGCGTTCTACGGGCCGAAAATCGACTTCGCGTTCAAGGACGCCCTCGGTCGCAAGTGGGACGGCCCGACGGTCCAACTCGACTTCAACATGCCCGACCGCTTCGACCTCACCTACACGGGCGAGGACAACGAGGACCACCAGCCGGTGATGATTCACCGCGCGCTCTACGGCAGTTACGAGCGCTTCTTCATGGTCCTCATCGAGCACTTCAACGGCAAGTTCCCGTTCTGGCTCGCGCCCGAGCAGGTCCGCATCCTGCCCATCTCGGACGACCAGATTGGGTACGCGAAGAAGCTCCAGTACGAACTCAACGACTTCCGCGTCGATATCGAGGACCGCTCGTGGACGCTCGGCCGGAAGATTCGCGAGGCTCAGACCGACCGCGTCCCGTACATGGTCATCGTCGGCGGCGACGAGGAAGAAGACGGAACCATCTCCGTCCGCGACCGCAAGGAACGCGAGGCCAAGGACGTGAGCGTCGAGGCGTTCCGCGACCACCTCCGGAGCGAGTACGACGAAAAGCGACCCGAGCCCGACTTCCTCGCCGACGAGGAGTGAGGTCCGGCAGTCGGCTCAGGCGGTAACTGATTCTTCCTTCCGGCGGTCCCGCGCCGCCGCGTCCAACTCCCGCCGGACCGTCGTTCGGAACGATTCGTCCCTGCTGAGGGTCGCGAGCACGCCGAAATGTCCGCAGTCCCACTCGCGGCGGTTCGGCCGCGGGACGCCCCACTCGTCGAGGAGCGCGCGGGCCGTCGAGGCGGGAGCCATCTCGTCGCGGCTGCCGACGAACGAGAAGACGCGTTCGGGCGCGAGACACGGCGTTTTGGGTGGATTCAACAGCGGCGCGAACTCGTGGAGCGCCGCGCCGGTCCAGCCGGCCGCGTCGAGCGCGTCGTCGATGTCGAGCAGTTTCGTGAGGCCGCCCGCGAGGAGCGTCTGGTCGATTGCGCCGGGCATTCCCACGGGGAACAGCAGGTCGGGGCGCATCGACTCGGGCCAGTCGCCGCACCGGCCGCCGACGTGGAGCGCGACGGTCCCGCCGAGGCTGACGCCGCCGACGCCGACAGCCGGCGCGCCCTCGGTCCGCGCCCAGTCGATGAGGACGGCGGTCTCCAGCGCGGCCGCCGAGTAGAGCGTGAACAGGCCGACCGGCGCGCGGGCGATGTAGGGCTCGCCGCTGTATCGACCGAGTAGCTCGCGGCGGCCGTGCCACGGCGCGTCGGGGAGGATGACCCGGTAGCCCTCGGGGGCGAGCGCGCGGGCGACAGACTCCTCTTCGGGCCAGTAGGTGAGTTGGTCGTCGAACATCCCCCAGCCGGAGTGGAAGACGAGCGTCGGCAGGTCGACGTCGCCGTCGGCGTGAGCGGGTTCGTACACCCGCGCGGTCGCCCGGTCGCTGAGGTGCGGCGAGGGCGACCGGAAGCGAAGCAGGTACTCGACGGTTCCCGGCCCGCGGACGGTCGCAGAGCGCTCGACGCGAGGGAACTCCTCGGCCGCGCTGGACTCGACGAAGCCGTAGAGTCGCTCGGGTTCGGCGAGTTCGTGGTGCCAGCGGGTCCGCGCGTCCTCGGGCGAGGGAATCTCGAACTTCACCGGCGGTACGAGGTGTTCCTTCGGGAGAAAGCCGAAGATGTCGGTCGGTTTGGCCCGCCGCTCAGAGACTTCGCGGCGCTCGCGCTCGACGGCGACGCGCTCGTCGGGCGTCGACTCGGCGTCACCCCAGAAGACGCTGTCCCAGCGCTCCATCGTCTCGTCGTACGCGCCGCGGAGGCGGGCGTACCGCGCGAGGGCGCGTTCGATTCGGTCGTGGAGGTGCGGCGCGGGCGGCGCGCCGGCCTCGCGGAGGTACGCTTCCGGCCCCTCGGAGAGCGCCACGTCGGCCGCGGCGCGGGCGCGGACGACGCCGAACTCGCGGGGGAGCGAACGGGGCTTGAACGCCTCAAACGGGCGCGAGGTCAGCAGTCGGCCGGCGGGGGAGGTGAGCAACCGGTGTACCGCCGGGGTTTCGAGGTGGTCCATACCGTGTGATACGAGTGACACGATAATGACCCTAGGCCCGCGTGTCGGGGAGTGGGAACGGGCGGGGAGAAGTCCGGCCGGGGCAGAATAAATCAGAGACCACGATACAAAACGCGCGAAGTCCTACCACGCCGTGAGCGCGTCGGTCCCGTGGGACCACGTCAGCGCCGCGAGGAAGGCGAGGACGCCGGTGATGGCCGACGCGCCGCCGACGAAGAACACCCACTCCATGCCGACTTCGGCCATGAGGTAGCCGCCGAGGAGGGGCGCGACGACGCTGCCGGGCCGCCAGAGGAGTTCGCGGATGCCGAAGCTACTGGCGACGCCCGCGCCGCCGGAGCCCTCGTCGGCGAACAGGGCCATGCTGGCCGGTTCGCGGAGGCTGTCGGCGACGCCGAGCAGACCCGCGAGGCCGACGAGCGGGAGGAAGGCGGGCGAAAGTGGACCGAGGACGGGGAAGACCGCGGGGAGCGCGAGCGCCTCACCGACCATGGGCGAGAAGGGGACGGCGAGCGCGATGAGGCCGTAGAGGCCGCCGCCGACGAAGACGAACCGCGCCCGGCCGTAGCCGTCGGAGATGCGGCCGGTGTGGGGCTGACAGAGCATGTTGGTGAACTTCTCGGCGACGACGGTAGCGGCGACGGCGATGCCGCCGTATGCGAGACCACCAGAGGCCGCCGACACGCCGGCGTAGATGGGGACCCACGTCCGAACGAGGGTGACGGCGACGGCGTACTGGACGCGGAACGTCGCCATCGTCAGGATGCGCTCGTTGAGCGCGAGGTCCGTGAACGGAAAGCCGCGGATGCGGGTCTCGTCCGGCGGGAGAAACACCCAGATGGCGACGACGGCGATGGTCAGGAGAATCGTGATGACGATGAAGATGGGCGTGAAGCCGAACAGGTCGTAGAGGATACCGGCGCTGACGCTGCCGAGGATGGAGGCCGCAAAGCGGGCGGCGTTCGCCTTCCCGATGTGGTTCGCGCGCGTTCCCTCGCGGGCGAGTTCGCCGACGAGCGCGAGCGACATCAGCCCCGCGCCGGTGACGGCGACGCCCTGTGCGGCCCGCGCGAGGATAAACGAGAGACTGGAGTTGACGAGCGGGAACGCGGCGTAGACGACCGCGCCGAGGCCGACCGTCCCCGCGAGCACGAGGCGTTTGTCGTAGCGGTCGCCGGCCCACGACAAGGGCACGACGGCGACGGTCTGGGCGAGCGTGAAGCCGGTGGTGAACATCCCGATGACGAAGCCACGAGAGAGGGAGAATCCGCCGAGCGCGAGCCCGCCGAGCGCGAGTTCGGGGACGGCGACCGCGCCCGGGTCAAGTTCGTTGATGTACTTCGGGAGGAGGGTGACGAGCGTGATGAAGCCGAACCCCCCGGCGAACCGAGTGAGATACAACGTCCAGAATCTGAGACGGGTGCGGTCCATGGGCTGTGTGCGGCCAACCGGCGAAAAGAAGTTCCGGAACCGACCGTTGCCGAGGGTAATCTAAAGCCCCGCGAAATAACGGCGGTGAGTTTTATCAGCCGCGAAGAGAGATATGCTAGCATGGAACTGGTGGGTGGAGAAGCGGCGGCGAGAGGTGCGGAGACGCGCCTCGTCCGCGTCGAGCGGGAGATGAACGACCACGGGGCGATGACCGTCCGCGTGGTCGAGACCGGAGAACTGCGCACCGTGGTGGGGTGTGCGAGTTCGGGCCTGCGGGAGCGACTCGCCTCGGTGACGACCGAGTCGGAGTTCCCGCTTCGACTCGCGCCGTCGCCGGGCCGCGGGAACTCGTGGGTCGCGCTCGAGCGGTAGTCAGGAGTCGAACAGCAGTTTCGCACCGACCGCGAGACCGCCGAAGAGCGCCACGAGCACCGCGCCCGCGACGACATCGGCCCCGAACAGCACCCCGAAGTCCGGGGTGAGCGCGGCGACGAACCGGTCGGCGTCGAAGCGGTCCCCGATGCCCATGGCCAGGCCGAAGACGATGGCGACGAGAAGCGTGATGAAGACGAGGACCAGTTCGGTCCTGTCGCTCTGGTTCATAGTCGGTAGCGTTCGGAGCGGGGCATAAAACACCCGAGGGTGGGAAGCGACGTGCCTGTCAGCGGCCCGAGTGGTAGACGGAGCGCCTCGGCCGTCGGAGTCGGTCCGGAAGGAAGGTCGTGAACCGGACGCGATTTGAACAACAACTCTTCTCTCCTAACGTTCACCCGCCTCATCAAGACGACGAGTGTGGTACTTCTGAAAGAAATGCAATGACACGCCAATGAGGATGAGCATCAGGCCGAGTGGGAGTGATATGAACGAAAGAACGACACCAGCAACAGCGATGTGAATAAATTTCATTTGATAAACACATGATGGCTGAGAATAATAATGGTTTCGCGGGGACTGAAATTAATATAAAACGTAGCTACATTCCCAGACAGCCACATCCCATGTGTGCGCGAGTCTATGTGCTGATACCGTCGAACCACTTCGACTATCGACTAATCGCAAGATTGCGTTGAGTTGCGTTAGTCTCGTATTGAACTAACACCGGAATTTCGGGAGTTCCAGAAGGTTCTAATGGCATATACTGCGTATATTTGGGCGCATCAGCCGCTCTCTGGAGGCTGTGGTTTCATCGGAAAGGTAGTGGGCCGGACGCGATTTGAACACGCGACCGTCTGATTAAGAGTCAGACGCTCTGCCTAACTGAGCTACCGGCCCTTGCAATCTCTCGTAACTGCCGGTAGGTAAAATGACTTTCCTTTCTGCACGACGACGGCAGGGACGCACACGCAAGAAACAACGAACAAACGGTGGGTGTTAAGTGGCGGCCGACCGGAGTAGCGGGCAACGATGAGTGCAGGGGTCAGCATTTCCTCGATGTCTACGTACGCGATACTCGGCTGCGGGAGCGTCGGGCACGCGGTCGCCGAGGAACTGACAGACGAGGGAAAAGACGTCCTCATCCTCGACAAGGACGAAAGCCGCGTCGAAGCCCTGCGCGACCAGGATTTGAACGCGCAGACCACGGACATCGCCGACCCGGAGCTCGCCGACGCCGTCGTCGGACGCGACGTGATTCTCATCCTCTCGTCGGACGTCGAGGCCAACAAGGCCGCCGTCTCGACCATCCGCGACCGCGACGAAGACCAGTTCATCGTCGTCCGCGCTTCGGACCCCGTCTCCGAGGACGAACTGACGAAGCTCGGGGCCGACGTGGTCATCAACCCCTCCGAGGTCATCGCGGACTCCGCGCTCCGAAGCGTCGAGTCGGGCGAACTCGAATACAAGGCCCGACAGTTGGCCGATATTCTGCGCGACACCGACCACGGGATGGCAATTCTCACCCACGACAACCCCGACCCCGACTCGCTCGCCTCGGCGGTCGCCTTACAGGCCATCGCCCGCGAGTACGACGTCGAGGCCGACATCCTCTACTCGGGCGACATGGGCCACCAGGAGAACCGGGCGTTCGTGAACATCCTCGGCATCGAACTCACCCCGCGGAGTGACTCGAAACCGCTCCAAGAGTACGGCGCGGTGGCGCTCGTCGACCACATGAAGTCGGGAATGCCCGACCTCGGCGACGCCGACATCACGGTGTTTATCGACCACTTCGAACCCGACGACGGCATCGACGCCCGCTTTACCGACGTGCGACCGAACGTCTCGTCGACCTCGACGATTCTCACGAAGTACATCCAGGAGTTCGACCTCAGCCCGTCGCAGGCGGTCGCCACGGCGCTCCTCTACGGGATTCGCGCCGAGACGCTCGACTTCAAGCGCGACACGACGCCCGCCGACCTGACCGCGGCGGCGTATCTCTACCCCTTCGCTGACCACGATACCCTGGAGAAAGTGGAGTCGCCGTCGATGTCGCCGGAGACGCTCGACGTGCTCGCCGAGGCCATCCAGAACCGCGACGTACAGGGCTCGCATCTCGTCTCGAACGCGGGGTTCATCCGCGACCGCGACGCGCTGACGCAGGCGGCCCAGCACCTCCTCAATCTGGAAGGCATCACCACGACGGCGGTGTTCGGCATCGCCGACGACACCATCTACCTCGCGGCGCGGTCGAAGGACATCCGCATGAACATCGGGAAGATTCTGAGCGACGCTTTCACCGGCATCGGTGAGGCCGGCGGCCACTCCACGCAGGGGTCGGTCGAGATTCCGCTCGGCATCTTCACGGGCATCGAGTCCAACGACGACAACCGCGACACGCTCTTGCAGCTCACCGAAGAGGCGGTAAAGCGCAAGCTCTTCCGTGCGATGGGCGTCGAGGGCAGCGAGAGCGGAAACGGGAGTTAGAACGTCAGGCGACCAGCGACTCTTCGTCTTCTTCTGGGTTCTTCAGGCGTTCGATGACGTCGTTGATGAGGATGACGTCGCCGACGGCGCGGACCCACCGATACGGGATGAGAACGCCCTTCCCGGGTTCGATCTGGTTACGGAACAGTTCGTCGTTCAGCGCCGTCAGCGCGAGGCCGGTGACCGTCTCGTGGTCCAAGTCGAGGCGGACGTCTTCGACCTCGCCGACGAACACACCGTTGTTCGAGTAGACCTCTCGGCCTACGAGCGTCGTAATCTCTTCGGGCGTCCCGTCCATATCCGCCAACATGGGATGCCGGGTCTTAATTGTTCGTAGCCCGCGAGTCGGGGCGCAGACGCGCGGCAGACGGGCGTCCGACGCCGGCGAGAAATCACCGGACGAAGACGTGTTGGTCGGTTGAGAAGACGGAGGTCAAGGGCGTCGCGGGCGACGGCCGAGACCGGGGTCGAGACGGGGCGCGTTACCGCCGCGGCGCGACCAGTTGAATCGGGTGTTGCGTCGGCCGGCTGAGGAGCGAATCGAGCTGTTCGAGACAGGAGGTGCCGCTGGCGACCACGGTGCGGTCTCTGTTCTCGTCGGTCTGGAACTGTCCCCGTAGCTCGGAGCCGACATCGACGCTGAGTTCGTAGTACTCGGATTTGTAGCCGAACGAGCCGGCCATGCCGCAGCACTCCACGTCGGAGGTGGCGACATCGTAGCCGAGGTCCGAGAGGACGGCCTCGGTGTGGCCTTCGAGGCCGAGGGTGCGCTGCTGGCAGTGGCTGTGGTAGGCGATTTCCTCGCCCGCGCCCGCCGACAGCGCGTCGGCGTCAGCGCCGTTGTCCAGCAGGCCGAAGACGTACTCCATGACCTCGTAGCTGGCCTCGGAGATGCGCTCGAAGGACTTCTCGGGGAGGAACTTCTCGTACTCGGTTCGGAACATCGCCAGGTCAGAGGGCTCGATGACGACGATGTCGCGGCCGTCGTCGATGTGCTCGGCGAGGCCGGCGTACACGTCGTGTGCGTGGTCCTCCGCGGTCGCAATCATGCCCTGCGAGAGCGGCGCGCGACCCGAGGAGCGAACGTCGGGGACGACGACGTCGACGCCGAGCGCTTCGAGGGCGCGGACGGCGGCCTTTCCGCGTTCGACCTGCACGTGATTCGTGTACACGTCGGGGTAGAGCACGGCGGTGCGGACCGGGTCGTCGACCCGCGAGGTGCGGCTCTCGAACCAGTCTTTCAGCGTCTCGCGCTGGAATTCGGGGAGATCTCGGCGGGCGTCGATGCCGAGGAACCGCTCCATGAGGTCCCGAGAGACGCCGAGGCCGGCGGCCCAGTTGGAGACCGGAGCGAAGAAGCTCCCGACCTTCGCGGCCGTCTCGAAGTTACCGAAGAAGCGCTTCTGGAGGCTGACGCCGCCGGGCTCCTCGTCGGGGGTGAGCCCCTCGACGAGCCAGTCGAGTTCGGACACCTCACCGCGGTTGACCCGGTCGCGGACGACCGTGTTAATCCACGGGATATCGATTTCGACCGGACAGGCGGTGGTACACCGGCTACAACCGGTACAGAGGTCGTTGAACTCGGCGGCGCTGTCGAGGCCCTCGACGCCGGCCTCCCAGCCGGTGCCGATGCCGCCGGAGTAGGTCTCGCCGCCGAAGGCGTGGCCGCCGACGTGCTGGAAGTTGGCGCAGACGTTGGAACACGCCGAACACCGGATGCAGTAGAGCGTCTCGCGGAGTTGGTCGTCCTCGCGCATGTCGAACCGCCCGTTGTCGATGAGGACGAGGTGGAAGTCGCGGTCCGTCTCGGTCTCCGAAAGCGGCGTGTCGGGGGCGTCGAAATCGACGGGCGGCGACTCGACCGGCGGCGTCAGAAGCGAGATGTAGGAGGTGATGTCCTGTCCCGTCCCCGACTTGCCGATGAGTTCGACGAAGGGCCGGAGGTCCTCGACGGTCGGGATGACCTTCTCGACGCCGGCGACCGCGACGTGCGTGTCGGGGACGACGGCCGTCTTCCGGGCGTTGCCCTCGGAGGTGACAAGCGCCATCGTGCCGGTGTCGGCGGTGATGAAGTTCGCGCCGGTCATCCCCACGTCCGCGCCCTCGATGAGGTCGCCGAGCTGTTCGCGGGCGAACATGGTGAGTTCCTCCGCGGTTTCGAGGGGTTCGTCGGGCTCGAACGTCTCGTTGAACAGGTCGGCGATAGCGTCCCGCGACTTGTGGATGGCGGGCGCGACGATGTGCGACGGCGACTCGTCTGCGACCTGCAAGACCCACTCGCCGAGGTCGGTCTCGACCACGTCGATGTCGGCGGCTTCGAGGTCCTCGTTGACCTCGATTTCCTCGGATGTCATCGACTTCGACTTGACGACGCGCTCGGCCTCCTTGTCCTCGCAGACCTCGCGGACGTACCGGTTCGCGTCGGCCGCGTCGTCGGCGATGTAGAGCGTGCCGCCGTTGGATTCGACCGTCTCGCGCAGTTGGTCGATGAGTTCGGGGAGGCGCTCGATGGCGTCTTCCTTGATGGCTCGCGCCTCCGACTTCAGCCCCTCGTAGTCGTCGAGCGTCTGGACCGACTCGTAGCGACCCTCGTTGAACCCGCGGGTGCTCGTGCCGACTGCGTCGCCCTCGGTCTCCATCAGCTGTCGAATCTTCGCCGCCTTGGCCTCGCGCGCCTTACTCATCGAGAATCACCACGTGGACTTCCTTCGGACCGTGTGCTCCTTTCACCAGCGCGCCCATGTCGGCGGTGGCGCTGGGACCGGTGGCGATGATGGCCGAGGAGTGTCCCGTGCGGAACTCCTCGCCCAGCCAGTCGAACGCCTCGGGCATGCCGGGGACGATGTCCGACCGCCGGAGGACGGCGACGTGGAGGTCGCCGAACAGACTCACCGGTTCGATACCGTCGGGCGTGCCTTGCACGACGACACTCCCGTAGTCAGCGATGCCCAGTCCCGCGGCCGTGACGCCGGCGTTCGCCTCGCGGAGGTCCGCGGGGGTCGGGTCCGTGTTCACCCAGTCGGGGAGGTCGACGCCGTCGTACGGGAGTTCCACGCCGACGGCCGGCTCCGGACAGCGTTCTTCGAGTACGTCCGCCAGCCCGTCGGGCGACGCGTGTGTCCAGCCTACTTCGAGTCGTTCGAGCGAGTCCTCGAACGTCGCAACCGTGCCGGTTGACATACGTTGAGCTAGCGCGTTCTACATAATCGTTCTTCGGGTTCGAGCACCACGCTGTCGGTTAATTATGAAGGATGGAGGTCAGGAGAACCGGCCGACCGCCTCGTCCGCGTCAGCGACCGTGCCGGCCGCCTCGCGCTTGCCGGCGGCGGACTTCGCCACCGCGTAGGCCTGCACGGCGAAGTAGCCCGCCCAGAGGAGGTAGCCGCCGGTCCCGCTTCCGATGATCGTCGGGACCGTCCGAAACGCCGTGAGGCCGACCCGGTTGAGCCACGTCCCGATGAGGAGGACGCTGAAGTAGCCGTAGAAGCCCGTCGCCCACCACATGCCGACGACGCGCGCCCAGCCGGGTTGGACGTGTTCGGGGAGCCGCGTCGTGTTCATCACGAGGACGAGCGCGGTGTAGGGCCACATCATCACGCCGGACATCGCGGCCCCGACGACGAGGAAGAAAAACGGCTCTTGGCCCTCGAACGGCGAACTAAACAGGAGGATGATGACGACGCCCCAGACGCAGAAGGCGGTGAGGAGCCGCCAGAACAGCTTCGGGAGGTCCCAGCCGGCCTCCCGGCCGTAGGACTCGTAGAGGGCGTCGGCGCTGTTGCGGACGAACGACTCGACGATGGCGTACTCGGTGGTAAACAGCGCGACGAAGAGGACGGCGAAGACGAGGAAGGAGCCGACCGGGCCTAAAAGCGGGACGACATCGCCGAGCCACATCTGGATGGCGTTGGCGGTCGACCCCGAGGCGTAGCGCATGGCGACGCTCATCAGCGCGGGGGCGACGAGGAGCAGGCCGAACGCGAACGTGAGCAGGTGTTCGAGTTGGACGACGCGCCACCAGCCGCGCCAGCGGCGGAGGTTCGTCAGCGTCGGGCGGAACGCGAAGCCGTCGCGCTCGATGGGTTCGGGGTCGTCGCCGCGGAGCGGGTTCTTCACGCGCCCCTGATAGTTGCCCATGCCGTAGCCCTTCTCCCGCATCCAGAGGCTCTGGGAGAGGTTCAGATAGCCGCCCGCGCCGGCGAAGGCGAGGCCGCCGAGGAAGACCGCGATATCGAGGCCCTCGGGGAGCGTTCCGACCGACCCCGTGGCCGCGGGGAGGTCAGCGAACTCGACCCACGAGCCGGTGACGGCGACGAGCAGCAGGGCCGCGCCGATGGCGACGAACAGGAGGCCGATTTGGAACACCTCGACGGCGTTGTACATGACCGACGACACCTGATACGACAGCCAGATGACGCCCATGAGGGCGGCGGCGACGAGTTTCCACGTCGCGAGCGACGCGCCGAACAGCGCCACCGTCCCGTCGAGTCCGAGCGCCGTCGTGGCGACCTGCGCCGCGCCGGCGGCCCACCCGGGCCAGCCGAGGCTGATGAGCCCGCCGACGAGGAACGCCCACGGCCAGTACGACCCCACGCGTGCGAACGCGCGGAAGATGCTCTCCCCGGTGGCGAGCGTCCAGCGCTGAAGCTCCGTGTTGATGAGGAACTGCGTGAAGACGCCGACGACGAACGCCCAGAACACCGCCCAACCGTACTGCGCGGTCAACACCGGCCAAAAGAGCGTCTCGCCGCTCCCGAGCGACGCCCCGAGCATGATGGCCGAGGGGCCGACGACGTGGCCGACCCGCGGGACGCGCGGGAGGTCAGCGAGGCGGAACGACCCGCCCTCGCCCGATTCGGGGTAGTCGTCCGAGTCGTCGGACTCCTCTAACCCCTCGTAGCGAAGCGGGAGATACCACGTCCCGCGGTACTGTTTTCCCTCGACCTCGGAGGCGTAGACGTCGTCGCCGCCGGCGACGCTCGGTTCCGTCGAAGGCGCGGACTCCGAAGGGTGCGTGTTAGACTCGTCCGAGTCGTCGAGCGCGTCCGACCGCGCGGACCCGTCGGCGTCGGAACCGGGGCGACCGTCGCTCACGAGACGAGACCCCCCGGAACGACACTATCGGACGGCGAATCGCTTGACATCGATGCGTTTGCCGGAATTGTGGCCCGATGGTGTATAAATTCGTAGGGTGGCTGTCGCGTTCGAAAACCGGACTCCCCGCCGAGGAAGTGCCAGATGTGGCCGCGCTCTTCCGGCGGGTCGACGCCGGGCAGTTGCTTGAGCGCCGGCTGAATCGCGTTCCACCAGCCCTCGGCGGACTCGAAGCCGGCGGGGTAGTCGTGGTACACGTCCCGCAGGAAATCCGCCTTCTTCGCCTCCGGGTGATCGGTGAGATACTGGTACGCCGCCGACAGCGCCTCGCGGCGAGCGTCGAGCATCGGGCCGCTCCCCGGCAGGTCGGCGCGCTCGATGGCCGACGAGACGGCGGGCGGGTGGTCGAGGTCGTCAGAACCGTCGGCCTCGGCCTCGTCCGTGGCCGCGGTTTCGGCGGTCGAAGCCGAGTCAGTCGAGTCGGCGGCCCGCCCCGCAGTCGGCTCCCCGCGGGCGGGCATCGGAATCCAGAACACCCGGCTCCGAGCGCCGACTTTCCGGGTCGCGAGGTCGCCGCGTGCTTCGAGTTCGTTCAGTTTGTTGTGCGCGGTACGCCGCGAGCAGTCGAGCGCCTCCATCACGTCGGTGGCGGTCAGGGGGCGAGCGGCGTCGTCGCGCGCCTCGAACACCTCCAAGACGGCATCCAGCGAGATGCGTCCCACGTACTGTCCGTGCTCGTTTCGAGAGCGCGCGCGAGACTCATCGCCCATGAGAATTCCTTTTCACACGACTGCATAAGCCTTTGTACACGAGTGAATCACCAGTTCATTCGTGTGTTGTAGCCGTGAAATACGTATGTGGCGGCTATTTCGAGAATCGATTTTCCAAAATCGGCTCCGAACGCGAATCGACAGGATAGACCATGTAAAACCCGAAATCGGGGTTTAATCGCGTATTTGACGCAGTATCTACGACTGTACTGGGTTGTGTACTTCGGGTAAGACGACACCAACCGAGATGTCACGAATAGCGACGAACGATAGATATATATCACAAAAGTTGTGTAGCGGATTCCACGATGCACCGCATCAGGCACGAATCTGGAACGGCACAGGCTGGAACGAACTGCGGAGGTGTGCGGCATGGTTAGCGCGACGAACGCGCTCATCGCACTGCTCCCGCTCATCACCATCGCCTATCTGATGGTCGGGCGGTACTGGCCCGCGACGCGGGCGATGCCCGTCGCGTGGGTCGTCGCAATCGGAGCCGGCGTCCTCGGCTGGGGCATGACGCCGCAGTGGATTATCGCCTCGACCATCAACGGCTTCATCACCGCCTCGAACATCCTGTACATCGTCTTCGGCGCGATTCTACTCCTGTACACGCTCAAGCAGACGGGCGCGTTCGACGCCATCAACAACGGCTTCGCCTCCATCAGCGAGGACCGCCGCGTGCAGGTCGTCCTGCTCGTGTTCCTCATGGGCTCGTTCATCGAGGCGGCCGCCGGCTTCGGCACGCCCGCGGCCATCGTCGGCCCGCTCCTCGTGGGCCTCGGCTTCCCGCCGCTCGCGGCCGTCGTGGTCGCGCTGACGGGGAACCTCATGGCCATCACCTTCGGCGCGGTCGGCACGCCGCTCATCATCGGGATGATAGACATCTTCGACGACGTGCCGGTCATCACGAACGCGCTCGACGCGCAGGGCATGGGCGTCGAACAGTGGGTCTCCGAAATCGCCGTCTTCGCTGCGATGAACCACGTCGTGGTCGGTATCGTGCTCCCCTTCATCGGCGTCGCCATGATGACGCGCTTCTTCGGCGAGGAGCGCTCCGTCAAGCCGGCGCTCGAAGTGCTGCCCCTCACGCTGTTCGCGTGGGCGTCCTTCTCGGTGCCGTACTTCCTGACGGCCTACTTCCTCGGCCCGGTGTTCCCCGGCCTCGTCGGCGCGATGGTCGGCCTGCTGCTCACCGTCTCCGCGCTCAAAGCCGGCTTCTTCCACCCCGACGAGGAGTGGGACTTCGCGCCGGAGAGCGAGTGGCCCGACCACTGGGTCGGTGACATCCAACCCGGCGAGACGAGCCAGCGCGGCGGCACGGTCGCCGCCGACGGCGGAGCCGTCCAGCAGATGTCGCTGTGGAAGGCGTGGACGCCGTACGTCCTCGTCGCGGCGCTCCTCGTCGTCACCCGCGTGTTCGACCCGCTGACGAGCTTCCTCACGTCGAACCTCGTCTTCGAGTACGCGGACATCTGGGGCACGGAGTTGGCCGGCGACTTCCAACTGCTCTACCTGCCCGGCGCGGTGTTCCTCGTGGTCCACGCCGTCACCATCGGCCTCCACGACATGGACGCGAAACAGGTCAAAGCGACGTGGGCGGAGACCGTCGAGAAAGTCACCCCGGCGGTCGTCGCGCTGTTGTTCGCAGTCGCGACCGTCCAAATCATGCTCCAGTCGGGGAACGCCACGGGCACCGACAGCATGCTCATCGTCCTCTCGGAGGGCATGGCCGGCATCGCGGGCGGCGTCTACCCGTTCTTCGCCGCCTTCGTGGGCGCGTTCGGCGCGTTCCTCGCGGGGTCGAACACCGTCTCCGACATCCTGTTCGGGACCTTCCAGTACGGCGTCGCCGACCAAATCGGCACGCCGAAGACCGTCATGCTGGGCGCGCAGGCGGTCGGCGGGGCCATCGGCAACCTCATCGCCGTCCACAACGTCGTCGCCGCGCTCGCGGTCGTCGGCCTCGTCGGCGAGGAGGGCCGCGTCATCCGCCTCGAACTCATCCCGCTTCTGTACTACGGGACCGCGACCGGCGTCCTCACGCTCCTGTTCAGCTACGTGCTGTTCCCGGGCGTGTTCTGACCGGTCGGGGACCCCCGACTCGGAGCGACCTGACTCGTCCCGAGTTGCGTCGTCCCGGTCCGGAGTGACTCAGACTGACCCGACTCAACTCGGTTCGATTCGAACCGTGAACCGACTCGCAAACCACCCGCACGCGACCCGGAATGACGCCCGTCACCGGGTGTCTTTATCCGTTCACGCAAACCGACATACGACAGAGCTAATCAATGGCATCTAACACGCACGAACCGGCCACCGACCCCGCGCTCGCTGGCGATTACGACTACGTCAGCGACGACGTCGAGCGGCCGGGGCTGGTCGAAGACCTCGAATCCCTCGTCGAGGGCGACGTGCGCTTCGACACCTACACGAGAACGCTGTACGCGACCGACGCGTCGGCCTACGAGCAAGTCCCCATCGGCGTCGTCATGCCGACCTCCACGGCCGACGTGGCGGCGGTGATGGAGTACTGCGCCGACCGCGAGATTCCCGTCCTTCCCCGCGGCGGCGGCACGAGCCTCGCCGGCCAGACCGTCAACGAGGCGGTCGTCCTCGACCTCGTCCGCCACATGGGCGGCGTCGAGGAAATCGACCCCGAGGCGCGGACGGCCACGGCCGAGGCGGGCGTCCGCCTCGGCGAACTCAACGAGGAGCTCGCCCCCCACGGCCTGAAGTTCGCGCCCGACCCGGCGTGGGGCGACCGCTCCGCGCTCGGCGGCGCAATCGGCAACAACTCCACCGGCTCGCACTCGCTGAAGTACGGCAAGACCGACTACTACATCGAGGAGTTAGAGGTCGTCCTCGCCGACGGCACGGTGACGACGTTCGGGGAGGTGAGCGTCGACGAACTCCGCGAGGCCGGCGACCCCGACGGCGACCTCGAAGCGCGCGTCTACGCCGAAGTCGCGCGGATACTCGACGAGGAGGCCGACGAGATTTCCGAGCGCTTCCCCGACCTGAAGCGCAACGTCTCGGGCTACAACCTCGACATGCTCGTCGACGAGATGCGCGGCGAGCGCCGCACGCCCGACGACGCCGGCATCGACGACGACTGGGAGGCCGGCCGCGTCAACCTCGGTCGGCTCATCGCCGGGAGCGAGGGCACCCTCGGCATCGTGACGAAGGCGACCGTCTCGCTGGAGGAGATTCCGAACACCGCGTCGGTGGCGCTTCTCACCTACGACGACGTCATCGACGCGATGCACGACGTTGCGCCCATCCTCGAACACGAGCCCGCGGCCGTCGAGGTGATGGACGACGTGCTGCTCGACCTCGCGCGGGACACCGCCGAGTTCGCGGACGTGGTCGGGATGCTCCCCGAGGGCACGGACTCGACGCTCCTCGTGGAGTTCTACGCCGACTCCGACGAGGCGGGCAAACAGAAGGTGGCGAACCTCATCGAAGACCGCGTCATCGACGCCGACGGCACGGAGTTCGACCCCGACGAGGGCTCGGCCTCGGTGACCGAAAACGAGCGCCGCGCGACCGACTTCATGGAGGCCCACGACGCCGACACGCGCGCGAAGTTCTGGAAGATGCGCAAGTCGGGGCTCCCGATTCTCCTCGGTCGGACGACCGACGAGAAGCACATCGCGTACATCGAGGACACCGCCATCCCCGCCGAGAACCTCCCGGCGTACGTCTCCGACTTCCAGGACATCCTCGACGAACACGACACCTTCGCGTCGTACTACGCCCACGCCGGACCGGGCGTCCTGCACATCCGCCCGCTCGTCAACACGAAGACGGCCGAGGGCGTCGAGACGTTCGAGGCCATCGCCGACGAGGTGACGGACCTGGTCGTCAAGTACGGCGGCTCCGTCTCGGGCGAACACGGCGACGGCCGCGCGCGGACCCAGTGGAACCGCAAGCTGTACGGCGACCACCTCTGGAACGTCTTCCGCGACCTCAAGACCGCGTTCGACCCCGATTGGCTTCTGAACCCGGGGAACATCTGCGGCGACTACGACATGACCGAGAACCTCCGGTTTTCCCCCGATTACGAGTTCGACGCCGGCTTCGACCCGGCGCTGAACTGGGACAACGACAACGGGTTCGAGGGCATGGTCGAACTCTGTCACGGCTGTGCCGGCTGTCGCGGCCAGCAGTCCACGGTCGGCGGCGTCATGTGCCCGACGTTCCGCGCCGCCGAAGAGGAGATTCAGGCGACTCGCGGGCGCGCCAACATGCTCCGGCAGGCGATGAGCGGCGGCCTCCCCGAAGACGAGATGTTCACCGACGAGTTCGTCGACGAGGTGCTCGACCTCTGTGTCGGCTGTAAGGGCTGTTCGAAGGACTGCCCCAGCGAGGTCGACATGGCGAAGATGAAAGCCGAGGTCGTCCACGAGTACCACCAGCGCAACGGCTCCAGCCTCCGCGACAAACTGTTCGCCAACATCGACTCGCTGTCCAAACTCGGGTCGGCGTTCGCCCCGCTCGCCAACGCGGCGACGAAGGTGCCGGGCGCGCGGACGGTCATGGAGAAGACCGTCGGCATCGCCAAGGAGCGCACGCTCCCGAAATTCCACTCGACGAGCTTCGTGGACTGGTTCGAGGGCCGCGGCGGGGCCGGCGTCCCGGAGGCGGAGGCCGACCGCAAGGCGCTGTTGTTCCCCGACACCTACACGAACTACAACCACCCCGAGGTCGGCAAGGCCGCCGTGAAGGCGCTTGAGGCCGCGAGCGTCCACGTCCGGATTCCGGAGGGCGTCGCCGGCTCCGGCCGGCCGCCGCACTCGAAGGGCTTTCTCGACAAGGCCCGCGCCGACGCCGAGCAGAACGTCGAGGCGCTCGCGCCCTACGTCGAGGAGGGCTGGGACATCGTCCTCTGTGAGCCCTCGGACGCGGTGATGTTCCAGTCGGACTACCTCGACCTGCTCTCCGGCGACGACGTGGAGGCCGTTTCGGCCAGCGCCTACGGCGTCATGGAGTACGTCGACGCGTTCCGGCTGGACGAGTCGCTGTCGTTCCGCCCGCAGGACGACTCCCTGACGTACCACGGCCACTGCCACCAGAAGTCCACGAAGAAGGACCACCACGCGGTGGGCGTCCTCCGGCGCGCCGGCTTCGAGGTGGACCCGCTGGACTCGACGTGCTGCGGGATGTCCGGGTCGTTCGGCTACGAGGCCGAGCACTACTCCATGTCGAAGGCCATCGGGAACATCCTCGAAGGCCAAGTGGCCGAGAGCCCCGGCGACGTGGTCGTCGCCCCCGGCGCGTCGTGTCGGACGCAACTCGAAGACATGGACGGCGCGACCGACGACCCGCCGCACCCCGTCGAGGTGCTCGCGCGCGCCATCGACGCGTAAGCGACGCGACGGCGACGCTCCGACGGCGCGGCACTGCGGGCCCGACTCGGACGCGACACGGGTCGCAGTCTTCCCTCGTTTTTCGACGCAGATACGTTTAGGGCGCTCGGCGGCCAACCGCGGGACGACCGAGATGCGAGGAATGCCATGACACCGATGGAACTCGACGACGTGCGCGTCGACGCATACATGACGACCGGCGTGGAGACCGTCGGCCCCGACGCGTGGGTCACGGACGTGGTCGACCGACTCAAGGCCGGCCCGCAGTACGGCGGCCTCCCGGTCGTCGACGACGAAGACCACCTTCTCGGGTTCGTCGGCGCGATAGACCTCTTGGAAGTCCACGGCGACGTGCGGGTCGAGTCGGTGATGAGCCGCGACCTCGTGGTCGTCCGCCCGGAGATGACGGTGAAGAACGCCGCGCGCGTCATCTTCCGCACCGGCCACCAGTTCCTGCCCGTCGTCGACGACGACCGAGTGTTGCTCGGCCTGTTTTCGAACGGCGACGCGGTGCGGAGCCAAATCGAGCGGACGACGCCCTCGAAGGTCCAGAGCACCCGCGAGATGCTCGAACGGACCCACGACACGTCCATCGGCGTCGGTGAGCGGGAAGTCGAGGTCAGCTCGCTGATTCCGACCCAGCGGGAGGTGTACGGCGACGAGCTCGAGGGGCGGAAGTACGAACTCCAGAACGGCCTCGCGGAGCCGCTCATCGTCGTCTCCCACGGCCCCGAGACGCTGCTCGTGGACGGCCACCACCGGGCGATGGCCGCGAGGCGACTCGATATCGACCGGATGCTCGCGCACGTACTCACGGTCTCGCCGGAGGAGGTCGACGAGTTGGGCCTGCGCCGGATGGCTCGCGTCGGGGGCCTCCGGTCGCTCGCTGACGTGGAGGTCAACGACTACCTCCAACACCCGCTCATCGAGAAGACCGAACAGTAGGCGGACGCGAAGCGAGGAAGCGAAACCGGTGAGTCAGTGGTCAGTGGGTGCGGCGGGCTACTCGTCGAGGTCGTCGAGCGCGTCGCCGAAGGCTTCGAGGCCGGTTTCCATCGCCTCGGGGTCGCCGCCCAGCGAGATGCGGAACGACTCCGGCGCGTCGAAAAATCGGCCGGGAACGACGAGGACGCCGCGGTCCCACGCGGCGTCGACGACCGCGTCACCGTCGGCCGAGGCGTGGTCGAGGAAGGCGAACGTCCCGCCGGCGTGGATGCGCCCGTCGAGTTCGTCGCGGTCAGCGACGAACGTCGCCAGCAGGTCGTGATTCGCCGAGAGGTGTTCGCGGGCGGCGGCCTCTATCTCGTCGCCGTGGTGGAGCGCGCGCCGGGCGAGTTTGGTGCTCGGCTCGGCGACCGCGGGCAGGTACATCGACGCCGAGCGGGCGCGCTCGACGACCTCCTCGGGGCCGATAATCCAGCCGACGCGGAGGCCGCCGAGGCCGTAGAACTTCGTCAGCGACCCGGTGACGACGGTGTTGTCGAGGCCGGACGCCGTGGTGCCGCCGAAGGGACCGTCGGCGGCGGGGTCGACGAAGGGCGCGTACACCTCGTCGACGAGGAGGTAGCCGCCGGCGTCGGCCGCGGCCGACGCGACCTCTGCGAGTTCGGCGCGCGGCGTGAGTTTCCCCGACGGATTGTGGCGGTTAGTGACGATGGCGTAGGCGAAGTCGTCGGTCGACGCCCCGTCGAGGCGGTGCGGTTCGAGTTCGTAGTCGTACTCCGGCGGGCGGACGAAGCGGTCGACGCGCGCGCCGAGCGCCTCCGACGTGGCCACGAGCGGCTGGTAGCCGGGCTTTTCCACGAGTACCTGCGGGCGCGAGGCGCTGGAGTCGTCGCCGCCGTCGCCGTCTTCGTCGTCGCCGGACGCAAGTTCGAGAAGCGCGCAGGCGGCGAGGAAGTTCGCGTTCGTCGCGCCCGCGGTGACGAGGACCGACGACTCGGAGACGCCGTAGCGCGACGCGAGCTGACCGCTGAGCGTCGCGTCGTCGGGGTCTGAGCGACCGGCGAGAACCGGCGGGACGAGGTCGTCACCGCGCCGGGAGGAGCCGAGGTCGCTCGTCGCGAGGTCGTGGGTGGCCTCGTCCACCCGGTCGACAATCCACTCCAGATAGGGGATTCCGGGAAACGTCGTCGTCATTGGGACCCCTTCGCGGCCGCCCCCGTAAGTCGTTGGGGTCTCGGGAACACCGGCTGCCGGCGGCGGGTCGTCAGGGTTCGTCGCCCGGCGGCCGGGGGAGCGGCGAGGCGTCCGACCGCCAGTCTTCGATGCGCCGGCTGGCCCACGACACCGCCGGCCGCGAGTCGTTGTAGATGACCCCCGCGAGACCTCGCTCGGAGTACGCGACCAGGAACGCGACGGGGCCATCCGGGAGGTCCGAAACGACGAGGCTGTACGGAAGCGCCGCGGTCGACCGAAGGGAAAAAGAGTCAACCGACCACGCCTCGGCGAGCTGCGGTCGATAGGCAGTGACGAGGCGTTGGACCACGTCGTCGGTGGCGACGATATCGACCGGCGTGCCGTCGTTGACGACGGCCCGATAGTAGGCGTCGACCTGCGAGGGGAGCGCTCCCCGGACGCACCCGCGGACCGACTCCGCCTCCTCGACGAGGGACGTGAGCTTCGAGAGCGCGGGCCCGGAGCCGCCGTCGGCGACGGGGACGACCTCACAGCCGTCGAGGAACACCGGCGCGAGCGGCGCGTCCGAATCGAGCGCGTCGAGCACCGCGGCGGCGGCGTCGATGTCGTCCAAGCACTCGACGAACTGCGAGTACGTTTCGAGCGCCATGCGGCCGGCGAGCGTCGAGTAGTGGACGGCGTCGCGCGTCTCGACGAAGCCCGCGCGCTCTAGCTCGCGGAGGCCGCGGTCGACGGTCGACCGCGACACCGGGAGGTCGCTCGCGAGTTCCGCGGTCGTTCGAGACTGTCGAACGACGGCCTCGAGCACGTCGGCCCGCGACGCGAGCACGTCGAACACCCCGGCGACCTCGGACCGAACCATGTCGAACTGCATGAACGTGTCACTACTTAAGTCACAGGAGAAGCCGCCATCAGAATATAAACAAACGAATTATTTTTATACTCGAAATCACGGACTGAGTGAGTGATGCGATGGGTGAAGTAAAGCGTGTAGCCGGAGTATGGAGGTATGCCGGGGTGCCTCTGACAACCGGCTTATCGTTCGAACCGGGGTGCCCGGTCCGGTTCGGGCGTCAGAAGGGGAAGACATTCCCCTTCACATTTTGCTTCGAAACGCTGCTTCGACGAGCGGCGTCACCGTCTCGACCGAGTCGCCGCGCGCGAGGTGCGCGTCGCACGAACAGTCCGACGAGCCGAAGCCGTCGATTGGGGTCGACCCGAGCGACGACGCGAGTTCGGTCGCGACCGCACACTCCACGTCGCGGTCGGTGACGCAGACGACGCGCGCGAGGTCGACGGCCGGATGGCCGCCGAGGTAGTCGACGTGCCAGTGGCGGGCGTCGTGGTCGCCGGCCGCGACGCGCCGGTGGCGGCGGACGCGGCGTAAGCCGCCGGTTCCGAACGCGCTCCCGACGTAGACGTACGCACCGGCCGAAAAGCGGTGTGCGCCCAGCGCGCCGACCTCGACGGTCGCCTCGGGCGCGTCGAAAACGAGCGCGTAGGTTCCGACGGGCGACCGAGAGCCGAGCGCCAGCGGGTCGTCGTCGGTGCCGAGGACCGCGGGGTCGAGCGAATGGACTGTCGGATTCTCGTCGGTCGGGTTCCTCGGGTCGCTCATCGAGTGACGAACGTCGCCCCGACTACGAAAGTTCGGCGGGTCGTGGCTCGGCGTTGTCGAGGAGGGGCGCAAACAGGTCGGCTGCGTCGGGGTCGAGGTCGTAGACGCTGTGGACGTCGTCGGGGTCGCGGCCGCGGCCGCTGGCTGCGCCGACGACCTTGGCGATTCTGTCGTAGTTGTCGCGGACGAGACTGCCGAGGAGTCCAGGCATCCCCGCGCGGTCGGTGAGCTCTTTGGCGGCGGCGCGGCCGGCGTAGACGCGGTCCTCCCGGCGGTCGACGAGGACCATGGCGAACGGCACGTCCGCGAACTGGGCGTCGAGAAACGCCTGCGCCGCGTCGTCGTACCACGAGATGGCTTCCACGTCGTCGAGGCGCTTCAGCGCCGACGCGGCGACGGAACAGTAGGCGCACTCGCCGTCGTAGATGAGCACGGCGTCCGCGGACTCGTTCATACCTTTCGTCGGGACGCGGAGAACAAAAACGGCGCGGCGGGCGTGCCGTGTGCTATCAGTTACGGCCTGCGACAGCGTTAGGGCGACTACGTCCGCAGTAGACGTGTGGACGACCTCATCGAGTGGCTTCGGACCAGACCGTACTACGAGGGGCAGATTCGGTCCCACCGCCGGTTCGAGGCGCGCGAGCCGGCGTTCGCCGGCGTGGACCTCGAACCGCGGTTGGCGTCGGCGCTCGAAGACCGCGGCATCGACCGACTCTACCGGCATCAGGCCGAGGCGGTCGAGGCGGTCCGCGACGGGGACAACGTCGTGTTGGCGACGCGGACCGCGAGCGGCAAGAGCCTCGCGTACACCGTGCCGGCGTTCGAGCGGGCGATGGACCACGGCGGGCGGACGCTCTATCTCGGCCCGCAGAACGCGCTCGTCGCCGACCAACTCGACACGCTGTCGGAGCTCGCCCGGGGCCTCGGCTTCGGCAGTCGCGTCTCGGTCGACCAGTACACGGGTCGGCTGTCGAAATCGGAGAAGCGCGGGGTGAGAAAGCGGATGCCGACGGTCCTGCTTTCGAACCCCGACATGGTTCACTACGCGCTGCTCCCGCACGCCCACCGGCTGTGGGAGTGGTTCTTCTCCTCGCTGGAGACGGTCGTCATCGACGAGGTCCACGGCTACCGCGGGGTGTTCGGGAGCCACGTCGCCCTGCTCCTCCGCCGGCTCAAGCGCGTCTGCGAGCGGTTCGGGGCCGACCCGCAGTTCGTCTGCTGTTCGGCCACCATCGGCAACCCCGTCGAACACGCCGCGCGCATCACCGGCGAGCGGGCGGACTCCTTCGCGCTCGTGGACGAGGACGCGAGCGGGACCGGCGAGACCAACTGGCTCCTCTGGAACCCGCCGGAGTACGACAACCCCGACGCCGGCGGGTCGGGCCGGCGGCGCTCGGGCCACGTCGAGACCAAGAACCTCTTTGTCGACCTCGTCGCGCGCGGCCACCAGACGCTGGCGTTCACCCGCGCCCGACAGGCCGCCGAGCGGTACGCCTCCGAGAGCGCGAGCGACCTCAGAAGCCGCGGCGAACACGAACTCGCGGGCGAGGTGGCGGCGTATCAGGCCTCGCTGACCCACGACCGGCGACGGGAGATAGAGGCCGGCCTCCACGACGGCGACATCGCGGGCGTCTGGAGCACCAACGCGCTCGAACTCGGCGTCGACGTGGGCGGCCTCGACGTGGTGCTCATCGACGGCTACCCCGGCACGCGGATGTCCGCGTGGCAACAGGCCGGACGGGCGGGCCGCGGCGACAGACCCGCCTTGGTCGTCCTCGTCGGCGGCGAGGACCAACTCGACCAGTACCTGATGCACCACCCCACCGAGTTCTTCGACGGCGACCCCGAACGCGCCGTCTCCGACCCGGAAAACGACCACTTGCTCCCCTCGCACGTCGCCTGCGCGGCCGCCGAGAACTGGCTCTCGACGGAAGACGAATCGAAGTTCGGCGCGTCGTTCCCCGGGGTCGTCTCCGACCTCGAAGCCGACGGGACGCTGGCGCGTCGGGAGACCGACGACGGCCTCCGGTGGACCCACGACGGGAGCGAGAGCCCGCAGCACGCGATGAGCCTCCGAACCATCACCGACCGCGAGGTCCGGCTGATGGACTCGCGGAACGACGAGACCATCGCCACGCTGGCGTTCGACGACGCGCTCCGGGATGCCCACCCCGGCGCGGTCTACCACCATCAGGGCCAGACGTACGAGGTCGCGGAGTTGGATTTGGACCGCGACGTGGCCCGCCTCCAGCCGACGTGGGCGGACTACTACACCCGCGTCCTCCACGACAAGCACATCACGGTCGAGCGGGACATCCTGTCGAAGCCGCTGTCGGCGCGGTCCGACGTGGAGGTCCGGTTCGCGGAGGTGACGATGCGCAAGCAGATTACGGGGTTCGAGCGCCGCGACCCGAAGCGCGGGACGACCATCGGCCAGCAACCGCTCGACCTCCCGGAGACGAGTCTGCGGACGAAGGCGCTGTACTTCACCGTCCCCGGCGACGTGGAAGCGGAGATGCGCGAGCTATCGAGCGACCGCCCGGAGGGCCGCGACTACGGCTTCGACGGCGGCATCCACGCCGCGGAACACGGGATGATTTCGCTGTTTCCGCTTCGACTCCTCTGTGACCGCGGCGATATCGGCGGGCTCTCGACGCCGTATCACGCCCACACCGACCAGTCGACCATCTTCATCTACGACGGCCACCCCGGCGGGGTCGGCATCACGCGCGCCGGCTACGACATCGTCGAGGGGTTGATGCGCCAGACGGCCGAGTTGATTTCGGACTGCGACTGCGAGGACGGCTGTCCCTCCTGCGTGCAGTCGCCGCAGTGCGGCAACGCGAACGACCCGCTGGCGAAGGACACGGCAGTCCTGCTGTTGGAGTCGCTGACGGGGACGCGGGACTGAAGCGGACGGTCGGGCGTGAATCGCCCGCCCTCGACGGCCCGACGGATTAATTATCACTATATCGGCATTTCAGGGCCGCTATTTCGAACCAACAGCTATTTTTGGGTTGCCTAAATCCATAGGAGCAATGAACGCGGATATCTGTGTTATCGTCCCGACTATCCGGGAGTACGAGTGCATGCGGGCGTACTTCGACAACGCGCGGGCACACGGTTTCGACCTCGACCGGCTGTTCGTCCTCCTCGTGACCGAGGACTTCTGCGACACCGAGGGGATGGCGTCGATGCTGGACGACGAGGGGGTTTCGGGCGCGGTTTTCGACGGGACGGCCCGCGAGGAGTGGTACGACGACCACGACATCTCGGAGTACTCGCATCTCGTTCCGGCGGCGAGCCACGCCCAGACGAGCTTCGGCCTGCTGTACATGTGGGCGCACTCCGAGTTCGACTACGGCGTCTTCATCGACGACGACACGCTCCCGCACGACGAGTGGGACTTCTTCGGCCGCCACATGGCGAACCTCGACCGCACCGACGAGGTGGAGTCGGTGTCGAGCGACGAGCACTGGGTGAACGTCCTCTACCAGAACGCCGACGAACACGGGCTGTACCCCCGCGGCTACCCCTACTCCGCGATGGACGAGACGGTCGAGACCGGGACGCGCGAACTCCGCGACGTGGTGGCCTCGCAGGGGCTGTGGACGAACGTTCCCGACCTCGACGCGGTCCGCATCCTGATGGACGGCGACCTCGAAGGGCAGGCCCAGACTCGGACGGACTTCGACGACTTCGACGGCGACTTCGTCGCCGAACCGGGGCAGTACCTCACCGTCTGCTCGATGAATCTCGCGTTCGAGCGCGAGGTCATCCCGGCGTTCTACCAGCTCCCGATGGACGACAACGAGTGGGAGGTCGGCCGCTTCGACGACATCTGGTCGGGCGTGTTCCTCAAGCGCGCCGCCGACGTGCTCGGGAAAGACATCGTGACGGGCTACCCGCTGTGCGAGCACAACAAGGCCGCACGGCCGACGTTCGACGACCTCAACAACGAGGTCCCGGGTCTCGAACTCAACGAGCACCTCTGGGAAGTCGTCGACGCGGTCGGCGGGGACGCCGACAGCTACGCCGGCGTCTTCGAGGCGATGGCCGACGCCCTCGCCGACGGCGACTGGTCCGACTACCGCAACGGCGACTTCTTTAACTACGTCGGCGAGCACATGCGCGACTGGCTGGACTGCCTCGACGCGCTCGCCGCACCGCGGGCCGCCGCGCCGGCCGACGACTGAGTGAGCGACGGCGAACGCCACCCCGCGCCGCCGCGGGAGAAAGCTGACCCGTGGCCCGCGATTCGGCCGCTTCGCCCGACGAATCGGTAGGTATAAATGGTTTAGGGAGACCTAAATTCACATATGCACGAACGCGACCGAGAGCCTCGCGGCCACAGTCGTCGGCGGTTCATCGCGACGACGGCGGCCCTCGGGGTCGGCGCACTCGCCGGGTGTACCGGCGGAAGCGACGAGGAGACGGAAACGACGACCGAATCCAGTACGAACGAGTCGGTCGGGCAGATTGGGTCCGGGCGCTCGCCGTTCGGTGACCGCGACATCACCGGCGGCGTGTCCGTCACGGAGATGCCGGACCTCTCGGGCGAACTCACGCTCTACTCCGGGCGCGGGCAGGCGCTCGTCGGTGAGCTTATCACCTTCTTCGAGGAGTACTACGACGACTTCACCATCCGGCCGCGGTACAACTCGGCGGCCGAACTGGTCAACCAGATTCAGACCGAGGGGCAGAACAGCCCCGCGGACGTGTTCTTCTCGGTCAACGCCGGCTCGCTCGGCGCGCTGAAGGACGCCGGTCGCACGCAGGACCTCCCGAGCGAGGTGCTCGACCTCGTCCGCGACGAGTTCCACGACCCCGACGGCCAGTGGACCGGGACCTCCGGTCGCGCCCGGACCGTCCCGTTCAACACCGACCAGTTCGACGAGTCGGGCATCCCCGACGACATCATGGCCTTCCCGGACACGGAGGCGTTCCGCGACAACATCGGCTGGGCACCGACGTACTCCTCGTTCCAGGCGTTCATCACGGCGATGCGCGTCCTCGAAGGCGAGGACGCCACGAGAGAGTGGCTCCGGGGGATGCAGGACCTCGGCGTCACGGAGTACAACAACGAGTTCCTCGTCTCGCAGGCCGTCGCGGACGGCGAAATCAACGCGGGCTTCGCCAACCACTACTACATCCAGCGAATCCTCGCGGGGCGGCCGAACGCGCCGCTTTCGACCGCGTTCACCGCGGGCGACGCCGGCTCGATTTTCAACGTCGCGGGCGCGCTCGTCCTCGACACCGCCGACGACACCGAGTTGGCGAGCAACTTCGTCCGCCACCTGCTTTCGGCCGAGGCGCAGGACTACTTCGCGCGGACCACCTTCGAGTACCCGCTGGTCTCGGGCGTCGACCCCATCGGCGAACTGCCGAGCATCGACGAACTCAGCCCGCCCGAGGGCCTCGACCTGACGCAGCTTTCGGACCTCGAAGGAACCGTGGAACTCTTGCGTGAGGTGGGCGTTCTCTGAGGTAGCTCACTCATGGCGACCGAACAGCAGACGGGGACCGGTGGGGGAGACGACGAGCAACCGCTCGGCTTGACTCTCGCGAGCGGGGCCGTCGCCGCCGCGGTCGTCGTCCCGCTGTTGTGGCTCGTCAGGACCGCGCTCGACGTGGGGTTCGCCGAGGCGGTGGCGCTCGTTACCCGGCCGGCGACCGTCGAGGTGTTCCTGAACAGCGCCGTCCTCGTCACGCTCGTCACCGCCGCGTGTATCGGTCTGGGCGTCCCGCTGGCGTATCTCACCGTCCGGACCGACCTGCCGTTCAGACGCTTTTGGACCGTCGTCGTCTCGCTCCCGCTCGTCATTCCGAGCTACATCGGCGCGTTCGCGTTCGTCTCTGCGTTCGGCCCGCAGGGCGCGTTTCAGCGGCTGTTAGCTCCCCTCGGTATCGAGTCGCTCCCGGAGATTTACGGGCTACCCGGTGCCGTTTTGGTGCTGACGCTCTACACGTACCCGTACGTGTTCATCACCACCCGGGCCGCGCTGAAGTCGATGGACACCACGCTCATCGACGCCGCGCGGACCCTGAACCACAGCCGCTGGGAGGCGTTCAAACGGGTGACCGTCCCCCAGATTCGCCCGGCGGTCGCCGCCGGCTCGCTCTTGGCGGCGCTGTACGTCCTCTCGGACTTCGGCACGCCGGCCATCATGCGGTTCGACGCCTTCACCCGCGTCATCTACGTCGAGTTCGGGACGTTCGGCCGCGACACCGCGACGCTCCTGTCGCTTCAACTGGTCGCCGTGACGCTCCTCATCTTGACCCTCGAATCGAAGATTCGGGGCGACGAGCGCACGACGACCGGCGGGCGCTCGGGAGCCCCGATGCCGCTCGGCCGCTGGAAGTACCCGGCGCTCGGCTTCGCGGCGCTCGTCGCCACCGTCGCGCTCCTCGTCCCGCTCGGCATCCTCTTTACGTGGCTCGCGCAGGGCGTCGCCGCGACGAGCGGGTCGCTCGCGTTCCAGCCGGAGTACGCGCTCAACTCGGTCCTCGTGGCGGCCGCGACGGCCGGCGCGGCGACGCTCGCCGGCCTCCCCGTCGCGTACCTCGCCGCCCGGCACCCCTCGCGGCTGAGTTCCGTCTTCGAGCGCGCGACCTACGTCGGCTACGCGGTGCCGGGCGTCGTCCTCGGGCTGGCGCTCGTCTTCTTCGGCAGTTCGTACGCGACGCCCATCTACCAGACGCTCTACCTCCTCGTGTTCGCGTACGTCATCCGCTTTCTCCCGCAGGCCATCGGGTCGCTCCGGGCGTCGTTCCTCCGGGTCGACCCCGCGCTCCCGGAGGCGGCGCGGACGCTCGGCGAGACCCCGTCGGGGGCGTTCCGTCACGTCACGCTCCCGCTCGTCGCGCCCGGCCTGTTCGGCGGCGCGGCGCTCGTCTTCCTGACCACGATGAAGGAACTGCCCGCGACGCTCCTGCTTCGCCCCTCGGGGTTCAGCACGCTCGTGACCCACATCTGGACGGCCTACGAGCAGGGCTACTTCGGTCAGGCCGTCGTGCCCGCGTTCATCCTGCTTTTCGTCTCCGGGCTCTCGATGCTCGTCATCATCACCCAAGAGGGATACGATGTCAAATAGCACACTCCCGACCACCGACCGCTCGAACCGCGCGGAAGCCACCGACTCCGAGACCGACGACGCGGACGCCGGCGGCGTCCTCGAACTCGACGGCGTCTCGAAGTCCTACGGCACCGAGTCGGTCATCGACGACCTCTCGCTCAGCGTCGAGGAGGGCGAGATTCTCACGCTGCTCGGGCCGTCGGGCTGCGGGAAGACGACGACGCTCCGGCTCATCGCCGGCCTCGACCGCCCCGACGGGGGCGAGGTCCGGCTGAACGGAAACGTCGTCTCCGGCGGCGACACCTTCCGCGCGCCCGAAGAGCGCGGCGTCGGCGTCGTCTTCCAGGAGTTCGCGCTGTTCCCGCACCTCACCGCGGCCGAGAACATCGCGTTCGGCCTGAAGGACCTCAGTGAGTCCGAGCGCGACGAGCGCGTGGCCGACCTCCTCGACCTCGTGGGGCTGGAGACCCAAGGCGACAGCTACCCCGACGAGCTCTCCGGCGGCCAGCAACAGCGGGTCGCCCTCGCCCGCTCGCTCGCGCCGGAGCCGGCTATTCTGCTCCTCGACGAGCCGTTCTCGAACCTCGACGTGGACCTCCGCGTCCAGATGCGCGAGGAGGTCCGCCGCATCCTCAAGGAGGCCGGCGTGACGGCCGTCTCCGTCACCCACGACCAGGAGGAGGCGATGTCCATCTCCGACCGCGTGGCCGTGATGAACGACGGCGACCTCGAACAGGTGGGCGAACCGGAACAGGTGTTCCAACACCCCGAGTCGCGGTTCGTCGCCGGCTTCCTCGGCTACGCCGGGTTCCTGCCGGGACGCATCGCGGGCGACGCGGTCGAGACCGAACTGGGGACGGTCGACCGCGACCAGATTCACGGCCTCGCGCCCGAGTACGACGACACGGACATCGACATCCTCGTCCGCCCCGACGACGTGTCGGCCCATCCCTGCGACGGCGGCGGCGACGGCCACGGCAAAGTCGTCGGCAAGCGCTACCTCGGGCCGACAATCCTCTACGAGGTCGAACTTCACGGCGGCGACAATCTGCTGTGTATGCACAACCACGACGAGACCGTCCCGACCGACGGCTGCGTCGAGGTGACGCTCGACGCCGGCCACGAACTCGCGTGGTTCCCGCGCGAACAGCGCCCCGAGAGCGGCCTCTACTCGGACTGAGGATGGGCCGGCGAGACTCGAACACGGGCGGCTCCCTCCCGCTTGGCGAACGCGTGCGAGCCGCAGTCCGCGGACTCGCATTCGATTTTGACGGTACCATCGACATCGACCGAACCCGGACGCAGCGGCGACTCGCAGCGCTCTGTGTCTCGCTTCTGGTCGGGCTCGTCGTGACGTGGCTCGCGGTCGACCTCTTTCCGTACCACACCGTCAACGACGACGAGGGCGTCTACCTCACGCAGGCCGCGATGCTCCTCGAAGGCAAGCTGTTTCTCTATCCCGGCCGGCTGACCGAGGCCGTCAGGCCGTGGTTCTTCGTGGTACAGGAGACGCCGAGCGCCCCCGGCGGCGTCCAGCTCTACTCGAAGTACTCGCCGGCGGTGCCGGCGCTGTTCGCGGTCGGCCTCGCGGTCGGGCTTCCGAACCTCGTGTTGGGCGCTATCGCCGCGATATCCGCCGCGCTGGTCTACGCGCTCGCGGCCGACGCGTTCGACCGGACGATCGGCGTCGTCGCGGCGGGCCTGCTCGGCCTCTCGCCGCTGTTTCTCCTCACGTCGTCGACGTTCCTCGCGTACGCGCCGACGACGATGCTCAACCTCGGGTTCGCCGTCTGTTACGTCCGGGCCGCCCGCCGCGACTCCTCGGGCTACGCGGTCGTCGCCGGCGCGCTCGTCGGCGCGGCGTTTTTCGCCCGCCCCTACACCGCCGTCCTGTTCGCGCTGCCCTTCATCGCCCACTCGCTGTGGGCGCTGGCGACCGCCCGCCGCGCGGGGACCGGCTGGGTCGTCCTCCGTCGGTACGCCGCCATCGCGCTCCCCGGCCTCGCGTTCGTCGGCCTGACGCTCGCCTACAACGCCGTCGTGACGGGCGACCCGCTCACGTTCCCCTACATCGCCTTCGCCCCGCGGGACGGCATCGGCTTCGGAGAGCGGGCAATCCTCGGCTACGAAGTCGTCTACACGCCCGCGATGGGCGTCGAGACCGCCGCCGAGGCGCTCGACCTGCTCGTGACGCAGTGGGGGCCGATGGGCTGGCTCGGCACCGTCGCCGCGGTGGTCGGTCTCGGCGTCACCGCCCGCCGCTGGTGGGGCCACAAGACCGGCCGGAACCTCCGCGGGAGCGCGAGACGCCGCCACCACGGCCTCGGCGGCCGCGACCGCGCGTTCACCGAACTCTCCGACGACGCCCTCGCCTGCGTCGTCGCGGGCGTGTTCGCCTCGGTGTTCCTCGGCAACGCCGCCTTCTGGGGGACGCACAACGGCCTCCGAAACGGCCTCATCGACCTCCTCGGCCCGTTTTACCACTTCGACGCGCTCGTCCCGCTCGCGGTGTTCGGCGCGGCCGGCGTCGTCGCCGGCGCTCGCCTCCTCCGTCGGCTGGCCCACCGTCGATTTTCGGCTTCGGAGGCCCGCGGCGTCGTCTTCTCGGTGCTTCTCGTGTCGGCGCTGTTCGCGGGCGGCGTGACGGTCGGCGCGGTCGAAGACCCCTACGACGAAAACCGGCTCCGAACGGAGAACCTCGCGGCGACCTACGAACCGCTCCTCGACGCCGGCTTCGAACAGCCGCCGCTGACCCCGTCCGTGCCGGGCGTCGACGCCGGCAGTCTCGGGGGCGGTGACGACGGTCTCGGCATCGACGGTGACTCGGCCGCGGCGGGCAACGAGACGAAGGCGCTCGTCTTCCACCCCGACCCGTACGGCGACT
The DNA here is from genome assembly GCF_000336975.1 of Haloferax sp. ATCC BAA-644. NCBI lineage: Archaea > Methanobacteriati > Methanobacteriota > Halobacteria > Halobacteriales > Haloferacaceae > Haloferax > Haloferax sp. ATCC BAA-644. Next base: position 145,935 of record NZ_AOLF01000014.1, read on the forward strand.
GGTCGGCCCATCCCTTCCAAGCGCTCCGCAACGACCCCGGCTTCGACGGCCCGGTGATGTACGCCATCGACGGCGGGGCCGAACGGGACTTCGCGGTCCTCGACGCGACGAACCGGACGCCGTATCGCTTCACCTATCGGGGGACGTGGACCGGAGCTGTTGACCCCGTCGAACCCGAACTGACCCGACTCGACGTGCTCGCTGGCGAGCGGGTCGACGCGACGACGACGCTCGGCGCGCCCGAGGGGACGAACACGGCGTCGGTCCGCGTCGAGACCGACGAGGGCTACGCCCGCTACGACGCGACGACGGCGGAGAACCTGACCGTCGAGTGGTCGGTTTCGTCGGCGGGCGTGGCCGTGACGAATCGCCCCCTGGCCGCCGGTCCAGAACGGCTGTCGGTTCCGGCGGGCGCGAGCGAGGTCGACCTCGTGGTGACCTATATCGGCGACTTCGGTGAGACGGTCACGTACCGACAGACCGCGACGGTCGAGCGCTCCGGCGACGAGGTGCGCGTCGTCTGGCCGCCGGAGACCCGCGTCTGCCGGCTGACCACCGACTGCGGGAGCGAGCGCGAGTGGGTCGGCCCCGACGGCGACTACCTCGACGGCGTCTCGGTCGAGACCGACGCGCGCGTCGCCTGAGGCGAGCGTCGAAAGCCGGCGGCTCGCGGGCAGTCGGGCGGGCGAAAGAAATGAAACGTCGCAGTCGCGGTCGGCGGCTCAGTCGTCGGCCGGGCCGGTCGAGCCCGACGAGCCGAGGAAGCCGTCGACGGTCGCGCGCTTCGCGATGTGCGGGCGGTAGACCCACGCGTTCAGGAGGACGATGGGAACCATCGTCGCCGCGACGAGCGCGTAGCCGACGTGCAGGTTCGGCAGGAGCACCGACGAGTAGACGAGCGGGTAGGTGATGCCGCCGATGGTGCCGACGCCGCCGACGACGCCCGCGACGGCCCCGGAACTGTTGGGGAACATCGCGGGAACCTGCGCGAAGATAGCGCCCTCAGCGAACGCGCAGGCCATGCCGACCATGAAGCCGGCGGCCACCGCGATGAGGACGGTCCCCGAGAGGCCGGCGAGCGTCATGACGAGCATGGAGACGACGATGAACGAGAGCGCCACGAACGTCCACTGCTCGCGGTAGCGACCCTCGAACACGGGCAGGATGTCCATCTCCTTGCGCGCCAGCACGTCGCTGACGTAGCCGCCGATGGGCCGGAGCAGGCCGGCCGCGATGGAGAACGTGGCCGCGAACGTGCTCGCGAGCACGAGGTTGTTCGTGTTGAACGCCTCGCGGTAGTAGGTGGCGAGCCAGCCGTTCATCGAGAGTTCGAGGCCGAAGCTCATGACGTAGGCGAGCGCGAGCGCGACGGTCCCGTACCGGGTCGCGGTGTGGACCCACTGCTTGAGCGTCGCGTTGTCGGCGGTCGCCTGCCGGCGCTCCTTGCTCGACGCCGCCTCGCCGAGGACGTAGTAGGCGATTGCGAGCAGAATCGAGACGACGCCGGTGTAGAAGAACGCCGCGCGCCAGTTGCTCTGGAACAGGGGGCCGCTCCAGTCCGCCCCGAACACGCGGGGCAGGATGAGCGCGCCGCCGGCGGCCCCGGCGTTCCCGATGCCGGCGTAGACGCCCTCGGCCATCCCGAGGTTCTCCTCTTCGAACCACTCCGAGACGTGCTGGATGCCGATGACGAACGTGATGCCCGCCGTGGCGACGATGAGGCGCTCGACGAAGAACACGGTGTAGCTCTCGGCGAAGGCGCTCGCCATCGAGAACACCCCGACGTAGCCGAGGACGATGGCGAACACCACCGGCGCGCCGAACTTGTCTGAGAGCCAGCCAGTGAGGATGCGGCCGAAGGGCGCGAGCCAGATTGCCGCGCTCGCGAGGATGCCGATTTCGGCCAGCGAGAGGCCGAACTCCTCAGCCATCGGTCCCGTAAAGGGTGCAAACGAGAACCAGATGAGGAAGGAGAAGTTGAATCCGATAGTGGCGAGAAGCAGCGTCCGCCACTTGGTCATCTTTACGAGTCCCATACACAATCCTCCGCAGAACATGCACAACCGTGCATAATTCTACCGTTTACTTGTATTGGTTTGGACATCATGTAGCGAAACGCACAGAGCTATCATAGAAAAGTGCTGCCCACAATGAGCCATAAACACCTACCGAATGTTTAGAGAAATGGACTAGATAAGGAGAATATTATCGATATTACCCGATAATACACCTCGTTATGAGGTAGACATACGTCCAAAAGTTTTCGGGACGTATGAATCTGGTGGTGAGGGCCGCCCTGACTGGGGCGGTCCGTCAGCGAACGCTTCCCCCTCTCGTCGGCGTGTTCGACCGCGATCGGGGTGGGTTGCGGCGAGCGGGGGGAGTCACGGCGGGCGAGGAGGGAGTCACGGCGAGCGGGCGTCAGGCGAGCGGGCAGACGACCACGTCGTCGACGCGGATACCGCCCTCGGCGGCGACCGAGTCGCCGGAGACGATATCGGTCGCGTCGACCGCGAGGTCACCGACATCGACCGTGGTCGCGCCGGGCGCGAAGTTGAGCGCACAGAGGTACGAGCCGTCGTCGTGGTCGCGGACGAAGGCGATGGCGCGGTCGGAATCGGCCTCGTAGTCGATGCGGCGGAACGTCCCGCCGTCCCGGAGCGCGGGCGTCTCGTCGCGGGCCTCGATGAGTCGCTCGTAATGCTCGCGGATGTCGTCGCGGGCGTGGTCCCACGCGAGGGCGTCGCGGCGGCCGCGCTGGCCGATTTCCTGGCCGCCGTAGACCATCGGCACGCCGGGGAGCGTAAACAGCGCGCCCGCGGCGGCCAGCGCCTCGTCCTCGCCGCACTCGACGATGTAGCGCGTCTCGTCGTGGTTTTCGAGGTAGAGCATGAACGCCGCGTGGTCGGGGAAGCCGACCTGCGTGCGCTGTTCGACGGCGTCGAGGATTCGTTCCGCGGGCTCGTCGCCGCGGCCGACCTGCCGGAGCGTGAAGTACAGCGTCGTATCGAAGTGCATATCGAACATCCCCTCGTGGAAGTCGGCGATGTAGGGGATGGTCTCGTCGAGAAGCAGGAACTCGGGGTCCTTCGCCTTCACGCGGTCGCGAATCTCCTGCCAGAACGTGTCGGGGACGGCCCACGCCATGTCGCAGCGAAAGCCGTCGACCACCTCGGCCCACATGTCCACCGCGTCGAGCAGGTAGCGCCGGACTTCGAGGTTCCGGTGGTCGAAGTTGGCGATGTACTCCCAGTCGAAGTACGTTCCCGGCTCGCCGTCTTCGCGCCACTCGTACCAGTCGTAGTACTCGGAGTCGGGGTTCTTGTAGGCGTCCTCGAAGAAGGGGTGGTCCCGCGCGGAGTGGTTGAGCACGAGGTCGAAAAGCACCTTCATGCCGCGGTCGTGGGCGGCCTCGACGAACCGCTCGTAGTCCTCGCGGGTGCCGAGGTCCTCCGCGATGGAGTAGAAGTCCACGATGTTGTAGCCGTGGGGCGCGTGGTCGTTCTGGAGGACGGGCGTGAGCCACAGGCAGTCGATGCCGAGCGATTCGAGGTAGTCGAGGCGTTTTTCGAGCGCCTCGAAGGTGTTGTCGGCGTCCTCGTCGTCCGAGGCGTAGCCGCGGACGTAAATCTCGTAGAGCGTCACCTCCCGGGACCACTGCGGCGGGTCGTTGGGGCGGGAGACTGACGCGCTCCCCGCGCCGGAGCCGTCGGCGTGGCTCGTCACGTCGGTCTGTACCGGGTCGGTCTCCGCCCCGGCGAACCCGCCGTCGGCGACGGCCTCGCGCTCGACGGTCACCGCGTCGGGGACGCTGTACGTCTCGTCGAGGGCGACCGCGTGGACGCGGAGTCGGTCGCCGACCGCCGAAAGCGGGACGCGGAGCTCCCAGCCGTCGGTCTCGACGGCCCCGTCGTCCACGTCGTCGCGGTCGTCGACGACGAACTCGACCACGAGGTCGTCGCGGTCGGTGTCGCTGTCGGGGTTCGGTTGCGGGTCGGCGCGGACGACGACCACGCCGTCCTCGACGGTCGCGTCGAGCCTGATGCGCGGGCGACCCCCCCGTCCCCGGTCGGCGTCGCCGATGGCGCTCCCGGAGCCGGACGCGCCGCCGCTGAATCCCGTCGGGCGCGCTGAGCCGCTCTGTCCGCTGTACCCGCTCATTCCGCTCATCCCGCTCGCGCCGCTTCTGGCGGAGCCGGCGGGCAGGTAGGAGCCGGGGAAGACGCGGACGGTGAGCGTGTACGTCACGTCGGGCGCGTCGAGTTCGACCACGTACCGGCCGGCCGCGTCGGGCGTGAACTGCACGACTGCCGTGTCTTCGTCGAGTTCGAGACTACTGGCGACCGGCGCGCTCCGAATCCGCCACGAGTAGTCGGCGTCGGGGTCCGGGTCGCGAGGCGCGAGTTGTACTGACTCGCCGACAGCCATGAACTGCGGCGGTCCTGGGTGTTGCATACTCACAATCAACGTGCCGGGTGACTTTGAGTTTACCCCTGGTGGGACCGGCGTTCCGGTGAGAGACGGGTTCTACCGAGTCGCCTCGGCGTCTCCCGAATTCGTCGGTTCACAGGCATAACTGATGGCGAACGGGCGGCCAATACTTATGGTTCGGGACCCTCGTCTACCTCTATGCGACTTCGGACCGCGTTAAACGAATACAAACGCGACCGGGGCGGGCGCTTCCCAGAGGAGTGTCGGACCTCGGACGGCGCGTTTTCGGGTCACGGGGACCGACTCGTCTACGTCGGACTCGACGGCTCTCTCCGGGATTATTCCGCTCCACTTTCGGGTCTCTACGGTATCGACCGCTCTCGGTTCGGCATCGAGACGAACGGCGAGACGCACTGGTTCGACGAGTTGGAGTCCGTGCGGCAGCACTACTACCGGGAGACGAGCCTCGTCGAGACCGAGTACGACGCCGGGGAGTACACCGTCCACCAGTACGACCTGACGCTCGGTCGCGCCCACGTGACGCACGTCGAACTCCGCGGTGCGATTCCCACCGACGCCCACCTGACCGCCTTCCTCACCTTCGCCCCCGAGGGGCGAGAGACGCGGGTCGGCCGGCTCATCCACGAGGCCGGCGGCCCGAACGACACCCAAGCGGTCGAGGTGTTCCACCGGAACGAACACGACTACGTCACCGCGTCGACCGGCCTCACCGACGTTCGCGGCCAGATTCCCGAGCGATTCGACGAGATTCTCTCCGACGACACCTTCGACTTCCCGCGGGAGGCCGTCCTCGACCGCTACGAGGACACCCATCTCTCGGGCGACGTGGTCGTCAGCGCCCCGCTCGAACAGGAGGGCCGCGCCGCGCGGACCACCCTCGTCACCCAGCTTTCGGACCACAACGAGATGGCGCGGACCGACGCCCTCGCCGACCTCCGACACTGTTCGGTCCAGCACGCCACCGCCGACGCGCTCCGCGATGCCGCCCGCGAGCAGGCCGAGGTGTTCGTCCCCGACGGGACGCCGCGCGAGCGAATCGTCCGCGCCGACCTCCGAGCGCTGTCGCTTCTGACCGCCCCCAGCGGCGCGCGCATCGCCGGACCCGAGTTCGACCCGTTCTACGCCCACTCCGGCGGCTACGGCTACACCTGGTTCCGCGACGACGCCGAGGTCACGCAGGCGCTCGCGCACGCCGACGACGCCTTCGGTCTCGACCTCGGTGACCGCCTCGCCACGAGCGCCGAGTTCTACTGTCAAACCCAACTCGAAGACGGCACGTGGCCCCACCGGGTCTGGGCCGTCGACGGAAGCGTCGCCCCCGGCTGGGCACACGGCCGCGTCGAGGGCACCGGCGACGAGGAGTACCAGGCCGACCAGACCGCGAGCGTCGTCGCCGCGCTCGCGTCGCTCCTCGCCGAGCGCCGCGACGAACTCGACGACGAACTCGTCGGGCGGCTCCGCTCGACCGTCGCGGCGGGCGTCTCCGGCCTCGACAGCAGCCTCGAATCCGACGGGCTCCCGAAACCCTGTCAGAACGCGTGGGAGAACATGAGCGGCCGGTTCACGCACACGGCCGCGACGTTCCTTCAGGCGTACGCCACGGTCGCCACCGCGCCCGTGAACGACGACCTCCGCGAGCACGCCGCCGAGCAGGCGACCGCAGTGTACGAGGGGCTCGACGAGCTCTGGTCCGAAGAGCGCGAAGTCTACGCCCTCCGCATCGACGGAAACGGCGGCCTCGACGACCGCCTCGATTCGGCCACGTTCGCCCTCGTCGACGCCGTCGACGCCTACGCCGACATCGGAGACGTCGACTCGCAGACCGCCAATCGGCTCGTCAAGCACATGGCCGCGACGCTGAAGGGGCTCTACCGGAACCCCCGCGGCGACGTGGCCGGGTTGGTCCGGTTCGAAGACGACTACTGGCGCGCCGAGGGGCAGGACGGCGAGAAAGTGTGGTCCGTCTCGACCGCGTGGGGCGCGAACGCCGCCGCGAAGTTCGGCGTCCTCTGTGACCGCCTCGGCAAGGACGGCCGCCGCTTCGTCGAGCGCGCGACGAACCTCTACGAACTGCTCCAGCCCGACGGCCCCTTCACGACCGACGCGGGCTACCTCGCGGAACAGGTGTTCGACGACGGGCGCTTCGACAGCGCGACGCCGCTGGGGTGGCCCCACGCAATCCGCATGGAGACGACCGCCATCCTCGCAGATATCGACGCGCTGCCGGCCCCGAAGCCCGCGCCGACCGGCCCGGAGAACCGGCCGCGGTGGACGACCGGCGAGAAGTACGGCATCGGCACCGTCGCGGACCACTACGCCGAGGACCCCTCGCGCGTCTGGTTCACCCTGACCGAGGGCGCGCTGACCGAGGTCCGCTTCCCGCGGGTCGACCTGATGAACCTCCGGACGCTCGACTTCCTCGTCGTCGACGCCGACCCGAACGACGAGTACACGGCGCGGACCCACAACGAGACCCGCCGCGACGACCACGCGGACACGGTCGAGCGCCGGGCCGAAATCGTCGACGACGACGCGCTCGTCTTCCGCCACGTCGTCACCGAGACGGGCGACGGCCGCGGCCACGAGTGGGAGCTCACCGTCGAGTACGTCCTCGACCCCGAACACGACGCGATGCTCGCGGACGTGCAGTTCGAGTCCATCGACGGCGACGACTACGAGCTGTACACCATCGCCGACACGGCGCTTGCGAACACCGGGACGAAAGACCGCGGCATCCGCCTCGGCCAGCTCGGGAGCTACCACCTCGTCGCCCGCGACGCGGGCGCGTTCGACGCCGGCGACGGCCACGAACCGCTCCTCATCGACCAAGACGGCAGGGAGTACAGCGTCGCAATCGCGCTCACCGCCGCCGGGCGATTCGAGTGGGCGACCGTCGGCGTCGCCGGCTCGCGGTATCTCGCGGACTTCTTCTCGAAGGGCGAACTCCCGAGCGCCCAAGAGCGCATCGACGACGAGAACGTCGTGCTCGTCGGGCGCATCGGCACGGGCGACGAACTCGGCGAGACGCTGGCGCTCGGCTTCGCGGAACACGCCGACACCGCCGCCGCGCTGGGCGAGGCGGCCGGCGCGCTCACCCGCGGCTACGAGACGGCGCGGGCGGCGTACGTCGACTCGTGGGCCGACTTCCTCGCCGACAAGGAACTCCCCGGCTCGGTCGCCGGCGACGACGACCTCGCCGCGCAGTACAAGACCGCACTCATGAGCCTGCGGGCGGTCGAGGACAAGACCTACCTCGGCGCGGGGCTCGCCTCGCCGTCGGTGCCGTGGGGCGAGGCCGTCCCCGCCGAGGAGGCGAAGGGGTACGGCTACAACTTCGTCTGGTCGCGCGACCTCTATCAGGTCTTCACCGTCTTCGAGGCCGTCGGCGACGTGGAGACGGCCATCGACGCGCTGGAGTACATCTACACCTACCAGCAGGACGATCGCGGCTTCATCCCGCAGAACACCTACCTCAACGGGCGGACCCGCTGGGGCGGCGAGCAGATGGACAACATCTCGTTCCCGCAGGTGATGGCGTACATGCTCCACGAGCGCGGCGTCGCCTTCGACGACGTGGCCTACGGCTACGAGAACGTCAAGTACTCCGCGGACTACGTCGCGCGGAACGGGCCGCCGACCGCACAGGAGCGCTGGGAGGAGGAGGCCGGCTACTCGCCGTCGTCCATCGCGGCCGAGATCGCCGGGCTCGGCTGCGCGGCGGCCATCGCGCTCGACGAGGGCCACACCGACGACGCCCTCGTCTGGCTGGCGCTGGCCGACGACTGGGCCGAGCGCGTCGACGACTGGACCGCCACGCGGACCGGCACCGACCGCAACACCCACACGCCGTACTACGTCCGCATCACCCGCGACGGCGAACCCGACGCCGGACACCTGCGGACGCTGGCGAACAACGGGCCGACGCTCGACGAGCGCGAAATCATCGACGCCGGTTTCCTCGAACTCACCCGCCTCGGCATCAAGCCCGCCGACGACGAGATAATCCGCAACTCGCTGAAAGAGGTCGACGAGACCATCCGCGTCGACACGCCGCACGGCCCGGCGTTCTACCGGTACAACGGCGACGGCTACGGCGAGCGCGAACGCGACGAAGAGGGCGCGCCGTGGTCCGTCGACGCCAAGGGGAAAGGCCGGCTGTGGCCCATCTTCACCGGCGAACGCGGCGAGTACGAACTGCTCGCGGGAACCGAAGACGGCGACCTCGCGCCGGACAACCTACTGCGGACGATGGCCGCCTTCGCCAACTCCGGCCGCATGCTCGCAGAGCAGGTCTGGGACCGCGAACACGCGACCGACTTCAACTGGGAGTTCGGTGAGGGCACCGGCAGCGCGACGCCGCTGGCGTGGTCGATGGCCCAGTACGTCCGCCTCGCCCACGGCGTCGACGCGGGCGAACCCGTCGAGACGCCCGCGTTCCTCCGCGAGCGATACGTCGAGTCCGACCGCCCGACCGGGCCCTCGCTCCGCGTGAGCACGCGCTTCAAGGGCGACAAGCTCGTCGTCTCGGGGCAGACCGACGCTCCCGTCGCCGCGGTGAAGACGCCCGGCGAGACCCGACTCGTCGAGCCCGAAGACGGGGCGTTCGAGGTCGAAGTCGCCATCGAGTACGGCGAAAACCAGGTGACCGTCGCCGCGGCGACCCACGAGGACCTGACGAAAGCCGGCACGACCGTCTCGCGCTTCACGCTCTGAGGCGGCGCGACCGGCCGGCTGCCGTCACCGTCCCCGACCCCGAACTCGAACTCGCGGGCGGCGCTTCGACGACTTCTTTCGACCCGTTCCGCCGGCACCGCTTTTCCGTCTCCGGCCTAACGGTCGGGTATGCCGGTCTACCAGCGTCGAACCCGTATCGCCGCCCCGCTCGAACGCGTCTGGGAGTTCCACTCCGACGTGTCCGGACTGGAGGCGCTCTCCCCGGCGTGGATGCACCTCGACATCGAGTCGGTCCGTGGCCCCGACGGCGACGACGACCCCGACGAACTCGTCGCGGGGACGGAAATCGAGATGTCGATGCGACCGTTCGGGGTCGGTCCCCGCCAGCGATGGACCTCGCGCATCCTCGACCGCGAGGCCGGGGAGACGACGGCGTGGTTCCGCGACGACATGGTCGGCGGCCCCTTCTCGCGATGGGTCCACACCCACCGGTTCGTCGCCGACGGCGACGAGACGATAGTCGAAGACCGCGTGGAGTACGAACTGCCGTTCGGTCCCCTCGGTGACCTCGCGGGCGTCTTCGGCGGCGTCGGCTTCGAGGGGATGTTCCGCGCGCGACACGCCGAGACGAAGCGACTGCTCGAAGAACAGTAACCGGTAGCGCGGGAGTCGAATCGAGTCGAATCGAGTCGAGTCGGAGCGTCGACGGCTCAGTCGTCGCTGAGCGAGAACCGCGGTTCGACCTCGGAGCGGACGCCGCCGATATCGAACTCGAAGCGCGCGCCGCCGAGGTCGACCTCCGGGGGGGTCACCTCGATATCCCAGCCGTGGGCCTCGATGATGCTCTCGACGATTGAGAGCCCGAAGCCCGTGCCGGAGTCGGACGTGGTGTGACCGTGTTCGAAGACGGTGTCGCGCTCGTCGGCCGGGATGCCGGGACCGTTGTCGGCGACGTAGAAGCCGGTCTCGGTGGGACCGACGCGGACGGTCAGCTCGTCGGTCGCGTCCGTCGGCGGCGACTCGGCGGACGCCGTCTCGTCGGCGGGCGCGTCGTCATCGGAGTCACAGCAGGAGCCGCCCTGCTCGACGGCGTCACCAGACGCGGTCTGGTTGCCCGTGGAACCGTGTTCCACGGCGTTCCGAAACAGGTTT
>NZ_AOLF01000015.1:0-14734 GCF_000336975.1 Haloferax sp. ATCC BAA-644
GAGATGTGTATAAGAGACAGTGTCTGGCCAGCGTGAGCACGTCGTTGAGGAGCGTGTCCATCCGGGTGACGCCGTCGAGCGCGCGGTCGAGGTAGGTCACGTCGCCTTCCTCGCGGGCGAGTTCGACGAACCCCTTGGCGACGTTGAGGGGGTTCCGCAGGTCGTGTGAGACGACCGACGCGAACTCTTCGAGGCGGTCGTTCTGCCGCTGAAGTTCGCGCTCGCGTCGCTGGCGGGCCAGCGTGTGCGTGACGTTGTTGCCGACAGAGCGCAGGAGGTCGACTTCGGTGTCGGTCCACGAGCGACTCGTCTCGACCACGTCGAAGACGACGAAGCCGACGAGCGCCCACTTCGACACCATCGGCACGGCGACGAAGCCGCCGGTCCCGGCGTCGGTGAGCACGCGCTTCGTGTCCGACGCCTCGGGCGGGAGGTCCGAGACGCGATGGAGGCGGACGTTCTCGAATCGGTGGAGTCGTTCGAGCAGCCAGCGGGCGTCTTCGAGGGCGACGCGCTCGGGGTGCTCGCGTCGACCGCCGCCGCGCCAGTCGTGCATCCGGGCGGCGACGGTCGTCTCGTCGTCGTAGAGATAGACCGAACAGCGGTCGAGGTCGGCCACCTCGCCGACCGACTGGAGCGTCCACTCGATTTTCGTGCCGATTTCGTCGGTCTCGGCGCTCATCAGCGACGTGGAGGTGTCCAACACGGCGTCTTTCAGGCGCGTCTCGTAGCGCAGTCGGTTCCGGCGGCGGCGGCGCTCGGTCACGTCCTGCAACGTCCCGATGACGGCGGGTTCGTCGTCTTCGGTGGGACGGAGCGCGAGGTGGCCCTCACAGAGGAGGTCGTCGTCGTGCGGGTACGCGGGGCCGGGCGACAGCACCGTCTCGAAGCGCTCCGTGTCGGGGGCGTTCGGGGAGACGACCCGCTCGAAAGCGGACAGAATCTCGTCGGCGGCCTCCGCGGCGAGGTCAGCGAACTCGCGGCCGATAATCGCCTCGCGGTCGTAGCCGGTGAGTTCGCAGAAGACGCCGTCGGCGGAGGTAAAGCGCCCCGCCGAGTCGAGCGAGTAGACGCCGCTGTCGAGCACCTCGATGGCAGTGCCGTACCGCTCGGAGGCCGCCTTCGCGCGGTACTGCGAGACGGCGTTGACGACCCGGTTGGCGAGCACCGTGTACTGGTCGGTGCCGGTGTCTTTCTGCATGTAGTCGGTCGCGCCGACGCGGAAGGCGTCGCGGGCGACTTCCTCTGAGCCTTTGCCGGTAAAGAGGATGAAAGGGAGGTCGGGGTGTTCCGAACGGACCGCGCGGAGGAACTCCAGCCCGTCGATGTCGGGCATATCGTAGTCCGACACGACGCAGTCGACCCGTTCCTGTCGGAGTCGTTCGAGGGCATCCGCCCCCGAGTTCGACGTCGAGACCGACAGGTCCACGTCGCCCGCCTCGCGTTCGAGGTAAATCGACACGAGGTCCGTCAGACTGGGCTCGTCATCGACGTGGAGAACGCGTACGTCTGCCCCCGGCCCGTCGTCCATACGATGTAGCGACCGCTCACCGTAATGAGCGTTGTGACGCGGTTATCAGGGCCGATAACAGATTCGGAGCGGGAGACGAACCGACGCGTCTTCGGACGAGTGTCCGGGTTCGGAACCGCCCGCATCGGCCGGGACAGGTCAGGACGCGCTGACGTAGATGCCGCCGAGGACGACCGCCCCGCCGAGGACGGTCGGGAGCGTGGGAATCTCACCGAGGAGAAAGAGGGCGAGAATCGTGCTGCCGACGGGTTCGCCGAGGAGGGAGACGGAGACGACGCTCGATTCGAGGTGCGCGAGCGCCCAGTTGATGACGGTGTGACCGAAGACGCCGGGGCCGACCGCCATCCCGAGAAACAGGAGCCACTCGCGGGGCGGATAGCCAGTCAGCGGGTCGCCGCGGCCGACCGCGACGACGAGGAGCGCGGCGGCGCAAACCGAGTAGACGACGACCACGTAGGGGACGAGGGAAACCCTGCTGCGGACGCTCCGGCCGGTGAGGACGTAGGCGGCCGCCGTCACGGCACCCACGACCGCCAGTCCGTTTCCGAGAAGCGGCCGCGGCGCGCCGCCGGCGGTGAGGAAGTCGGAGACGGACATGAGCGCCATGCCCGCGAGCGCGACGCCGATGCCGATTGCGGTGCGACGGCTCACGCGCTCGTCGAGGGCGGCCCACGCGCCGACGGCGACGAAAAGCGGTTGGGACTGCACGAGCGTGACGCTCGCGGCGACCGTCGTGTGGTTGAGGCTCTCGAACCACGACGCGAAGTGGGCCGCGAGCGCGACGCCCGCGCCCCCGGCCGCCAGCAGGTCCCGCCCCGAGATGGTCGCCAGCGCGTCGCGGTGGCGGACGAGCGCGACGGGCGCGAGCAGCGCCACGGTGAACAGGACCCGGTAGAAGGCCTTCACGAGGCTCGGCGCGGCGCTCCAGCGGACGAGGACGGCGCTCGTGCTGACCGCGAGAACGGCGATGCCGAGGCCCGCGAGCGGCGAGATGGGGGCGTCGGAGTCGGGCGGTGACACACCTCCACGTCGCGGGGGGTCCGCTTACCGTTTGTGGGTCCACGCCGGTCGGCGTCCGCCTGTCAGTCACGGAGCCGACGCGGCGGACCTACTCCTTCCGCGCTCGAATCAGCGCCTTCGGGTTGGCAAAGGAGACGACGGAGTCGCCGTCGAACTCCACGTCGAACAGTTCTTTCGCCTCCTCGGGCGCTTCGCGGAACCGACGTTCGAGTTCGTCTCGGTCGGCGGGCGAGACGTTCGTCCGCTCGGTCCACGGGTCGAACTGGAGGCGTATCGCCGCGGTCTCGACCGTCTCGACCGACAGGCCCGCGGCCGCGAACCACTCGCGCCACCGCGAAACCGGGTGGAGTTCGACGTGAGTCGGGTCGCGGAGGACCTCGACGCCGTTGAGGAACGCGGCGAGGGCGGCGTCCTCGGGCGCGACGTTGTCCCCGAAGGCGAAGACGCCGCCCGGTTCGAGGACGCGCGCGACCTCGGCGACGAACGCCTCGGGGTCGGGGAAGTGATGCGCGGCGATACGGCAGGCGGCCGCGTCGAAGACATCGTCCGCGAAGGGAAGGCGCTCGGCGTCGGCGACGACGCCCGCGACGGGGTACTCGCGAACCGCGGTGGCGACCATCTCGGGGGCGGCGTCGGCCGCGACGACCGAGGAGACGCCGGCATCGGCTATCGCGCCCGCGGTGTGGCCGGCCCCGGTCGCCACGTCGAGCGCGCGGGTCGCACCGCGGCACCACGACGCGAGCGTCTCGCGGTCCGCGCCGAGGCGGTGGACCTCGCTGTCGAAGTACGACTCGGCGGCGCTCCCGAACTGGGCGGCGGTTCGGCGTTTCTCGTCGCTCATGACGCGGGATTCGCGCAGGTCGGTGAAAAAGGGGCGCGAGGAGACAGGTCGGGACGCGGGCGAACTCTCTCCGTCTCGTCGGCGCACGGAGCGCGGAGTGGTCAGCGTGCGGGGCGACGCTACGCCGCGTCGGGGTCGGCGTCGCCGTCCGCGTAGTCAGGGCGCTCGGCGTACGGAATCGGGTCGCGTTCGCCGAGGTTCTGGAACGCCTGCAAGCGGAATGCACAGGAGTCGCAGGTGCCGCAGGCCGGTTCCTCGGCGCGGTAGCAGGACCACGTGTGTTCGAAGGGGACGCCGAGTTCGAGGCCCCGGCGGGCGATGTCGGTCTTCGAGTCGTGGACGAACGGGACTTCGAGCGAGATGGTCGTGTCGGGTTTCGTGCCGACGTCGACCATGGTCTCGAAGGCGTCGAAGAACTCGGGCCGGCAGTCGGGGTAGCCCGAGTAGTCCTCGGAGTGCGCGCCGACGAAGACGGCGTCGCAGTCGTTCGCCTCGGCGTACGAGACGGCCATCGACAGGAGGTTGGCGTTTCGGAAGGGGACGTACGAGGACGGAATCTCGTCGGCGTCCATGTCGGCGTCGGCGACGGCCATCGAGTCGTCGGTGAGCGACGACGCGCCGATCTGCTTCAGGTGGCTCGTCTCGATGTGAAGGAAGTCCTGCGCGTCGAGTTCGGCGGCGAGCGCGCGGGCGCAGTCGTACTCTTTCGACTCGGTTTTCTGGCCGTACGAGGTGTGGAGCGCGTAGAGTTCGTAGCCGCGTTGCTTCGCCTCGTAGGCGGTCGTCGCGCTGTCCATGCCGCCGGAGAGGAGGACGACGGCGCGTTTGTCGTCGGACGTGGGTTCGGTCGTCATCGTTATCGTGGAACGTTCGTGGTGTGTTCGGGGTTCGTTTAGCGGACGTTTGGCGGGATTCGGCGGGATTCGAGGTTCGTTCGGTGGGCGTTCAGGTCTCGGGCGCGTCGTTCCAGAGGTCGACGTGGAGTCGCGGCGTGTAGCGGTAGCCGAACGACGCCGCGAGGTCCGCGACCTCGGTCCGAGTGCGGGCGAGTTGCTCGCGGGTCTGTCCCTCGGGCATGAGCAACACGTCGCTGTCGCGGATTTCGCGGGCGGCGACGCCGCGCACGTCGTCGACGAGCGCCTCGATCTCGTCGAGGTCGTCGCGGCCGGTGACGACGAACTTCAGTTGGAACTCCGCCGCGTCTTCGACCAGCGAGGCGAGCGCGTCGAGGTCGACGCGGGCGTTCTCGTGTCGCTCGGTCCAGACGCCGGGGTCGACGTCGTCCGGGGCGTTGTCGGGCGTCGGCGTCGAGGTCGCGAGTTTGGGGCTGATACTGGCGAGGTCGACCGGCGCGTCGGTTTCGAGCGTCCCGTTCGTCTCGACGGTCAGGTGGTAGTCGTCGGCGAGCGCTGACAGGAGCGCGTCGGTCTCGTCGTGGACGAGGGGTTCGCCGCCGGTGACGACGACGTGCTCGGGGGACAGCGACTCGACCTCGGCGACGATTTCGTCGAGGCTCAGCCACGCGTGAGTCGGCTCCCACGAGGTGTGAAAGGAGTCGCAGAACCAACAGCGGAGGTTACAGCCGCTGGTACGGACGAACGTGCTCGGAACGCCGGCGAGCTTGCCCTCGCCCTGAAGCGACGCGAACAGCTCGTTTATCGGGAGGCGGTCGCCCTCGGCGTCAGCATCGTCGCGGGCGACGGTGTCGGAGACGGGCATCAGAAGCCGGCGCAGAGCTCCGACGTTTCGCTGACCGAGACCGAGACCTCGGAGACGGTGTCGGGGAGCGCCGCCAGCAGTTTCTCTTCGAGCACGACGGCCATCACCTCGGCCGTCGGCGGCGCGTCGAGGACGACCGTTCCGTCGGCGTCGCCGGAGCGCTCGAACGCCTCGACCAGCGGGTCGCCCGATTCGACGAGAAAGCGGTGGTCCCACTCGTCGATGACGTCGGTCACGACGCCCTTGTCGACGACCCAGCCCTCGTCGGTCAGGTCGCCGACGACGCGGACCGAAATCTCGTAGTTGTGCCCGTGCGGGCGGCTACACTTGCCGTCGTGGTGGAGGAGACGATGGCCGGCGCTGATGCGAATCGGCCGGTCGCGTCCGATGTGGAGGACGCGTTCGCCTGCTCGGGACAGCGGGGTCTCATCGTCGGCGTCCGCCGACTGTGCGCGTTCTAGTGTTCCCCGAGGCATACCCAGAGATTATCACGAGAGTATTTAATTCTCCTGTCTCGGCTCTGTCGGTCGAATAACCGGTGTCGTTCTAGACCGCTCCAAGAGACAACGCGGTGCGAGCGGCGGCCGGACGCTACGGTTGGTCGGCGATTGCCTCGCGCCACTGGTCGGGGACGCGGGTCGGGCGGCCCTCGTCGTCCATCGCGACCTGAACCGTCTCGCCGGTGGCGACGACCTCGCCCTCGGAGGAGAGCGTGTAGTAGATGGGGAAACTCTTTCCGCCGGGCTCGCCGGCCTCGACTTCCACCTCGACGGTGCCGACGCCCTCGATTGGCGCGCGGTAGTCGAGTTCGAGGTGCGCGACGACGATGTGCGGGTCGGAAAGCGGGGTGTCCAACACCTCCTCGAAGAAGCGCACGCGGGCCTGTTCGCAGTAGGTCGCGTAGACCGCGTTGTTCACATGGCCGAACGAGTCGTGGTCGCGGAACCGGACTTCCACCTCGGCGACGAAGCTCATTGCGGTGCGCGACACGGGCGAGGAGTATAGCACCGGCGGTTTGCCTCCGGTGAAGCCGGTGCGATAAGCCGACGACGCGGGAACGAACGGCGGGCGAAAGACGGGGTCGCGGACGACTCAGTTCGCCGTGCGCGCCGACTGGTCGGCGGGGGGCGTCTGTCGGCCGTGCAGTGCGACGGCCTTCCAGACGTTCGAGCGCGAGCCGGCGCGGACCATCTCGACGGGCACGCGAGCGCCTTCAGGGAGCGACGCGAGCGTGTCGCGGATGCGCTCGGACTCGTAGGCCACAAGGTGGCGCGTTTCGTTCGTCTCGTGCAGTTCGACCGTCATCGTCTCGTGGTCGTTCATCTCGACGCGGACGTTCACCAACACCGGCGCGGACGCGAGGGTCACCATCACACTCACTTACGAATCCGCCCGTCATAAGCCGTTATAATACTGATATCTTCGGGTATGGATTCTACATAGATGACGGGAGAGCCGCGAGCGGGAGGGGTGGGCGAGGCGACTGAACGGGAGGCCGGTCCGAGGGGTACGCCCATGTCGCGTCGGCCCGAACGACCGACCGATGAGCGACCGCGAGCCCCGGGCTCGAACCGAGTGCGACCCGGCTGACTCGACTGATACGGTTCGTGTCCGCGACACCGACGGCGACCACGTTACCGACCTCGAAGTCGAACGCGGGACCGTCCTCCGCGACGCATTACTCGACGCGGGTATTTCACCGTACGCGCGGCTCACGAAGCGAGTGAACTGCGGCGGGCGCGGCCTCTGTGCGACGTGCGGCGTCCGGGTTCGCTCGGGCGAGCCGACGCCCGACCACTGGCACGACGACCTCGCGGCGCGGTTCGGCTACCCGCGGCTCTCGTGTCAGCTTCGCGTCGACGGGCCGATGACCGTCGAACTGGTCGAAAAGGTGGTGTGGGGCGGTCGGGAGTGACCGTGTGAACCGGCCGGTACGAGAGAAGACGGTCCGCGCTCACCGATTTGAACTCACTCGCAACGCTCCGCGTTGCTCGCTGCTCAAATCGGGTCGAGAAGCCCTTCACATTCAACACCGCTCGCTGCGCTCGCGAGTGTTGAAGTTCAGTCCGCTCTCCCCGATTTGAACGGGGGACAAGCCGATCTACAGTCGGCTGCTCTGCCAGGCTGAGCTAAGAGCGGTCAAGAGAATCTCAATCCACGGGTAGACTTAAGAATTCTCATTCCGGGCGGCGAAGCGCCCGACGACGGGTGATTACTCGTCGGTCGTCGCTGACTCAGCGCCGTCCGCAGACGCCGACTCAGCCCCGTCCGACTCGTCGTCTTCGGTGTCAGTGTCGGCGTCGGTGTCGGCGTCGGTATCACCGCCGTCCGACTCGGTGTCGAGGTCGTCTGCGCTCGTCTCCCGGACGCGGATACCCTTCCCGGCGAGGTGTTGCATCTGGCGCTGGGCGAAGTCCTCCTCGCTGGTGCCGCGAGTGGCGAGCACGTAGACGAGCGCGCTCCCCGTCGGGCGCATGGTTCGACCGGCGCGCTGGGAACCCTGCCGGCGAGAGCCGCCGAGGCCGGAGGCGACGATTGCGAGTCCGGCGTTCGGGAGGTCGATGCCCTCGTCGCCGATACGGGAGATGACGAGCGTGTCGAGGTCGCCGTCGCGGAACGCCTCGAAGTACGCCTCGCGGCGGTGGTGGCGGGTCTCGCCGCTGACGAACGGCACGCCGAGCGCCTCGGCAATCGCCTCACCCTGGTCGAGATAGTCGACGAAGACGAGCGCCTTCGAGTCGGCGTGGCGGGCGCGGAGCCGACGAATCTCGAATATCTTCCCGGGGTTCATCGCGGCGAGCATATGTCGCTCGCGGCCGTCGCTGGAGGCCCATTCGTTTCTGGCCATGTCGTCGCCCCAGCCCACGTAGCGAATCTCGACTTCGGGCTCTTGGACGTAGCCGGCGTCGAAGAGCTTCCCCCAGTCGGTGCCGATGGGCGGGCCGATGAGCGTGAAAATCTCGGCTTCCTTGTCGTCCTCGCGGATGGGTGTTGCCGACAGTCCGAGGCGGTGTTTGGACTGGAGATCGGCGCTCCGCTGGAAGACGCGACTCGGGATGTGGTGGGCCTCGTCGTAGATGATGAGCCCCCAACGCCGCGAGTCGAAAAGCGAGCGATGGCGGTCCATCCCGGCCGTCTGGTAGGTGGCGATCGTGACCGGGCGAATCTCTTTCGCGCCGCCGTGATACTCACCGATTTGGTCGGCGTCGAGGTCCGTCGTCGAGCGGAGTTCCTCGCGCCACTGGCGGGCGAGTTCGCGGCTCGGCACGAGAATCAGCGTCTCGCCGCCGACCGCGGCGAGCGCGCCGATACCGGCGATGGTCTTCCCCGCGCCGGGCGGCCCGACGAGGACGCCGGCGCGCTGGTCGACGAATCGGTCGACCCAGTCTCGCTGGTAGTCGCGGAGGTCGACGCCGAGCGTAACGTCGAGTTCCTCGCCCTCTTCGAGGTCGCGGTCGTCCTCGACGGGGTAGCCCGCGTCGTAGAGGATGCGCTTTATGGCCGCGATTTCCTCGTCTCTGACCCACGCCTCGGTGTCCGAGATGGGGGCGTAGACGTGGTCGTCGTCGAGTTTCTGGAGCGCGACGTTGCCCATGAGGCTCTCGGTGGCGGCTTCGAGGACGGTGTACCCCTCCTCGTGAGAGTAGAGGCGGAACTGGTGGGCGCGCTTCCACTGGTCTTCGACCCACGCTTCGAGGTGCGGCGACCGCTCGGGGAGGACCGACCGAAGCATCGAGAGGAGCGAGTCGACATCGTCGAAGGGTGCCTGCCACACGTCTTCCCGCCGGATGCGGTAGAGGTAACCGCGACCGCGGTCCCCGCGGTCGCCGGTGGTGTCCGCGAGGTGCGCAAACTGCGAGAGTCGCGCTCGGGTGTACTGAGTCGGGTTGTCGACGACGATTTCGCGGCGCTTCGGAAAGAGGACGACCCGCTCGCGCGAGGCGAGGTCGCCCCACTCGGTCGGGTACCAGACGACCGGGTCGGTCTCGACGTTCACCCGCTGGACTCGCCCCGCACCGGCGAGCGCGCCGAGCCCGTCCATCGCGTCCGCCTGCGAGACGCCGAGGCGGCGAGCGACCTGCTGGGCGGTCACCACGGGCCGGCCCTCGGATTCGAGCGCCTCGTAGAACGCTGCGAGCGAGACGCCGTCGTCAATTTCGCTCGGTTGGTCCGCGTCGACGGTGGACGCGTCGGGCACGTCGGATACCTCGGTTACGTCGGCCAATCGGTCGAATACGTCTCGGGACGCGCCGGCCCCGTCGATGTCGCCGTCTCCGTCGGGAGGACTTTGGTCCTCGTCCTCGGCAGTCATCGAAGTCGAATACGGTCGCGACGGGGAAACGGCTTGCGACACCGGGGCCCGTGACGCGAGCGAGGGAACTCGCTGCACGCGAGGGGCGAGGGTTCAGGGGGAGCGGAGGCGGAAGGAACGAAGGGAGAGCGAGGAGAGAGCGAGGAGCGAACGAGCTGAGTGCGAGAAGACAGAAGCGACTCGGCTTCGTCGAAGCGGTCCCCCGTTGAAACGACGTTATCGGGACGGAGGCGATACTATCGGGATGTGCTCGACCGCGCGGGAGCCATCCGGTCGAACACGGCCCGAAAGTCGTCGTCGACGGTGAGGAACTCGGGGAACTCTTCGAGCGTCCGGACGCCGTCGAGATAGACGTACTCGACCGGCTCGGGGGGAATCTCCTCGAAGACCTGAACCGGTCCCCGTTCAGCGAGACCGACGAACGGCCGTCCCTCCGGGTCGGTCTGCGGCGTCAGTTCGTGTTCGAGGTAGAGCTTCGCCATCGCGAGCGCGCTCGCGAGCGGGACCTGACCGGGAGTCAACTGCCACGTGACCTCTCGGTCTTCGTAGTGGACGGTGGTCACGTAGCCGTCGTCGAACCGGAAGCAATCGACTCGCTCCCCCGGGCGCGACCACCGCGTCTCCGTCGAACGGGAGCGTTCGAGAGACCACGCTCCGTCGTCGTCGCGATTAAACACGACCTCGCCGAGGCGCACCCACAAGCGACTGAGCGCACGCATACGTTACCGATTCGTCCCCCTGGGTAATTGCATTGACGCCACGGGAACGACACAGTCCGTCGGGGGAGAACGTTCCGAGGCTCGTTCCGGGAGGCTACGCACGGATGCACGAGAGTCGCATGCACACCACGTTTCCGGTGAACGAGTGAGAGCTAAGTCCGGTCCGAGACCGGTGTAGACATCGGTGTCGGCAGGTGACGGCTCGGCCGGGTCCGGTCGGTCGTCGTCGACGACTCACCACATCGTGTTCGCGACACCCCACACCTCGCTTCCGGTGAATCCCGAGACCGGGTGAGACGGGGAGAGACACCACGTTTCCGGTGAATGAGGGGGAAGATAGAGAACCGGAAACTCGGTCACAGAGCCGGGATACCACGAGCCGTAAGGACGGGAACGACAGTCGGTCGCCCACCGGCCAGCTCTCCGTCGCCAGCTTCGTCCGGCTCGGCGGAGAACGTAGCAACGCTGACAGACACCGTGTTTCCGGTGAAATACGATACAGGGCAGGCGAGTCCCGCGGGGGTCGGAGAGCGGTCGAACAGCCGATGAGTCACGAGAGCGAAGTCACGCGCACACCACGTTTCCGGTGAACCGAACCACGCGCCTGCCAGCGGCAAACGCATAGAAACACGGGTGTGCGCGTTCGTATCTTTTCCCTCATTTTCGGGGCCACCCGAATCGAACCACTTATAATGGGCACACCACGTTTCCGGTGAAAGCACCCGCAATAAGAGTTCTATCTGGGGAGTAGAGACACTACGGGAGACCGAGATGGGACACCACGTTTCCGGTGAGTCAACCAAGCGAGTCCATCAGGCGCGGTCCAGCAGTCACTCGACTCGCGTCGGGATTCCGATGTAGTACGAGTAGCAATAATTAAATAGTATATCTGTGTTAAAGTCCATTGATACACTCGTGAAGTAAAAAAGTACTCGTAACTCGAGTACTGTTCGAATCGAACCGTTCGTCTTAGACGCGTGTTTTTCCGGAGTTTGCGAGTCAGCGCAGTCCGTGATTTCGGTCCGTTCTGGAAGGTTCTACGAGGTCTCGCGAACTCCCGTGAATCTGAGCGATTCATGGCGAGACGGAACTTCACAGCCGACTCTCGTCACAGACCGCTTCCGGCAACAGCGCACACACGGCGTCGGTGCCGACGTAACTCGTCGACTTCGTGCACGTTCTCCGTCCTCAGGCGGGACGCGAAGTGAGAGTAGCCGGCCTCGTGGGGTCAGGTAGACTCCCCCACACCGTGTTTCCGGTGAATCAATACCTCCGTTTCGTGTGGACGGGAAACCGGGGCTCGTGGGCGTTCACCGGAAACGTGGTGTGTGTGTGCTGAGTCGAATGGTAAGTCCTTTCACCGGAAACGTGGTGTGTTGCGAACATGCCTAACGCCAGCGACGACCTCTTCACCCGGGAGGACCCCATCTTCGCCAACAAGGAGTTGTTGGAGATTAACCACCTCCCGGGCGAGGGTCGCATCGTCGGTCGCGACGACGAGATTTCGGATCTCGCGACCGCGGTGAACCCCGCCATCTTCGGACAGAGCCCGAGCAACGTCCTCATCTACGGGAAAACCGGGACGGGAAAGTCGCTCTGTGCGAAGTACGTCTCCCAGCGCCTCGTCGAGACGGCCGAAGAGGAAGGCGTGAAAGCGACGTTCGCCTACGTGGACTGCGCGCAGGACACGACCGAGACGCAGGCCGTCCAGACCATCGCCGACAGCGTCAACGACACCTCGATTACCGGGATAAAAGTCCCCGATAAGGGACTTTCGACATCGACGTACTACAAACGCCTGTGGCGCATCCTCGACTCGCTGTACGACGTGGTTCTCATCATCCTCGACGAAATCGACAAACTGAGCGACGACGACATCCTCATGCAGCTCTCGCGAGCCGGTGAGGCGGGGAAGATTGCCGGCTGTAAGCTCGGCGTCATCGGTATCAGCAACAAGATTCAGTACAAAGACCGAATGGACGAGCGGGTGAAATCAAGCCTCTGCGAGCGCGAGTTCGTCTTTCCACCGTACGACGCGAACCAGCTTCGCGACATCATGGACGCCCGGAGCGACGCCTTCCGCGACGGCGTGTTGGACCCATCGACGATTCCGCGAGCCGCGGCGCTCGCCGCCCGCGAACACGGGGACGCCCGGAAAGCAATCGACATCCTGCGGTACGCGGGAGAAATCGCACAGTCCATGGGAGCGAGTACCGTCAAGGAGAACTTCGTCACGCAGGCGCGCCAGCGCGCGGAGACCGACCGCTTCCGCGAGCTGATTCGCGGGTCGACACCGCACTCTCGCTACGTGTTGCAGGCGCTCGCCATCCTCTCGCTTTCGAACGAAAAACAGGACGGCTTCCGAACGAGCCGCGTCTACGAGGTCTACGAGAACATCTGCCGACAGCAGGGCTCCGATAGCCTGTCGCTGCGGCGGGTTCGAGACCTCCTGAAAGAACACGCCTTTCTCGACATCATCGAGCAGTCGAAACACAGCGGCGGGAGCGCGGAAGGAAGCTACACCAAGCACCAACTGCTCGAGGATCCGGACGTGGTGAGGGACGTCCTCATCGAGAACACGGACTCCTGATTGGAGAGTCGAACTCTCGACCGGGGCGTGTGAGGGCCGAACCGGCTAGCGGGAACGCCGGACCACCGCAGGAGTACCTCCGTAGAGTGGCCTCTTATAATTTATTGCAACATCATGTGACTGGAATATTCACGCGTGACCGACCCGGTCACGCCGGTTGTCGGCATCGACTTACGGTTCGAGGCGGTCAATCGGCACTGATTTCGAGCGGACCGACTCGTACAGGCTTTCGACCCACGAAACGACTTCCGACGCGTCGCCGTCCACGAGGGCCGTCAGGTTGTTGTGTTCGTCGTAGGCGGAGACGAGGCCGTGGCCGTCGACTACGAGCAGGCCGAAGTCGAGGTTCTCCTCGGTGACTCGAAGTTCGAACTGGTCGAGGTCCCGCGCACGCTCGAAGGAGTTCGGGTAGGCGTCCATCGAACGCTCGAGGACGCCGCGGTCGACGATGAGTTCCATCCGGGTATCTTCTCCCAGCACCGCTTCGGCCGATTCGTTGAACACACGACTCACGATGGGCGTGACTCCGCGGAAGCGGTCGACCGGCTCGCTTCCGACGATAGTCAAGTACCTGTTAAGCGGCGCGTGCGGGTCGTTGTCCGCGGCGGTCGTGATGTTCATCTGACCGAGGACACCCGGCGGGGCGTTCTCACAGATGTCTGCGGCGTTCGCCAGGAACTCGCTCATTCGGTCGGCGCACTCGACCGTCTCGATGAACCGCTCGTACTGTTCGTGGACCATCGTTCCGCCCGGCGTAAGGTGATACAGTCCGTCGGATCTCTTTTTCGCCCATCCTCGGTCACAGAACCCCGCGAGTGTCCGCTGTGCCGTCTCCCGGGCGCAGTCACAGTGTTCCGCGAGCGCTGTCGGTCGGCGTGGTTCGACCGCCAACGCCCGGAGAATCGCCTCTCGACTCTGTGACCCAACGAGAAACGCTACGTCCTCCCGCACACTCATGTACCTCTGTTACACTGTTCGCCATTTCACACTTGCGGGTGTTCAGACACTTAGCACGGCGAAAAATCGGATAGTTCGGGAGCGCCTAGCCGAGCAGTCCGAGCGCGTCGATGCGCTCGACGATTTCCTCGACGGCGGTTTCCGCGTCGTCCGTCCGCTTTCCTCCGGTGATGACAATTTTTCCGGAACCGAAGAGGAGGATAACGACTTTCGGTTCGTCCATCCGGTAGACGAGGCCGGGGAACTGCTCCGGCTCGTACTCGACGTCTTCGAGACCGAGCCCGATGGCCAGCGCGTTCAGGTTCAGGTTGTGTCCGAGGTCCGCGCTGGAAACGATGTTCTGGACAGTTATCTCTGGCTCGTCGTCGACGGGAATCTTCAGCTCACGGAGCTTATCGAAGATAATTCCGAGTGCGTCGTGCACGTCGTCGATACTTTTCGCGCCCGTGCACACGATCTTCCCCGATCGGAAGATGAGCGCAGCGGCTTTCGGGTCCTGGGTGCGATAGACGAGGCCCGGGAAGTTGTCCGGGTTGAAATCTGCACCGGGGAGGTCGTCGGCGAGGGCTTCGAGGTCGAGCTCCTGACCGATCCCGGTCGATGCGACTACGTTCTGAATCTCGATGGAGTCTGCCGGCCCACTCATTGCTCGCACGTGAATCGTACCTCCGGCCTTATAAAGCGACCCGTTATAAACCGACTTCAACGGGTCGATTCTGTCGGCGCTCGCACGCACGCGAAACTAACACACTAATTTCTCGTTTGATCGAATTGATGTCACAACTGACCGCGCGTGAAGTTATGGCACGCCTCGTGTCTATTTTTCTCACAGAGCTACTAAATCAATGAGGTTAAATGTATCCCGGGCATTCGGACTAATGCGAAGAAGCGCACGGGGGCACTCCCCCCGAAAGCTTCCACCGAACGCCCCCGACCCCAAGGTCGTCAGGCGCTCACCGGGATGACACACCGTCCCGGGGGTCGCCACGATACGACGGCCTTAAGTGGTCCAAGGCATTTCGGATGAATGCGAACGACACACCGC
>NZ_AOLF01000016.1:0-39697 GCF_000336975.1 Haloferax sp. ATCC BAA-644
GAACCAGATCCCGGGGTTGTTCCAGAATAGCGGGGGTTGGATATCCCTCGTGAATCTCGCAGGCATCAACTGCGAAGACTAAACACTCCTCGAGACCGATAGCGAACAAGTAGCGTGAGCGAACGCTGAAAAGCACCCCGAACAGGGCGGTGCAATAGGGCTTGAAATCAGTTGGCGATAGAGCGACGTGGCATACAAGGTCACTCGACGAAAGAACTGGGAGCGATCCCGTAGTATGACTCGAGTGAAGCCGATGTTACGTCGTGCGTTTTGAAAAACGAACCATGGAGTGCATCTGACTGGCGAGTCTAAGGGGAGAACCCCCGGAGGCATAGGGAAACCGATACGGCCGCAGTCTTTGACCAGGGCCACCGTCTTCAAGGGCGGGGAGCCAACCGGATGCGACCCGAAACCAAGTGATCTACGCCGGAGCAGGGCGAAGCGTGGCGAAAGCTGCGTGGAGGCCCGTTAGAGTTGGTGTCCTACAATACCCTCTCGTGACTCTGGTGTAGGGGGGAAAGGCCCATCGAACTTGGCAACAGCTGGTTCCAACCGAAACATGTCGAAGCATGACCTCTGATGAGATAGTTCGTGAGGTAGAGCGACCGATTGGGAATCCGGACTCCGAGAGGAGTTCGCTTCCCTGTCAAACTCCGAACTTACGAACGTCGTAGACTCAGGGAGTCCGGTGTGCGGGGTAAGCTTGTGCACCGTGAGGGAGACAACCCAGAGCCAGGTTAAGGACCCAAAGTGTGGATTAAGTGTGATTGAAGATTGTCTCGAGCCCTAAACAGCCGGGAGGTGAGCTTAGAAGCAGCTACCCTCTAAGAATAGCGTAACAGCTTACCGGCCGAGGTTCGAGGCGTCGAAAATGATCGGGACTCAAATCCACCTCCGAGACCTGGCGGCGTGTCATACGACACGATTCCGTAGGTTGGCATACTGCATGGGTGGAAGCACGGGNCTCGTGTGGACCGTGCAGCAACGAAAATCATGGTCTCAGTAGCAGCGAGAGTCGGGTGTGAACCCCGACGGCCTTACGCGCAAGGGTTCCTCGGCACTGTCAATCAGCCGAGGGTTAGTCGATCCTAAGTCTAACCGTAATTCGAATTAGATGAAAGGGAAACTGGTTAATATTCCAGTACCTTCTTGCACCAAACGTCGACGCTTTAGGAAACACCGAGCGGGGCCTTCGCCCCGTCGAATCACCGAACTTCGTGGAAGCCGTAACGGCACGAAGCGAACGAATGGTGAGACAGGGAAACTCGGCGGTACCTAGAGCCCGTGAAAAGACAAGCAAGAAGCTCGTACCGAGATCCGACACAGGTGCGCTGGCAGAGCAAGCCAAGGCCTGTCGGGATCAACCGACGTTAGGGAATTCGGCAAGTTAGTCCCGTAAGTTCGCGATAAGGGATGCCTGCTCTTGACCGAGCAGGTCGCAGTGACTCGGACGCTCCGACTGTCTAGTAACAACATAGGTGACCGCAAATCCGCAAGGACTCGTACGGTCACTGAATCCTGCCCAGTGCGGGTATCTGAACACCTAGTACAATAGGACGAAGGACCCGTCAACGGCGGGGGNCCGCAAGGACTCGTACGGTCACTGAATCCTGCCCAGTGCGGGTATCTGAACACCTAGTACAATAGGACGAAGGACCCGTCAACGGCGGGGGTAACTATGACCCTCTTAAGGTAGCGTAGTACCTTGCCGCTTCAGTAGCGGCTTGCATGAATGGATCAACGAGAGCGTCACTGTCCCAACGTTGGGCCCGGTGAACAGTACGTTCCAGTGCGGAGTCTGGAGACCCCCAAGGGGAAGCGAAGACCCTATAGAGCTTTACTGCAGGCTGTCGCTGAGACGTGGTCGCTAATGTGCAGCATAGGTAGGAGCCGTTACACAGGTACCCGCGCCAGCGGGCCACCGAGGCAACATTGAAATACTACCCGTTAGTGACTGCGACTCTCACTCCTGGCGGAGGACACCGGTAGCCGGGCAGTTTGACTGGGGCGGTACGCGCTCGAAAAGATATCGAGCGCGCCCAAAGATTTCCTCACGCGAGTCGGGAACTCGTGGAAGAGCGCAAGAGCAAACGGAAGTCTGACAGTGACATTCCCAACGAGTGTCGCTGACGCGAAAGCGTGGTCTAGCGAACCTACGAGGTTCATTCATGGGACCCGTAGATGACAGAAAAGCTACCTTAGGGATAACAGAGTCGTCACCGGCAAGAGCACATATCGACCCGGTGGCTTGCTACCTCGATGTCGGTTCCCTCCATCCTGCCTGTGCAGAAGCAGGCAAGGGGGAGGTTGTTCGCCTATTAAAGGAGGTCGTGAGCTGGGTTTAGACCGTCGTGAGACAGGTCGGCTGCTATCTATTGGGGGTGTTAAGGAACTTGACGTGAACGTTCGTATAGTACGAGAGGAACTACGAATGGGTGCCACTGGTGTACCGGTTGTCCGAGAGGGCAGATGCCGGGCAGCTACGCACCACGGGGTAAGAGCTGAACGCATCTAAGCTCGAAACCCACACGGAAAAGAAGTTCCACTGAGGACACTCGTAGAAGACGAGTTCGATAGACTCGGGGNGTCCAAGCCACATTCATACGCACTGAGACCCGAGAACGGGTCCAGGCGCAAACTGGATTGCACGAACACATTGGTAAGACGGCCCGACCGATATTGGTATGGCAACGGTTCGATTCCGTTGATCGGCATTAAGGCGGCCAGAGCGGTGAGGTTCCACCCGTACCCATCCCGAACACGGAAGTTAAGCTCACCTGCGTTCTGGTCAGTACTGGAGTGAGCGATCCTCTGGGAAATCCAGTTCGCCGCCCCCACTCATACTTCACAAAGCCCACTGGACACCGCGTCCAGTGGGCTTTNGTACTGGAGTGAGCGATCCTCTGGGAAATCCAGTTCGCCGCCCCCACTCATACTTCACAAAGCCCACTGGACACCGCGTCCAGTGGGCTTTATTCATTTTATGCAGAGCGGCACGCACGGTCGCACACGCATACACAGAGCGACTGCGTCGGGCAGAGTCTCGAAAACGCCCGACTCAGGTCGCACACCGTCAGGCTTAAGCACAAGACCGGGATACCAGTAACTGCGCCAAGGTGGCAGAGTTCGGCCCAACGCATCCGCCTGCAGAGCGGAACCCCCGCCGGTTCAAATCCGGCCCTTGGCTTTTCCTTTCGGACGTTACGCCCGCGAGCGACGCGTCCCGTCGTCGAATCAGTGAGTGGCGATGCTATCGCACGGGTCGTGTTTCGAGGGCGTGCGTCATCGTCGCCCAGTTCGCGTACGACCTCAAGGGCGTCGAGCGCCGTCTCCCGCGCTCGAACCCCTTTGACGGAGCAAAAGACCGTCGTGGCGCGCCGGGGTTAGGCGAGCGCCTCGGTTGCGTTCCCGACTCCGCGGAGTGACCCGGCGTGCTGTCGGTGACATCGACCTTCGAGCACCGCCGTCGGTACGGACTCGGCTGCCGTCGTGAGATACGAGCGTCCGTCGTCGGTTTTCCCGACTGCACGTACACGTCTCTGAGAGTCATCTTCGTGAGTCCTTCTGCTCATCACCGTGTCGCCGCTCGTTCGCGGGTCGTCGAACATCTCTTGAGCACGTCGGCGGCAGCGTCGCGGACGGCGCGGAACGGAGAGACGAACCGCCGCCCCGTCAGCGGCGTGGTGTAGTCGCAGCCATCGAGGACGAGGACCGCGGCGGTCAGGTCACGGTGTCGGGACGCGCGCCGTCGAGCGCGTCAAGGAAGTCGAACCGGAGGCGAACGCCCACCGCTCTATCGCGTAGTCTCCTCGCGCGTCACGGCTTCCCCCCGGTCGGCGTCGCCGGACGGCCGATCCGTAACTCGTGACACGCCCGTTCGGCCGACAGATTCAAAAGTCGCGTCAATCCGCGGCCGCGAGTGCCCGCCGGCCCACTGTATTGAGGGTGAGAGTCGCCGCCGGCGGTCGCGCGACGCGGTGACACGCTCCGAGGAAAAGTAATCGTTATACGCCGCGTGGCCCATGCCGAAACCATGCAACGACGCGCCGCGGTCATCTCCGTCGTGTTCTTCCTGGTCATCGGTGCCGGTGCATACTCGCTCATCGCGACTGCATCGACGCCGTCGGTCAGTTTCGAGAACCCAGAGTACTCGCTGGCACAGGGAGACGAGTTCTCCGTCCCCGGTAGCGACCAGACGTACACAGTGTCGTCGATAACCGAAGAGGAGGAGTCGGGCGGCCACGGTGGTGGGACCACACTGGTCCGCTCCGGTGAACTCACGTACGTGAACGATTCGGCCCGGTACACGGAGACGTGGGACAACGAGAGCACCGTCACGCTCGACGGCACGGACTACCGTGTCGAAATCGCCAACGTCTCGGACCCCAGCGAGGCGACGCTGGTCGAACTGTACAACGAGACTGCAATCCTCCAGGCGGACTCGAACGCCGACAACGAGACCGTCACCCGTAACGGCGAGCGCTACGTCGTCGTCAACGACTCGACGCTCGTCTCGGTCGACGAGTACTTCCCGGCCAACGAGACGCGCACCGTCGCCGAGGGTGACTCCTTCGACTACAACAACCAGTCTGTCACCGTCGCCGCCGTCGAGACCTCCGGCGTGACCATCGAGTGGTTCGCCCCCGAGGAGAACACGGTCGCCGTCGACAACGAGGCGAACGTGACGATTTCGGACCAGCAGTACCTCGCGTACTTCCCGGACGGCGAGACGCTCGTCCTGACGCAGAACTACGACAGCTACCAGACGCAGCTGTCAGAAATCGACCACTTCCACGAGACCGAAAACGGCCTCTGGGGCGTCACTATCGTCTCGTTCACCACGGTGGTTCTCCTCACCGGTATGGCGTTCCTCCCGTCGCGGTACTGAACGCCACGTCCGTCACCGTTTTTCGCGCGCCCCGGTCGCTTCGAGCCACGCGACTCCGACTCCGACGGCGATAGCCGACAGCGACCCGAGTATCTGGAACGCCGCGACGACGACAACCGACTCGCTGGCGGCGTAGCGCCACGGGGCTCCCACGAGCGTTCCGAGACCGACGAGAACGAGGAACGCGCCGACGGCCAGCGGGAGCCACGACGCCGTCCACGCGAGGGTTCGACGACTCATCATCCGAGAGCATCGATGCGCGAGGAGAAAAGCCAGACGGCGAACCGGCGGCACGGAATGAGGCGGCGGAACGGTTCGGAACTGTGGGTTGAGGCGGACGGGGTTGTGACGGTCGCACGCGTCGAACGAGCCCTGTCCTACCGCCGCAGGAAGTCGAGGAAGCGGTAGTCGTGGTCCGGCGTGTAGCTCCGAAACAGAAGGCTGTTCGTGAGAACGGACACCGACGACAGCGCCATCGCGCCCGCGGCGAACACCGGCTGGAGGAGGCCGAGCGACGCGAGCGGAATCATCGCGGTGTTGTAGCCGAGCGCCCAAAACAGGTTCTGCTTGATTTTGGCGAGCGTCCCCGCGGAGATACGGATGGCTTTCACCACGTCGAGCGGGTCGTCGCGCATGAGCGTCACGTCGGCGGCCTCGATAGCCACGTCGGTGCCGGAGCCGAGCGCCGTGCCGACGTACGCGGCGGCGAGCGCGGGCGCGTCGTTGACGCCGTCACCGACCATCATGACTCTCGTGCCGTCGGCCTGCAGGGACTCGACGGCGTCGGCCTTGTCTTCGGGGAGGATGCCGGCGCTGACGTTCTCGGGGTCGATGCCGACCTGTTCAGCGACGGCGCGGGCGGTCCGCTCGTTGTCGCCGGTAATCATGTGGACGGTCGCGCCGCGGTCGCGGAGCGAGGCGACGGCGTCGGCGGCCGACGCCTTGATTTCGTCCGCGTCGGCGACGACGCCCGCGAGGTCGCCGTCGACCGCGACGAGCATCGCGGTTTTGCCGTCGCTTTCGAGGTCGCGGAGCGCGTCCTCGGCCGGCGTGGGGTCGACGCCCGCGTCCGAGAGGAGTTTGCGGTTACCGACGAGGACGGGTTTCCCGTCGACGGTCGCGCGAACCCCGTGGCCGGGGACGTTCTCGAAGTCGTCCGGCTCCGCGAGGTCGAGGCCGCGGTCTGCCGCGCCGGCGACGATGGCGCGGGCAAGCGGGTGTTCGCTGTTGCGCTCGGCCGAGGCGGCGTACCGGAGGACCGCGTCCTCGTCGAGCGTCTCGTCGTCGGCGGTGACGACGCCGGAGCCGTCGGCGGCGGGGCCGACGGCGACCACGTCGGTCAGCGTCATCTCGCCGTTGGTGAGCGTGCCGGTCTTGTCGAAGACGACGGTCTCCACGTCTTTAACGCGTTCGAGCACGTCGCCGCCCTTGAACAGGACGCCGTTTTGCGCGCCGATTGCCGTCCCGACCATCGTCGCGGCCGGGGTCGCGAGGCCGAGCGCGCAGGGGCAGGCGATGAGCACGGCCGACGCGAAGACGACGACGGCGAACTCGAACGTCGAGACCGCGCCGCCGGCGGCGACGGGACCGCCAGCGACGAGTCCCCACAGCGGGAGCGACCGGATGAAGCCCGCGAGCGCCTCGGGGAAGAGGAACCAGACGACGCCCCACAGGAGGGCGTTGGCGATGACCGCGGGCACGAAGTACGCCGAGATGCGGTCCGCGAGGTTCTGAATCTCGGGCTGGCGGCCCTGCGCCTCCTTGACGAGCGAGACTATCTGCTGGATTGCGGTCTCGGAGCCGACCTTGGTCGCTTCGACCACGAGCACGCCGTTTTGGTTCACCGTCGAACCGACGACCTCGTCGCCGTCGGCCTTCGAGACGGGGACGGACTCGCCGGTGACCATGGATTCGTCGACCGCGGAGTCGCCGTCGACGACGACGCCGTCGGTCGGAATCTTCTCGCCGGGGCGGACCTTCATGCGGTCGCCGACCTCGACCTCGTCGAGTGGAATCTCGCGTTCGGTCCCGTCGTCGTCGACGAGCGTCGCGGTGTCGGCTTCGAGTTCGAGAAGGGTCCGGAGCGCCTCCGACGCCTGTCCCTTCGAGCGCGCTTCGAGGTAGTTCCCGAGCGTGATGAACACCAAGATGAGCGCGGCGGTGTCGAAGTAGAGACTGCCGGCGAGCAGTCCCACGAGGACGGCGACGGAGTAGACGTACGCGGTGGACGACCCCATGGCGATGAGCACGTCCATGTTGGCGGTGCGGTTCCGGACGAGCGCCGTGTAGGAGTTCTCGTAGAACTCGCGGCCGAGGTAGACCTGTACCGGCGTGGCGAACGCGAAGCCGACCCAGCCGACGGGGACGCCCGTGCCGGGAATCGTCTCGGGAAGGCCGCCGCCGAACAGTTCGACCGCGAGCATCGCGAGAAGCGGGAGCGACAGCGCCGCGCCGAACAGCGTCAGGCGCTTCTGCCGGCGAATCTCCTCGTTGCGGGCGGCGTCGCGGGCGTCCTCCGCGTCTCCCTCGTCGTCGCCGTCGTCCTCGCGGACGGGCGTGTAGCCGGCGTCCTCGACCGCCCGGTACATGTCGTCGAGGCTCGCGTCGGCGGGGTTGTAGGTGACGTGCGCCTCGTCGGTGGCGAAGTTGACCTCGGCGGCGACGACGCCCGGGACCGACTCCAGCGACTTTTGGTTGGCGTCGGCGCAGTTCGCACAGCTCATCCCGGTGATGCCGATGGTTCGGGTCTCCGAGAGCGCCTCGTAGCCGGCGTCCTCGATGGCGTCGTATAGCTCGCCGAGCGATACTTCCTCGGGGTCGTACTCCACCGACCCCTCGTCGGTGGCGAAGTTGACGCTGGCGCTCGCCACGCCGTCGAGCGCCGCCAACGCCTCGCTGACGGTGCGCGAGCAGTTCGCGCAGCTCATCCCGCGGATGTCTAAGTGGGCCGTTCGGCTACTCATCTCACCTAGACGTACGTGCCCCTTGCTTACCTCGATTTCCCCTTCAGAACCGAACGTCGGAGCGGGGCGGAGCTTTGGATTCGAAACCGCCGATTCCGATACTCAGTCGCCGCCAGCGTCACCCGACCGCCGCCCGCCCGGTCAGTCGTCGTTCGCGCCGGCTTCGAGGCGGTCGTATCGGTCTTCGAACCGGCCGAGACAGGACGAACAGCAGAAGTGGTAGAGTGACCCGCCGATGCGGGCGCTCTCGCCCTCGCTGGTCACCGTGTTGCCGCACTCGGCGCATTCGAGGGCGAAGCCGGTCCCGTTGACCGTCGGCGTCCACTCGGCGGACTCCACGAGGCTCACCTCGTAGTCGCGGACCCGCGAGAGATCGACCAGTTCGTCTAACTGGGCGCGGACGGACCCCCCGTCGAGTCGGGCGTGGGTGGTCACCTCCCCGTCCGCTGCGACGAACAGGTGTTGGACCGGGTCGGCCGCGCGGAGGGCATCGCGGACCTCGTCGACGAACTCCGGGCGGACGGAGAGTCTGACGAGGACGGGCGTCCCGCCCGAGAGCGTCGACTGGTCGAGGTCGATGGTGAAGCGGCGGATGATGCCCTCCTCGCGGAGGCGGTCGATGCGGTCGGAGACCGCCGGCGCGGAGAGACCGACTTCGGCGGAGATATCGCTGAACGGGCGACGGGCGTCTTCGGCGAGGAGTTCGAGGATGTGGAGGTCGGTTTCGTCGAGCGCGCGCATGCATCCCGATAGGGGACACGATGTCATAGGTGTTCCTCGCGCCCGGCTTTCGATTCGAAAGTCGAATCGGAGTGGTAATCGAACTCTCGAAAGGACAATCCACTAAATCGAGAAGCCCCTACCTCGAACCGTATGTCGACTACGCTCACCGTCACCGGAATGACCTGCGAACACTGCGAACAGCGCGTCGCCGACGCCCTCGCCGGCGTCGACGGCGTCGAAGACGCGACCGCCGACCGCGAGGCGGAGCGCGCGACCGTTGAGGGCGACGCCGACACCGACGCCCTCGTCGCGGCCGTCGAAGACGCGGGCTACGACGCGAGCGCCTGAACCCGGACGAGTTGGGCCGGCCCGCGCGAGCGGAACCGACGACTCGAACGACCGGACGGCGCGACCGACGAGTCGGTTCGACGCGCCGACCTGAACCGTTTTAGCCGGCGACCCGCTACGCTCGACCATGCACGCGCGGTCGTGGGCGACCGTCCTGTTCGCGCTCGTCATCGGACTCCTCCTCGCGCTCGGCGTCGTTCGACTCGCCGCCGGCGACACCGGCGACTTCGCGCGGAACGCCGGTATCGCCGCCCTGCTGACCGTCTTCGCCGTCGCGCTGGTCAGAGACTGGGAAACGAACGCGGACTGAGCGCCTCGGACGGCGACCACCGTCCGCGTCGGTTGCGAAACATGTCAGCCCGTTATCTCTCGCTTCGGGTGCAGACGGTTACAAGAGGCCGCGGTTCTAACCCCGCCTGTGTCTCCCCCGAGCGACGACGACTTCCGCACGCACTCCCCGACGGACCCGATAGACGACACGCCCACCGTCTCGTGTTCGCGGTGCGGCGAGGAGTGGGACCTCTCTTACGAACTCGACGAGCTACAACTGGGAAATCAGTCGGTCGAGCAGTTCGCGCTCGACCACCGCCGCCACACTGGACACTTCCCGGACGACGTTTCGCCGTGGGTCGTCAGCTGTCGACAGTGTCCCGACGGCGAACAGTTCCTCTCCGAGGCCAGCGCCCGCCGGTGGGCCCGCACGCACGCCCGCCACACGCGACACGAGGTGTCGATGGACCACGCCGACGAGGACGGCGTCGTCATCGCGCCCGAGTGAGGTTCGCCGGGAGTCCGGTCACCCTCGATTTCCGGTGCCGGTCGTCGGCCGTGCGGCCGGCGGGACCGGCGGCGTCAGGTCGAGACGCATCTTCGTGTCTGCGCCGTCCGAGCTGACCGTCTCGAACCCGAGTTCGCGGTAGACGTGGACGGCCCGCTGATTATCGGGAGCGACGTGGAGGACGAGCGCCTCGCGCCCGGCGTCGGCGGCGTCCGCGACGACGTGGCGACACAGTTCGGTCCCGATGCCGCGGTCGTGGCTGTCCTGGTGGACGAACACCGCGAGCTCCGGCTCCGGGTCGTCGCTCGCCACGTACGCGGCGTGGCCGACGATACCTCGGTCGGCGACGGCGACGAAGTTGCGGCCGCGGTCGACGAGGGCCGAGAGCCACTCGGCGATGCGCGGCCCCTCCGCCGGCGGCAGCCCCATCGACCGGGCGCTGGGGTCGTAGTCGCGGTACATCTCAGCGAGGGCGTCTCGGTCGGCGTCGTCGTACGGGCGGACGACGAGGCCACGACCGTCTTTGCTGACGAACCGCGGGCACCGAGGGGGACACTGCGGCGTCCCGACGCACCGACTCGCGTCCCAGAAGCCGTCGGAACCACTCGCGCCGCTCGGCCGGTCAACGTCCGTCTCTCCCATACGGGAACGGCGCGAGCGCGACCCTTGAGGGCGGCCGCCGATTCCCAGTTTCCGAGGATTCGAAAACCGGTCCGGATTTATAACGTCCCGGCGGTCCACGCTTCACATGTGAGGTGACGGACGATGGCCGCAACCGGCGAAATCGAGATGCTGGGGAACCGGATGGAGTTCGACTACGCCGAGGGCGTCACCGGCTACGTGCTCGTGTTCGCCCGCCTCGTCACGGGGTACTGGTTCCTCCACGCGGGGGTGACGAAGTACCTCGGCGCCGAGCCGTTTAACGCGGCCGGCTGGCTCGTCAACGGCACCACGGGCGCGCCCGGCCCGGTCCACGCGTTCCTCGCGTGGGTCGGCCAGACGCCGGTGCTGCTCGAATTCACGAACGTCATGGTCCCGTTGGGCGAGACGCTCATCGGCCTCGGGCTCGTCGTCGGGGCCGCGGTCCGCCTCGCCGCCGCCGGGGGCGCGTTCCTCATGACGTTCTTCTACCTCGGCAACGCCGAGTGGGGTCACGGCCTCGTCAACGGCGACCTGCTGGGGCTCGTGATGTTCCTCGTGGTCGGCGCGCTCGCGACGGGCCGCATCCTCGGCCTCGACGCGTACCTCGAAGAGATGGAGTTCGTCCGCCAGCGACCGAAGCTCCGGTACCTCCTCGGCTGAGGGGGCGTTCCGGCCGCGCTCGGCTACCGTTTCTCTCGGACAGTGTTTCCGAAGATTCCCGCGTCTCAGGCCTCTTCGAACCGTCTCTCGCGTGTCGGTGGATTTAGGAGTCCCTAAAATCCGAAAGTGGTTTATTGTATTAGGGACGCCTAAAACGTATGAACGAAGACGGAGCCGACTTCGACCACGTCGCTCGCGGGTTGTTCTCACGGGGGCGGTCTGCGCCGTGACCGACCAAGGAACCGAACTCGACTCGGCGGACGTGGTCGTCGTCGGCGGCGGTCCCACGGGATGCGCCGCGGCCGTCTTCACCGCGCGGTACGGCCTCGACACCGTCGTGTTCGACCGGGGGAACGCCGCCTTGCGTCGGTGTGCGTACCTCGAAAACTACCTCGGCTTCCCCGCCGGCATCGGCGTGGACACGTTCACCGCGCTCATGCACGAACACCTCGCCGAGGTCGGCGCGGACTATGTCGCGGACATGGTCGTCTCGGTCGAGCGACCGGGCGACGATGCGGGTGGAAACGCGAGTGAGGCCGACGAGAACGCGGGTGCGAGCAGGGATGAGTCGGACGCGTTCGACGCCGACGCTCGGCGCTTCGTCGTCCGCACGCAGGAGGGTCGCCGGGTCGAGGCCGACCACGTCGTCGCCGCCGCGTGGTACGACGGCGACTACCTCCGCGGCCTCGACGACGACGACGCGATGTTCGAGGAGCACGACCACCACGGCGAGGTCCACGAGCACTTCGATTCCGACTACGCCGACGACGACGGGCGGACCCCGGTCGAGGGACTGTACGTCGCCGCACCCTCGGGCGACCGGAACGCGCAGGTCGGCATCGCCGCCGGACAGGGCGGTCACGTCGCCCGGTGTCTCATCGAGGACCGCCGGCGCGAGCGCGGCTTCCCCGGCGACCTCGCGGCCCACTACGACTGGCTCCGCGCCGACGCCGAGTTCCACGGCGAGTGGGGCGACCGCGACCGCTGGCGCGAGTGGTTCGACGGCGAGGTCCCGGACGACGCCGACCTCGACGACGAGCGCCTCGCGGAACTCCGCGAGTCCTACATCGACCGGGCGTTCGACACCCGCCGGACCGACCACGAGGTCGAGGCCGCGGAACCCCGCGGCATCCGGCGACTCGTCGAGACCATCGGCACCGAACGCGTCCTCGACGCGCTTCCCGACGAGGCGCTCGCTGATTACCTCGACGGGCGCGAACTCGGAGGTGTCGAGCAGTGAGCGGGACGACGCCGACCGAACAGTCTTCCGGGTCGGTGCTGACCCGGCTGTTCGGGTGGATTGACGGCTCGCTCGTGTCGCTTTGCCTCGCCAGCCTCGTCGTCGTCGTGGCCGGCGGCCTCGTGCAGGTCAGCTTCGGCGCGTTCTCGATGACCATCGGCGAGGCGTGGCGCGCCGTCTTCGACCCGGCGGTCATCTTCGACCCGCAGGTCTGGCAGGTGTTCCTCCTCGGCGGCGAACTGCCGGAACTCGGCCGCCGGACGCTCATCGTCTGGAACATCCGGCTCCCGCGGGTGTTCGTCGCCATCCTCGTCGGCGCGAACCTCGCGATTTCCGGCGCGATTTTCCAGGCGGTCACCCGGAACGAACTGGCGAGTCCGTTCATCCTCGGCGTCTCGTCGGGGGCCGGGCTGCTCATTCTCCTCACGCTCGTCGTCTTCTCGGGACTCGCGGCGTACCTCCCGCTTCTGGCGGCGCTCGGCGGGATGTTCGCGTTCGTCCTCGTCTACCTCATCGCGTGGAAAAACGGCACCTCGCCGGTCAGGCTCGTCCTCGCGGGTGTCATCGTCGGCACCGTCTTCCAGAGCCTCCAGACGGGGCTGTTCTTCTTCGTCGACGACATCGGCGTCGTCCAATCGGCCATCGCGTGGACGACCGGGTCGCTCACCGGCACCGACTGGGAGCAGGTCCGCATGGCCCTCCCGTGGTCCATCATCGCCGTCGCGCTCGCGCTCGGAAGCTCCCGCCAGCTCAACGTCCTGCTCCTCGGCGAGCAGACCGCCCGCTCGCTCGGGATGTCCATCGAGAAGGTCCGGTTCGCCCTCTCGGGCGTCGCGGTCCTCGCGGCCGCGGCGAGCATCGCCGTCGCCGGCATCGTCGGCTTCGTCGGCCTCGTCGTCCCGCACCTCGTGCGGAACGTGGTCGGCAGCGACTACAAGCGTCTCGTCGTCGGCTGTCTGTTCGCCGGCCCGGCGCTGATGGTCGCCGCCGACGTGGGCGCGCGCCTCGCGCTCAACCCGATTCAGCTCCCGGTCGGCGTCGTCACGGGCCTCGTCGGCGGGCCGTACTTCCTCTACCTCATGCGCAAACAGCAGAACATCGGTGAAGTGTGATGTCGAACCAGCAACCAGAGAACCCCCAACAGATGGCACAACACGGCGAAACAGACGCGAATACGAGCGGAAACGAGCGCGTCGAAAGCGACTCCGACCGCGAGAGCGCGCTCGCCGGCGACGCGCTCGAACTCTCGTATCCGACGAGCGAGGAGCCGGTCGTCGAGTGCGACCGCATCGACATCCCGCGCGGCGAAATCACGGCGCTCGTCGGGCCGAACGGCTCCGGCAAGAGCACGCTCCTGAAGTCGCTCGCCAAACAGCTCTCACCCGACACCGGGAACGTCTACCTCGACGGGAAATCCATCAGCGAGTACGACGACAAGGCGTTCGCCCGCGAGTTGGGGATGCTCTCCCAACAGCACGACTCGCCCACGTCGCTCACCGTCGAGGACCTCGTCTACCACGGCCGGTACCCGCACCGGAGCTTCTTCGAGCAGGTCAGCGACGACGACCACGAGGCGGTCGAGCGCGCCATCGACCTCGCCGGCGTCGAGCACATCCGCGACAAGCAGATCGGCAACCTCTCGGGCGGCCAGAGCCAACTCGCGTGGATTGCGATGGTGCTCGCACAGGACACCGACGTGCTCCTCCTCGACGAGCCGACGACGTACCTCGACTTACACCACCAGCTCCGCGTGCTGGAGACGGTCCGCCAACTCAACGAAGAACGGGGCGTGACGGTCGCGGTCGTCCTCCACGACATCGCGCAGGCCGCGCGGTTCGCGGACTACCTCGTCGCCATGCAGGACGGCGAGCTGTACGACTGGGGGCCGCCGCGCGAGGTCGTCACCGAGGAACTCCTCGCCGACGTGTTCCGCGTCGAGGCCGCGGTCAACTACTCGCCCGACCCGGAAATCGTCCCGAAGCGCTCGCTGTAACGGTTCGACGCTCTTTCTCGCCGCTCAGTTCAGTTCGGTTCTATCGCCTCGTCACGACTACTCCGACCGCCCGGTGCACCTACTGGACGGCGACGATTTCGATGTCGAAGACGAGCGTCTTCCCCGCGAGCTCGTGG
Source organism: Haloferax sp. ATCC BAA-644 (assembly GCF_000336975.1). NCBI lineage: Archaea > Methanobacteriati > Methanobacteriota > Halobacteria > Halobacteriales > Haloferacaceae > Haloferax > Haloferax sp. ATCC BAA-644. Next base: position 14,373 of record NZ_AOLF01000016.1, read on the forward strand.
TTGAAGTCGACTTCGACCTCGTCGTCGCGGACGGCGGTCACGTCGCCGTGAAGCCCGTTTTCGGCGTGGACGTGCAGGCCGACCTCGGGCGTCTCACCGACCATCCCCTCGAACGTCTCGGGGTCGTAGGTTCGGATTCGGTCGGGGTCGAACTCGCCGTAGGCGTCTTCCGGCGGGACGGTCACGGTCGCTTCCTCGCCGGCCGACATCCCGACGACGGCCTGTTCGAGGCCCTGAATTATCTGGCCCGCGCCGACGACGAACGTCTGAGGGGCGTAGTCGTCGCGGTCCTTTTCTTGGGCCTCGAACAGGCCGTGTTCGACCGCCACCTCGTACCGCGAGGTGTTGAAGACGGTCCCGTCTTCGAAGCGTCCGACGTACGCGAGCGCGACGCGGTCTCCCGACTCGATTGCCATAGCGGGGGTCGGCGGAGGACGCGCATAAAAGTCGTCATCGAGGCATCCTACCGGGGGTTCGCGTCACCGACCCGTACTCATCTTCCGGGCGTGCTGCGGAGGGAGCCGAAGCTCGTCGAGGCCGGGGAGGGGTTCGATGTTGTAGACGACTTGCAGGTCGTCGGTCACCGGGAGGCTGATACACGACAGCCGGACGCCTTGGTCCAGCATCTCCTCGGAGAGGATGTGGTTCGAGGGCATCTTCACCTCGCCTGCGACGACCGCCACCGCGCAGTTCGCACACGCCCCGCCGCGGCAGGCGAACGGCCAACTGTGGCCGGCGTCCTCGGCGGCCTTCAGGAGGTTGGTCCGCGGCTCGACGAACACCTCGCCGTAGGCGTCGCCGTCGAGGCCGCTTTCGGCGGCTTTCTCGAAGAGGTCGTCGTCGGTGAGCGACCAGCCGCGCTCGGTGACCACGTCGTAATCGAGGAACTCGACTCGCGCCCCACGCCGTTCGGGTTCTGGCTCCGGGTCGGCGTCGCCGCCCGCGCCCTCGCCGCCGGTCTCGGCCCCGCTTCCGGCGTGGCCGTTCCGAGCGGCATCGGCGTCGTGTTGTCCATTTCGGGTCGCCCCCTCGTCGGTCGGTCGGCGGCCGTCCGTGTCGACGGGTTCGAGTTCGTCGCCGGGTTCGTAGCCGCCCCGAATCGCCTCGTATGCCGTCCGAACCGCCTGAAATTCCTCCGCCGACCCGCCGTGGTCCGGGTGGGCCGACTTCACCCGCCGACGGTACGCGTCGACGAGTTCGTCCTCGTCTGCGTCCGGGTCGATGCCGAGCGTTTCGAACGGGGAGTCCACATCGGGGCTAGTAGGAACTCGCGAGCATAAATCCACGGCCACCGGCCGTCTCGTCGTGGTTTAGTCCTCGAATCGGCGCGTGACGGGGACGACCGAGCGCGGCCGCGAGCCGCGGCGGTTTTGTAGCGGGCCTCGCTTGCTTCGGGTGTGAGACGCGGGGTTCGGTTCGTCGTCGGCGCGGGACTCGGCACCGGAGCGCTTGCGGCGTACCTCTGGTACGTCGGCCCGGAGGAAGTCGGCTCGCGCGTCGCGGCCGTCGCCCCGTGGGCCGTCGCCGCCGTCTGCGTTCTGATGCTCGCCGAGGCGACCGTCGATGGCCTCGGCGTCTGGGCGTCGGTGCGGCCCCTCCGAGGCGGGCTCTCGGCGCGGGCGAGCGTCCAGTTCGCGTTCGCCGGCGACTTCTTCGACGTGCTCAGCCCCGCCGGGCCGGTGAGTTCGGAGCCTATCATGGCGCAGTTCTTCGGCGTCGCGACCGAGACGAGTTACAGCGAGGCTCTCGGCGTCCGCGGCGTCGCTAAGTACGTCAAATCCGCGGCGCAGCTCCTCCTGTCGGTCGCGCTCGTCGGCGTCCTCTTTCTCGACGCGCCGGCGTCCCGGTTCGTCCTCGTGACGCTTGCCGGCGCGGTCGCCGCGCTGGTGGTCGTCGGCGCGGCGCTCGTCTGGGCGCGGGGCGTGCTGTCGATGATCGTCGTCGCGGCTCTGACCCCGGTCGTTCGCGTCGTCACTGGCGTCACCCGCCGAACCCCGCTCGGCCGCGACGCCGTCGCCGGCGCGGTCGAACGCTTCTGGGAGCGTGTCGTCCAGTTCCGAGACGCGCCGGAACTCCTCGGCGTCATCGCACTCAGCGGCGTCTTCGAGCAACTGCTCACGTCGCTCGCGCTCTGGGTCGCGCTCGCCGGCACCGGCACGACGGTGGCGCTCATCCCCATCGTCGCCGTCATCCCGCTCCCGCAGGCGGCGAGCGTCGTCCCCGTTCCCGGGAGTCTCGGAGCCTACGACGTACTCCTCGCGGGCGCGCTCAGCCTCACGACGGGCGCGCCGGCCGCGGGGGCGGCCGCGGCGGTGCTCGTCGTGCGGACGTTCGAACTCCTCGTCTCGCTCGGCTGCGGCGGCGTCGCAACCGGATTCCTCCGCGGCGTCCGGGGCTGAGGCGCACTGACCGGCCCCGGCCCCCGTCGCGGCGACGTGAGACGAGAGGAGAGGTGAGGAGAGAAAAACGAGTCAGTCGGCGGCGTGCTCGTGGATGGGGACGCTCGCCAGCCCGACCGCGCTCGACGCGGAAGACACCGACAGCGTCGCGTGCCAGCCGTCCTCGGTTGACGTGACGTGCAGGGAGACGGGCCTCCACGACGACGTCCGGCGGTAGAGTTCGAGGACGACCGGGAGCACCGGGAGCCGCCCCTCGCGCGCCGAGAGCGCGTAGCCTTCGAGGGTCAGTTCCGCGGCCCTCGTCGTCGCGTCCGGGCCGGACCGCCACGCAGAACAGGTGTACGATTCGACGAGGTCGAGTCGTTCCATCTCCGCCAGCGTCGCCGTCAGCGTCTTCGTCGCGCCGGGCCGCGACGCGAGGTTCGAGGCGGCGCGCTCCAACACGTCCGCCTGTTCGGCCGACGCGAGGTGGACGTGGAGCGCGGTCGCCATGCTCTCCAGCAGGCGCAGACAGAGGTCGTCCGCGCTGGACATCGTCTCCGCGAGGTCGAAGTACGCGTCCATCACCGCGGTCTCGACCGCCCGGTGGTCGGCGTCCACGAGCGCCTCGAACACCGCCGCCGCGACCCGGTGACAGAACTCGACCCGTTCGGAGCGGTCTCCGTCGGCCGCGCACTCCGTTCGGCCGCCCGCGTCGGTTTCGAGGTCGCAGGGTGGCTCGGGGAGCCCGGGCGTCGCCCCGGCGGTCGCCCAGCCCTCCGCGGTCGCGGTCGCGCCGCCGAAGCCGGGGTGGCTGTCGTGCTCCGAGACGATGAGGTCGTAGTACGGGACGTTCGGGTCGTACCGCCGGAGCGCGGAGCGATACTTCCTCGCCGCGCGTGCGGCGGCCTCGGCGGTCTCGCGGTCCTCGAACCGGAGGCCGTCGACCGGAACGGGTCGCTCTCCGGTCCGTCCGCAGACGAGCTCGTACGTCCCGTCGTCGCTCGCGAGCGATTCGATGTGGGTCCGAATCTGGGTGAGTGTCGTGCCGACCATGATGTCTCAGTGCGTTGGTTCGCGGGCCGTCGCCGTCCCGCGGTCCGTTCGTCGCTTGTTCGACACATTGTTTAGGTAGGCCTAAAACGTATTGGTTCGGGCGGTCTGCGGAGCGGCAAGTCGCGTCGCCCGCCGCCGCGTCCGGATCCGTTCTGCGAACCGTCTCGCCCCGTGCCTGTCCCTTCCCGTGACGCGGTCTCTGTTCGGCGTCCCCCGTTCGACGGCGGTCGTGACGCTCGCTGTCACCCTCGAATTTGGGTCTAATTTGTGCCTCTCTCGGGGGCAACTCTGCGTCGAGTTTGGCGAATCGTTATCCGCCGCTCCGCGAGTAGCTTCGATAGATGACGCACTCGACGAACTGCGGGACGAACACGCCCTCGATGGTCGGCCGCGGGACGACCGCGCCGGTCGCACGAACATGACGAACCACGCCACGAGAACGCAGGCGCTCCAGCAGACGACGACAGATGCACGTCACGAACACCGGCGGAGCAAGACGGGAACGCAGATGAGGCAGCTGCTGTGGTGGCTCGTCGGCGGGACTCGCGGCGGGAGAAACCGCCTGAGAATCATCCGCGCGCTGCACGAGCGTCCGATGAACACGAACCAGCTCTCGAACGAACTCGACCTGAACTACAAGACCGTCCAGCACCACCTGGAGATGCTCACGGAAAACGGGGTTCTCACCACCAGCGGCGAGGAGTACGGTAAGCTGTTCTTTCTGACGCCGGCGATGGACGACAATCTCGACCTCTTGGACGACATCGCGGAGCAGACCGAACTCGGAGACGAAGACGCCTGAACCCGTCTCCCGTCGCAGGCGCTCTCGCAGCGCAACGTCGGTGAGAGTTGTGCCTCATCTGGTCCCGAATTGGCCGTAAGTTCGGAAACCGAATTTTATCTCACGGCCCGCACCCCGAACTATGAGTTCTGATAGTGCACCCTCCAAGCGGGACCGACTCGAACAGTACCTCTCGACGCGCGCCTCGGAGGGCGCGTTCTACTTCAAGAGCAGACACATCACCGACGAGGTCGGACTGTCTTCGAAGGAAATCGGGGCGCTCGTCGAGTTGCTCCAGCGCGAGGCGGAGACGCTCCACATCTCGCGGTGGGGGTACGCCCGCAGTACGTCGTGGTACGTCGAGCCCGCCGACTGAGTTGCGAGGCGCTTGACTGACGGCGGCGCAAAAGAATATTGGTGGGATTCCGGCCCGGTGTGGCAGGGCAACCGGGTCCGAGGCGGTGCGGAGGTCCGGGCCGGTAGGGGAGACGGGGAACGCGGCGACCGACGACCGGCCGAGCGACCGAGGGGGCAGCGCTCGGCGGACGCGGCGCGCCGGCGACGGGGTCCGTCACAGGGCGGGGAGTTCTGTTCCCCGTCTATTGCATGAGCTAACGGTGACATAGCGCTTTTCCGAACTTCGGGACAACACCGACCGAACTCCGGCCGAACTCCGTTCGGATTACACCCAATTCTCGAACGCGGCGGCCCGCGACTCGATCACGACGCGTCGGGTGCCTCTTCGCCCGGCCGGTAGAACGTCCGGTGGAACATCTTGTACGAGTCGGTGATGGGGACGACGGTGTAGCTGTCGGCAACGTCGCTGTCTTGGAGGAGTTCGCGGACGTAGCTGTTGATACTGCTCAAAGAAGACTGCCAGACGCGAATCAGCAGGTCGTACTCACCGATACATTCGGCGACCTCGTACACCAGCCCCTCGTCGAGGAGTCGTTCGATGAACGCCGTAATTTCGTCGTTCGTGGCGTGGTTATCGTAGGAGATGTGGACTTCCGCGTAGGGGTAGTTGGCCGCCCGAAAGACCAACAGCGCGAAGATTTCGAGAATGCCGTCTTCTTGGAGCATCTTGCGCCGCCGCCGCGCGGCCGTCCGCGAGAGCCCGACGCGGTCGGCCAGCTCCGTGTCCGAGATTCGCCCGTCTTTGTTTAGCTCGCGGAAGATGAGAACGTCCTTTTTGTCCATCCGGTCTTCGAGAAGCTCGACAACGCGCGGGTCCTCCATCCACTCCTGCGAATCGGGCATTGCTAGTTTCACGGTTATATCGCTTAGCTTCATATATATGAATGTTTCTTCGAAATCTCCAAATCGGATACTAAGTTTGAACGAATCGTTTACTAGGTCTGAGACGGCGGACGACCGGAATCGCAGGCCGTCGAGAGAACGCGCGTTTCGGCCCCCAAACACTTTTACTCCGCGTTCACCGAGGGTGACGACATGGTTCGCGGAAAAATCAACCGAACGAACAAGGCCCTCGCGGATTGGGCCGACATCCTCACTGAAATCGACGAGGTCTCGGCGGAGCTCGAAGAGTCCGGCTGGGGGACGCTCGTCCTTCACCCGGGGGATGTTTCCACGACGGACGCGGCGGCGGCCGCCGATTCCGGATTTCGGCTCCTCGTTCCGGATTCCGAACTCGAAGCGCTCGAATCGACCGTTTCAGGGAGTGATGCGGCGTTCGACCAGTTCGAGGTCTACCGCGCCCGCGACACGAACGTTCGCATCTTCGTCGTCATCGTGAAATCCGAGGAAACGATGGAAGCGGTCCTCTATCCCGTGTTTTACGACGCTAATACTGACTCTTCGTTCGTCGAAACGCTCCGGACCGAATCCGAGATTCAAACGACGGTGAGCGACCTCGGAAACAGTCGTCGCTGTTCGTTTCGACACCCCGAACCCGATCTGTTTCTCCCGCAGTAACTGCCTGCGGGGTCGCTGATTCCGCCTCGGTCTCGACCGCGCTCGCCGCGACGTTCTCGCGATTGGCACGCCGACCTCTGTCCATTAATATAACAATTAGCTGTGTGTATATGTGCTCTATTGGGTGAGAATAGATTGAATCAGTATCTATCTCTGCTTGATGTACTCATCCGTCTATGTATCTGTGCTCTCGGCCCTCTCTACAATTATTACGAATATATAATTAGATGAATCATCTCCATTTATCGACGATATGTTTAACCACTAGGAAAGGTTTATACGAATGGGCTATCCACAACCCTCCATGCCAACCGGCAACATAGAACGCAGAAAACTGCTGAAGCTCATCGGCGCGGGAGCGACGAGCGTCGCCCTCGCTGGCTGTCAGGGGGCACAGCAGACCGAGACGACCGACGGGAGTTCCGGGAGCGACTCGACCGCGACCGAACAGACGAGCGACGGCGGAAGCGGTGGGAGCGGCGGCAACGACTTCCACTTCATCGCCGGGCAGGTGTTCGGGACGCTCGACCCCGCAGAGCAGGTCGACTACACGCAGGGGCTCGCGGCGCAGAACCTCTACGACGAACTCATCACGGTCGACGCCGAGACGCTCCAGCCGACCGCCCACATCGCGGAGAGTTGGGACACCGAAGACGAGGGGCAGACCTGGGTGTTCACGATTCGCGACGACGTGACGTTCTCCGACGGCACGCCGCTGACCGCCGACGACGTGGCGTACTCGCTCACCCGGATGCTGGAACTCCAGCGCGGCTACTCGTCGTTCTGGCTCGACTACCTCGACCCCTCGAACATCACCGTCCGCGACGAGCGGACCGTCGCCTTCGAGTTCAATCAGGCGTACGGGCCGGCGCTGGCGACGTTCGTCCAGTTCTACATCGTCAACAGCGCCGTCGTCCAGGAGAACGAAACCGACGGCGACTACGGGAACGCCTACCTCCAGAGCAACTCCGCCGGGTCGGGCGCGTACGTCCTCGACAACTGGGAGCAGGGCAACTCCATCGAGGCGTCGGCCTACGAGGACTACTGGAAGGGCTGGAGCGAGGACAGCTTCGACACGTTCCGCTCGACGGTCATCACCGAGGAGTCCACCATCAAGACGACGATGCAGCAGGGCGAAGGCGACATGACCGACCAGTACATGGGCACGCAGGCGTACGCCGAGATGGACTCGTACGACAACGTCCGCGTCCCCGAGGTGCCGCAGTTGCAGCTGTTCCATTTCCCGCTGAACTGCCGGAAGGCACCCACCGACGACATCAACGTCCGGAAGGCCATCGCCTACGCCTTCGACTACGACAGCGCCGTCAACGACATCATCGGCGGCGGCGGTATCGCGGCCGGGCCGGTCCCCCGCGAGATGGCGGGCCACAACGACGACCTCGCCCCGATGGAACAGGACCTCGACAAGGCCAAGGAGTTCCTCGACAAGGCGGACTACTCCGTCGACGAAATCAACGAAATCGGCCTCGAACACGTCGTCGTCGCCGGGACCGAACTCCAGCGCCAGATGGGGCTTCTCAATCAGGCCGGGCTGAACGAACTCGGCATCGACCTCGAAATCAACCCCCTGCAGTGGGCCCGCCTCACCGACCGCGCGACGAGCGCCGAGTCGACCGCCCACATGACGAACATCTTCCACACGGCGAAGATGCCGTCGCCGGACAGCCACACCTACCTGATGTACCACCCCTCCTCGTTCGGGTCGTACATCTCCCAGTCGTGGTACTCCACCGACGAAATCGCGGCCACCCTCGAAGAAGCGCGCAAGTCTACCGACCTCCAGTCGCGGCTGGAGAAGTACGAGGAGGCGCAGGCGCTCATCGTCGAGGGCATGCCCAGCGTCTACATCGCCAACCCGCCGTACCGCATCGGCATCAACGAGAACGTCGAGGGCTGGCAGTACCGCGGCGTGATGTCGTTCGACTGGGACGTTCACTCGATGACTCGCAGCGGCGAGGGTCGCGCGGAGTAACCGTCTCCAGGCGGTTTCCGACGCCCCGATTCGGGGCGTCGACCTAACTCACCAATGTCATACGTAGATTACCTCGTTCGGCGCGCCATCCACTCGGTCCCCGTCATCTTCGGGCTATCAGTGCTCATCTTCCTGATATCCCGCGTGATTCCGGGCGACCCCGTTCGGTTGGCGCTCGGACCGGAAGCAACGCAACAGCAAGTCGCGGCGCTGCGGGCCGAGATGGGGCTTGACCAGCCCCTGCCGATGCAGTACGTCGACTGGCTCGTCGGCGTCGTGCAGGGCGACTGGGGGATGTCGCTGCGGACGAACAACAACGTCTTTTCCGACATCGTCGCCCGCCTGCCCGCGACGCTCGAACTCACCGTCGTCACGCTGTTTTGCGCCGTCCTGCTGGCGATTCCGTTCGGCGTCGTCGCCGGCACCAACAAGGACCGCTGGCAGGACCACCTCTCGCGCATCACCGCCCTGTTCGGCGTGTCGATGCCGCGGTTCTGGGTCGCCATCGTCCTCCAAATCGTCTTCGTCGTCAGCCTCGGGCTGTTGCCCCTCTCGGGGCGGCTCAGCGACGGCGTCGCTCCCCCGCCGGCGGTCACGGGGCTGTATCTGGTCGACAGCCTCATCGCCGGCCAGTTCGGGACGTTCCTCGACGCGGCCACGCACCTCCTGTTGCCGACGGTCGCGCTCGGCCTCGCCACGCTGGCGCAGGTGATGCGGCTCATCCGCTCGGACATGATCGACGAGCAGCGCAAGGACTACGTCCTCGCCGCGCGGGCCTACGGCCTTCCGAACACCCTCATCGAATACAAGTACATGCTCCAAAACGCCTTTACGAGTTCACTCACGGTGGTCGGCCTCGCCTTCGGCTTCCTCCTCGGGAACGCGTTCCTCGTGGAAATCGTCTTCGCGTGGCCGGGGATGGCGCGCTACGGCGTGCAGGCCATCCTCTATCAGGACTTTAACGCCATCGTCGGCGTCACCATCGTGGTCGGTATCGGCTTCGTGACCGCCAACTTCGTGGTCGACCTGCTGTACGGCTACCTCGACCCGCGGGTGCGGCTGGAGGAGGGATAGCCGTGTCCACGAAGACCTCCATCCCGTTTCTCGACACCGAGAGCGCCGCCCGAAAAGAGCGGCTTCGACAGCTCAAACGCGGCTTTCGGACCTTCGCGGGCAACAAGCTCTCGCTCGTCGGACTGGCGATGATTCTGACGCTCGTCGCCGCGGCGCTCCTCGCGCCGTACATCGCGCCGTTCCCCGAACACGCCGGCGCGGGCGTCTACTTCGACCAGGCGAGCGAGCCGCCGAGCGCGACGCACCTGATGGGCACCGACACGACCGGCCGCGACATCTTCAGCCGCGTCCTGTTCGGGGCGCGCCTGTCGCTCCTGATGAGCGGCATCGTCCTCTCTATCGCCATCTCAATCGGCGTGACGCTCGGGCTCATCGCGGGCTACCTCGGCGGGACGACGAACACCGTCATCATGCGGGTGACGGACATCTTCCTCGCCATTCCGCCCACGCTCCTCGCCATGGCGGTGGTCGCCGCGACCGGCGCGTCGCTGTTCAACGTCATGGTCGCCATCGCCTTCTCGTGGTGGTCGTGGTACGCCCGCCTCGTGCAGGGCGAGGTGCTCTCGATAAAGGAAGACGAGTTCATCGAGTCGAGCCGGGCGCTCGGGTCGGGGTGGATGCGGACGACGTTCAAGGAGATTCTCCCGAACGTCGTCAGCCCCATCACGGTCAAGGCGACCCTCGACATGGGCTTCGTCATCCTCGTCGGCGCGGGCCTGTCGTTCCTCGGCCTCGGCGCGCAGCCGCCGACGCCGACGTGGGGCGCGATGATTGCACAGGGCCGCAACTACGTCACGAGCTTCTGGTGGATCGCCGTGTTCCCCGGGTTGGCGATTTCCTTCGCCGTCCTCGGGTTCAACTTCATCGGTGACGGCCTGCGCGACGTGCTCGACGTGGAGGTGGACTGAGATGGCGGACCCCATCTTGGAGGTGAAGAACCTCCACGTCCACTTCGAGACCCACGACGGGACGGCCGAAGTGATAAACGGTATCGATTTCACCATCGACCGCGGCGAGACCGCGGCGCTCGTCGGCGAGACGGGCTGTGGCAAGAGCGTCACCGTGAAGTCCATCATGGGACTGCTCCCCGCGGCGACCATCCCCGAGGGCGAAATTCGCTACAAGGGCGAGGACGTGCTCTCGCTCTCCGACGCCGAGCGCCACTCGCGGCGCGGCAAGGAGATGAGCATGATAATGCAGGACCCGATGACGAGTCTCAACCCCGTCCTGACGGTCGGCGAGCAGATGATGGACGTGCTGAAGTGGCAGGGGCGGCCGCGCCTGTCGCTGTCGAAGCTCGTCCGCGACGCGCTGTCCACCGGTTCGAAGGCCGACCACAGGAAGCGGGCCATCGAGATGCTCGGCGAGGTCGAAATCTCGGCCCCCGAGCGCGTCTTCGAGAGCTACCCGGTCGAACTCTCCGGCGGGATGCGCCAGCGCGTCCTCATCGCCATCGCGCTCCTGTCGGAGCCGGACCTGCTCATCGCCGACGAACCGGGCACCGCCCTCGACGTGACGACCGAGGCGAAGGTGCTCGACCTCCTCGACGAACTCGTCGAAGAGCGCGACACGAGCGTCCTCTACATCACCCACGACCTCGGCGTCGCCCGCGAGGTCAGCGACCGCATCAACGTGATGTACGCGGGCGAAATCGTCGAGCAAGCGCCGACCGCCGACCTGTTTGCGAACCCGCAGCACCCCTACACCCGCGGGCTGTTGGAGAGCATCCCGACGCTCTCGACGGGCATCGGAGACGGCATCGAAGGGCACCTGCCCGACTACACGGACCCGCCGGCCGGCTGTCGGTTCGCTGACCGCTGTCCCCACGCGGAACCGGCCTGCCACGAGGCGTACCCGTACCCGCGGCAGACCGGCTCCGACCACGCCACCGCGTGCCACCTGTTCGGCGGCCGCCCGGCCCGCGAGCGCCACGAATCGCTCGCCGCCGACCCGGTCGATATCGGCACCGCGCCGTGGCTGGCCGCCGGCGGCGACGGCCCGAGCGGCGACGCGCCCGGCGATATCTCCGCCGACGGAGGGACGGACCAATGAACGACTCAGCGTACACGACCGACCCGACCGCAGGGGTACAGCGCGACCGCGACCTCGACGACCCGATGGTCACGGTCGAGAACCTCAAGAAACACTTCCCGCTTTTCGAGGGCATCCTCCAGAAGCAGGCGGGGGAGGTCCGCGCCGTCGACGGCGTGAGCTTCTCCATCGCGGAGGGCGAGACGTTCGGCCTCGTCGGCGAGTCGGGGTCCGGCAAGACGACCACCGGCCGGTCGATGCTCCGCCTGACGGAGCCGACGAGCGGGCGGGTCGAAATCGACGGCCAGAACGTCGTCGACCTCTCCGACGGCGAGCTCAAGCGGTTCCGTCGGAACATGCAAATCGTCCACCAAGACCCGTCGTCGAGCCTCAACCCTCGCCACCGCGTCAAGTCGATTATCGAGGCACCCCTGAAGATTCACGACTACGGCGACTCCGAGGCCCGGCTCGAACGGGTCGAGGAACTCTTGGACATGGTGGACCTTCCCCGGGAGTTCATGTACCGCTACCCCGGCCAGCTCTCGGGCGGGCAGAAACAGCGCGTCGGCATCGCCCGCGCCGTGGCGCTCAACCCGAAGTTCGTCGTCCTCGACGAGCCGACGAGCGCGCTCGACGTGAGCGTGCAGGCCCGCATCATCAACATCCTCGAAGAGATACAGGCGGAGTTCGGCATCACCTACCTGTTTATCACCCACGACCTCTCGCTCCTGAAGAACGTCGCCGACCGAATCGGCGTCATGTACCTCGGACGGCTCGTGGAGGTCGGAGACGTGGACTCGGTGTTCGGGTCGCCGCAACACCCGTACAGCCGGGCGCTCCTCTCCGCCATCTCGACCATCAGCGAGGAGGACGAACTGGCGAAACCCGACCGAATCACGCTCGACGGCGAGGTGCCGGACCCGCGGGAGAAGCCCAGCGGCTGTGCGTTCCGGTCGCGCTGCGCCCACGAGTTCGACGCCTGCGCGGTCGAGGAGCCCGAACTGTACGAGCGCGGGCCGGACCAGGTCGCGCGGTGTTTCCTCCACGACGACCGGTTCGAGGAGGGCGCGGAGTGGGAATGACCGGGGAACGCACAGACCGTCTCGCCGCCCTCCGGCGGGCGCGACGGAACCGCCCGTGGACCGACGAACTGCTCCGGTCGTGCGCGTCCGACCCGGCGGCGTTCAAGGCCGCCCAGCCGGCGTGTTCGGCCTGCGACCGGCCGTGCCGCGACGACGAGGTCTGCGCCACGGCGGTGGCCAAATCCGACGGGCTGTTCGAATCGATGGGCCGCGACCAGACGTATCACCTGCTCGCGGCGGGCATGAAGCGACTCCGGGCGCGGGGGACCGCGACGCTTCGCGACGCCGACAGACAGCGGCCGAACGCGTTCCTCAGCGTGACGGCCGCCGACGCAGATTCCCCCGAGGCACCCCAATGACGACAGACGACACGCATCCGGACGGCGCGCAGCCCGCGCCGACAGACGACGTACAGAGCCCGAAACCGGACGACACACGTCCCGCGCCGACCGACGGCGGGCGGACGATAACGGCGGAATGGGTCGAAGATATCGCGGTCGGCGGCGCGGTCCTCGGCGGCGGGGGCGGCGGCTCGCTTTCGAAAGGTATCGAGTTCGGTGAACTCGCCGTCGAGTACGGCCGGCCGACCATCGTCTCGGTCGCGGACCTCGACCCGACGGACGTGGTGTTGACCGTCAGCGGCGTGGGCGCGCCCGCCGCGACCGAGAGCCACGTCGACCCCGCGGACTACGTGCGCGCGGTCGAACTGTTGGTGGACAGACTCGCGGCCGACGGGACGACCGTCGGCGCGCTGATGACGAACGAGATGGGCGGGTTCGCCACCGTCAACGGCCTACTCCAGTCGGCCGTGACGGGCCTCCCGCTCGTCGATGCCGCCTGCAACGGGCGGGCGCACCCGACCGGGCCGATGGGCTCTATCGGGCTGTCGCAGGACGCCGAGTCGGTGCAGGCGGCGGTCGGCGGCGTTCCGGGCACCGCCAGCCGACTGGAGACGGTCGTCGAGGCGGAACTCGGCACGGCGGCGTCGCTCGTGCGACACGCGGCCGAAGACGCCGGCGGCCTCGTCGCCGTCGCCCGCAACCCGGTCTCGGCAAGCTACGCCGAGGCGCACGCGGCGCTCGACACCTACGACCAGGCCGAGGCGGTCGGTCGCGCGGTCAGGTTCGCGGACGACGGCCGCGACGCCGCGGAACGCGTCGCCGACGTGCTCGGCGGCGAAGTTTCGCTCGTCGGTCCCGTCGAGTCGTTCGCGCTCGAAACGACCGGCGGCTTCGACGTGGGCGAGGTCGAAATCGAGGGGCGCGAACTCACCTTCTGGAACGAGTACATGACGCTCGACCTCGACGGCGAGCGCCTCGCGACGTTCCCGGACCTCATCACGACGCTCGACGCCGAGACGGGGATGCCCGTCTCGACGGCGGAACTCGCGGAGGGGCGGTCCGTGGCGGTCGTCGTCGCGCCCGCGGCGAACCTCTCTCTGGGCGCGGGGATGGCCGACCCGGCGCTCTTCGACCCGGTGGAACAGGCGGTCGGAAAAGCGGTCAAATCACACGTATTCAACTAACGACACTCATGTTCGACAAGATTCAGCAAGCCTACGACATCCTCAGCCGTCCCGACGCGGACGGCGAACTGGTACGCGACGCACTCGAAACGTACGGCCTCGACACCGAGGTGACGACCATCTCGACCGACGAGGGGTCGACCGACTTCGTCAAGACGGTCGTCCCCGGTCGCGACCCGGACGCGCCGACGCTCGGCGTCGTCGGTCGCCTCGGCGGGGTCGCCGCGCGGCCGGCCGAACTCGGCCCGGTCTCCGACGCCGACGGGGCAATCGTCGCCCTCGCGGTCGCGCTCCACCTCGGCGAGATGCGCGAGCGCGGCGACGTGCTCGCCGGCGACGTTCGCATCGCCACGCACGTCTGTCCCGACGCGCCGACCTCCCCCCACGACCCGGTGCCCTTCATGGGTAGTCCGGTCGATACGAGCACCATGAACGAACACGAGGTGGACGAGGAGATGGACGCCGTCGTCTCCGTCGACGCCACGAAGGGCAACCGCGTCCACTGCGAGCGCGGCTTCGCCATCACGCCCACGGTCAAGGAGGGCTGGGTGCTGAAGGTGAGCGACAGCCTCCTCGACATCCAAGAGCGGGCGACCGGCCGCCCGCCGAGCACGCTCACGCTCACGATGCAGGACATCACCCCCTACGGCAACGACGTGCACCACATCAACAGCATCCTCCAGCCGGCGACGGCCACCGACGCGCCCGTCGTGGGCGTGGCGACGACGAGCGTCTCGCCCGTCCCCGGTTGCGGGACCGGCGCGAACTACCTCACCGACCTGCTCGACGCGACCGGGTTCGTCGTCGAGACGGCCAAGGACTTCACCCGCGGCCGCGCGTCGTTCTACGACGAGGCCGAGTACGACCGACTCACGTCGCTGTACGGTTCGATGGGTCGCCTCCAGACGTTGGGCGAGGGCGTCTGAGATGTCGACGCTCGGACTCGTGACCATCGGGCAGGCCCCCCGGACCGACGTGACGCCCGACATCGCGGCGGCGCTCCCGCCCGAGGTGGACATCGTCGAGGTCGGCGCGCTCGACCGGTTCGACTCGGCGGCCGAGGTCGAGGCCGCGGTCGGCCCGCGCGAGGGACAGCCGGTGTACGTCTCGCGGCTGGCCGACGGCACGGCCGTCACCGTCGACCGCGAGTCGGTCGTCGAACTCCTCGGAGAGCGCATCCGCGACCTCGAATCCGAGGTGACGGCCATCGGCGTCCTCTGTACGGGTCACTTCCCGCGATTCGATGTCAGCGTGCCCGTCTTCGAGCCGAGCGACCTGCTTTCGGCGTGGGTCTCGACCATCCTCGACGGGGGGACCCTCGGCGTCATCATGCCCAAGGAGGAACAGGAGGCCATGACGTTCGAGAAGTGGGCCGACTACGACCTCGTCACCGCCGCGGGCTCGCCGTACGCCGCCGACGACGAGGTGTCGGCCGCGGCGGCCGAAATCGGCACCGACGCCGACCTCATCGTGATGGACTGCATGGGCTACACGCCCGAGATGAAAGCGACCGTCCGCGAGCTAACGGGCACGGGCGTCCTGCTCGGGCGGTCCGTGCTGGCGAAGACCGCGGAGGAGGTGCTCTGACGTGGCCGACCACCGCGCCGTGGCGAAGCGACTCCTCGCCGAGAACATGAACGCCCATCCCGGGGAGACGCTCCTCGTCGTGACCGACACCGACACGAACCACATCGGGCGGGCGCTGTTCGATGCGGGGGTCGAACTCGGGCTGGAGTCCGGCCTGTTCGAGATTCCGCCGATGGAGCGAAACGGGATGGAGCCGCCGGCGTCGGTCGCCCGAGCGATGGAGTCGGCCGACATCGTGGTCTGTCCGACCAGCGCGTCGCTGACCCACACGCGGGCGAGAGAGGCCGCGACCGAGGCCGGCGCTCGCGTCGCCACGATGCCCGGCATCACGGACCAGATGTTCAGCGCGGGCGCGATTACGGCCGACTACGAGGAGGTCGAGCGCCTGACGGCGGCGCTCACGGCGAAGCTCACGGCGGCCGACGAGGCCCGCATCGAGGCCGGCGGCGCGTCGGCGACGATGTCGCTTTCGGGCCGCGACGGCATCCCGAGCGACGGCATCATCGCCGACCCCGGCGACTCCGGCAACCTCCCGTCCGGCGAGAGCTACGTCGCGCCGGTCGAGGGGACGGCGACCGGCACGCTCGTCTTCGACGGCGGCCTCGCGGGCGTCGGCGTCCTCGACGACCCGCTGACGGTCGAACTCGACGCGGGGCGCATCGCGTCCGTCGAGGGCGCGGCCGCCGACGAGTTCCTCGACGCGACGAGCGGCGACGACTGCGCCCGACGGGTGTGCGAACTCGGCCTCGGGACGAACCCCGCGGCGAGCATCATCGGGACCGTCCTCGAAGACGAGAAGGTGTACGGCACCTGCCACGTCGCCTTCGGGGACAACCTCGGCTTCGGCGGGACCATCGACTGCGACTCGCATCTCGACGGCGTCATCCTCGAACCGACGGTCTCGCTCGACGGCGAGGTCGTCGTCGCCGACGGCGAGGTGCTCGTGTGAGCGACCGGACGCCCTCGGTCGGTGACCCCGAGGGCACGGACCACACGGAGCGCGCAGGCCACACAGACCGCGCGGACCGCCCCGCACTCGCCGCGGCGGCCGCCGAGGTTCCGGACCTCGCCCCGTGGTTGGCGCGCCGCGCCACGGTCCGCCAGTTCGACGCCGACGCCGAGATACCCGACGACGAGGTCCGCGCGATGGTCGACGCCGGACGGAAGGCCCCGACCAGCGGGACGGCCCAGATGTACAGTTTCGTCTGGATACGCGACCCCGACCGCCGCGAGCGGATTCACGAGCTGTGTAGCCGCGGGACCGTGCAGGTCGAGGAGGCGAGCCAGTTCCTCCTCGTCTGCGTCGACATCCGGCGGATTCGACTGCTGTTGGAACACCGCGACCGCGAGTTCCGCATGACGCCCGCGATGGGGCTGTTGGAGGGGTCGATAGACGCCGCGCTGGCCGCGATGGGCGTGATGCTGGCCGCCGAGAGCCGCGGCTACGGCGTCTGTCCCATCGGCAACATCCTGAACAACCTCACCGAAGTCGCCGCGACGGCCGACCTTCCGTCGGGCGTCCTGCCGATTTTCGGGCTCTGTCTCGGCGTCCCGCGTCACGGCGAGGCGACCGAGAACGCCCCGCGGGTCCCGCTCGACACGGTGCTCCACGAGGGCGGCTATCGCGACGCCACCGACGACCAACTCGACGCCTGCTACGACGCGATGAACGAGATGTACGGCGACAGCGTCTACGGCGACGACCGCCGCGAGTGGCAGGAGACGCTCGAACGCTACTGGGGGCCGAACGGCTTCATGAACCGCCGCGAGGGCGAACTGCTCGACGCGCTCCGCCAGCAGGGGTTCTTCGAGGCCCGCGGTATCGACGAGCCGGCGGACGCGGACGCGTTGGACGCGCCGGACCCGGACTCGGACTCGCCAGACCCGGACCCGGACCCGGACGCCGACCGGAACGGCGGGGGTGCCGACTGATGGCCGAACTCGGCGTCCTCCGCGTGCTCACGCTGGACGACCCGGGGGAGGTCGCCCGCCACGGGCGACTCGTCGAGCGGCACTACCCGCACGTCTCGACGCTGTCGCGGTGTATTCCCGACCACCCAGACGGGATTCCGAACGCGGCCGCCGAGGTCGACGCGCTCCCGTACATCGAGGCGCTCGGCCGCGAGATGGCGACCGAAGTCGATGCGCTCTGTATCAGTTGCGCGCTCGACCCCGGCGTGGAGGCGCTCGGTGAAACGCTCGACATCCCAGTCGTCGGCGCGGGCGCGAGCGTGGCGGCCGTCGCGTCCGCCCGCGGCGAGCGCGTCGGGACGCTCGGCCTCGAAAACGGGGCCGGGTCGAGCATCCGACACCTGCTCGGCGACCGACTCGCGGCCGAGGCAGTCGTCGAGGGCGCGGCGACGACGACCCACCTCACGACCGACGACGGGCGGGCGGCGATTCGCGCGGCGGTCGACCGCCTCGTCGACGCCGGCTGCGACGTCGTCGCGCCGAGCTGTACCGGCATCTCCTCGTCGGGCGCGATTCCCGACGCGCGGGCCGACGCTCCGATACCCATCGTCGACCCTGTCGTGGCGATGGGCGCGGTGGCGACGACCACGGTCGCGCCGCCGCGTCCACTACGGCAGTAAGCTGCCGGACCACCCCGATGGCATTCCGCGCCGCTCGCGCCGCGCTCGGGGTCACACGCGCGAGCTACCCATTTCGTCGTGCTCGGTTGCGGGCCAGCATCCTCGACCAGTCAACAGACAAACAACACTCGATGGGTCGCTCATCGACAGTCCACAACCAATCCATATCTCGACACAATCGCGAATACATACCCGTCAAGAGCTCCCCGACTGAGAATTATTCATAAAGTAAAAAGATTGCTTTGGCTATAACCAAGAGTTAATTCAAAATCAGTCAATTTTATCACCCAAAAGCGGTAACCGTTGGTGTATGAGTGGCTCTGACCATAACTGGTGGCCAAACCAGTTAGACCTCGAAATCCTCGACCAGAACGCACAACAGACCGACCCGATGGGCGAGGAGTTCGACTACGCCGAGGAGTTCCAGAAGCTCGACTACGAGCAGGTGAAAGCCGACCTCGAAGAGCTGATGACCGACTCGCAGGACTGGTGGCCGGCGGACTACGGCCACTACGGTCCCCTCTTTATCCGGATGGCGTGGCACAGCGCCGGGACGTACCGCGCCCACGACGGCCGCGGCGGCGCGTCCGGCGGACACCAGCGTCTCCCGCCGATTAGCAGTTGGCCGGACAACGTGAACCTCGACAAGGCGCGCCGACTCCTCTGGCCCGTCAAGAAGAAGTACGGGAACCAGCTCTCGTGGGGCGACCTCATCGTCCTCGCCGGCAACGTAGCCCTCGAATCGATGGGCTTCGAGACGTTCGGCTTCGCGGGCGGTCGCGCCGACGACTACGTCGGCGACAAGGCCCCCAGCTGGGGCCCCGAAGAGGAGTGGGAGACGACTTCCCCCGACCGCTTCGACGAGGAGGGTAACCTCAAAGAGCCGCTCGGCAACACCGTCATGGGCCTCATCTACGTCAACCCCGAAGGTCCCAACGGCGAACCCGACCTCGAAGGCTCCGCGAAGAACATCCGCCAGACGTTCAGCGGCATGGCGATGAACGACAAGGAGACCGTCGCGCTCATCGCCGGCGGCCACACCTTCGGGAAGGTTCACGGCGCGGACTCCGGCGACAACCTCGAAGCCGAGCCCGAGGCGGCTCCCGTCGAGGAACAGGGCCTCGGCTGGAAGAACAACCACGGCTCCGGAAAGGGCCCCGACACCATCACCAGCGGCATCGAGGGTCCGTGGACCAGCGCGCCGACCCAGTGGGACATGGGCTACGTCGCCAACCTGCTCGACTACGAGTGGGAGGCCCACAAGGGCCCCGGCGGTGCGTGGCAGTGGCGGCCGGCCGACGAGTCGCCCGCGGACAAGATTCCGGACGCGGCTCCGGACGCGCACCTCCCCGACCAGTTCGTCGACCCGATGATGCTCACCACCGACATCGCGCTGAAGAAGGACCCCGACTTCCGCGCGGTGCTCGAGGAGTTCCGAGAGGACCCCGCGGAGTTCCAGGAGTCGTTCGCCAAGGCGTGGTACAAACTCCTCCACCGCGACATGGGCCCGCCGTCCCGGCTCTACGGTCCCGAGGTCCCGGACGAAGCGATGCTGTGGCAGGACCCCATCCCGGACGCCGACTACGACCTCATCGACGACGAGGACGCCGAGGAGCTCAAAGCCGAGCTTCTCGATTCAGAGCTCTCTGTCTCCCAGTTGGTCAAGACGGCGTGGGCCGCGGCGTCCACCTACCGCGACAGCGACAAGCGCGGCGGCGCGAACGGCGCGCGCATCCGCCTCGAACCCCAGCGTAGCTGGGAAGTCAACGAGCCCGACCAGCTCGCCGACGTGCTCGGCACCCTCGAAGAGATTCAGGAGTCGTTCAACGGCGCGCGGTCCGACGACACCCGCGTCTCGCTCGCGGACCTCATCGTGCTGGGCGGCGCTGCGGCCATCGAGGAGGCGGCGGCCGACGCCGGCTACGACGTCGAAGTGCCGTTCGAGCCCGGCCGGACCGACGCGTCGCAGGAACAGACCGATGTCGAGTCCTTCGAGATGCTCAAGCCCGACGCCGACGGCTTCCGCAACTACATCGCGGACGACGTCGACGAGCGACCCGAGGACCTGCTCGTCGACAAGGCTGACCTGCTCGACCTCTCGGCGCACGAGATGACCGTCCTCGTCGGCGGCATGCGCGCGCTGGGCGCGAACTACCGGGACTCCGACCTCGGCGTCCTCACCGACGAGCCCGAGACGCTCACGAACGACTTCTTCGAGAACCTGCTCGACATGGACTACGAGTGGGAGCCGGTCTCGGACGACCAGTACCTGTACGAAGTCCGCGACCGCGAGACGGGCGAGGTCGAGTGGGAGGCCACCCGCTTCGACCTCATCTTCGGCTCGAACTCCCGGCTTCGCGCCATCGCGGAAGTGTACGGCGGCGACGACGGCGAAGCAGAGTTCGTCGAGGACTTCGTCGCGACGTGGCACAAGGTCATGAGCCACGACCGCTTCGACCTCGAATAACCGCGCTCCCCGCCGCGTTCGGTCGCCGGTTGCGACGCGCGAAACCGGTTCCCGCCGCGGCGTCTACGGTCGCGGTCGCCGTTTCGGGCTGACGGCTGACTTTTCCGCTCGCTTTTTTCGCTCTCGCTCGGTCACCGAGCGACTGCCGGCGAGTCAGTCGTCGGCCGGAACCTCGCAGTCGAACGTTTCGAGCCGTGCTTGCAGGCCGCCGGTCTGGGCCCTGAGGTCGTCGAGTTGTTCCCGAACCCCCGAAATCGTCGCCGCTCTGGACTCGGCTTGGCTCGCCAGCGCGTCGCTCTGTTCTGCGATATCCCGCGAGCGGTCGGCGACGCCGATGATTGCGTCGACCACCTCCTCGGTCGTCCGCGCGCCGTCGTCGGTCGCCGTGGCGACCTCGTCGACCGACATGTCGACGCTCTCGACGATGTCAGAGACCGCCGCGAACGCTTCTGCGGCGTCGGTCGTCGTCGACCGGCCCGTTTCGAGCTGCGCCTTCGTCTGTTTCATCTCCGCTTGTACGCGCGCCACGTCTTCGACCGTCTCGGTTATCGTCCGCTCGATGGCCGCCGAGTGGTCCTGGGTCTCGTCGGCGAGGGACTTCACCTCCTCTGCGACGACGGCGAACCCCTCGCTACCGTCCGAGGCGCGGGCGGCCTCGATGTTCGCGTTGAGCGCGAGCGTGTTCGTCTGCTCGGCGATCGACTCGATGAGGTCGGTGCTCTTCGAGACGTCGTTCATCCGGTCGTCGAGCGACTCGACCAGCGACGCGAGTTCGTCGACGCTCCGTTCGACGTTCTCGATTGCCTCGATGGCCGCCGCCGCAGTCCCCGTCCCCGCCTCGGCGGCCTCCGCAGCGTCGCTCGCCTCGCCCGAGACCTGGTCGGCGTTCGCGGCGATTTCCTCGATTGTCGCCGACAGACTGCTCAGCTCGCCGGTCGTGGATTCGAGGTCGTGAGCCTGCTCGCGCACCTCCGTGGCGAACGCCCCCACGTCGGCCGCGAGCTGTCGTTGCGTCCGTTCGAGCGTTTCGGCGTCGTCGTGAACCGACCGCGTCGTCCGCTCGACGGTCGCCGCGAACGCTCGGAGATCGACGATAGTCGACGAGAGGTCGCGCTTCATCGCCGTGAACGCGTCGCTGATGGCTTCGATGGCCTCGATATCCGACCCTTCGGGCGGGTTCGCGGTGAAATCCCCCTCCGAGACGGCGTCCATAGCCGCGGCGAGTTCGTCGGCCTGCACCATCAACTGCTCGTTCAGGCGCTCGACTTCGGCTTTCGCCTCCTCGCTGTCTTCGAGGCTCTGCATCTTCTGTCTGGTCTCCTCGCGGGAGCGCTCGACAGAGAACCAGTTCGTGACTAACGCCGACGCGAGCATGAGGATGAACACCGCGTGGACGAGCCCCCAGCCCATCGGGTTCGCGATGGCGTCGGGGTGGTTGTACACCGCTTCCGGGTGGTCCATGCCGAAGACGCCGTGCTGGATGGCGACGTACAGGATACCGACGACGAACGGGAGCCAGTCCTCATAGATCGCGAGGACGGCCACGATGACGAAAAAGTGGAAGTGCGCCTCGATGTAGCCGCCCGAGAAGTAGACGAGCAGAGCCGAACACGTCAGCAACCCGATTGATGCGAAGCCGCTCCGCATCCGGCGCGGGAGCCACGGGAGCCACGCGAACAGCGCCAACCCCACGACCGCTCCGACGCCGAGCGAGACGTGCTCGGCGGGCGCGGCGGCGAGCGTCGCACCCGTGACGTACGGCTCCGACCCGGTGAAGTTCCCGAGGAAGTACAAAAGCGGCGCGTGCGCCACGAGGAAGACGAGGATGTTTCGGTGACGCGCCCGCCACGACTCGCTCGGAATCGAGTCCCCCTGCGGGACGTATCTCACTGCGTCTCGGAGCCGCTGTCGCCACCGCCCCACACCGCGTCGAGGGTTCTGCGTGTCCGCTGTCGGCGTTCCCATACCCCTCCCCTTCGACTTCGGGGTGAAATGAATTGCCGCTCGTTTATCAACGCTGATTCTGCTACCGGGAGACTTTCTCTCTAAAACCGATATATTGTGGTGTTTTGTCGGATTTCGACAGCCAATTATTTAATTTTCGACACGTTCCCGTGTGGTCGACGGAACCTGTCGTTTGATGGCTCTCGGCGGGGGTAGCGTGCAGTGAGCACCCGACCGAAGTTGGGTGGTTCGGTGCAAGGTGAGCCCTTTCGTTCCCACGAAACGGCACAAAACGGACCCGACGGAATGTAAGTGGTATGTACTGGTGGCATCCCAAATTCCGGAGACATCCTACTACCGCACCTCCCGAAGAACGCGACGACGAACCTCCATCCGCTCACGGTGCGTGCGCTTGTCGTAGTGCTTGTCCAGCACGTCCACAGACACGTTCATCCGCTCGCTCACGATCTCGACCGGGATGCCGTCGTTCAGCGACTCGGTGATCGCACCGCGGCGAATGTCGTGCGGCGAGACCGTCGAAGGACAACGAGACGCCTTATCGCGCCTATCGGCGGGCCTGCAGTCGTCCGGGTCTACTTCCGCGTGCGGACACGTCCCCCACTCGCACGGGCGCGTCACGGCGTAGATACTCGTTCTGTACGCGCCCTTCGAGAGCCGACCCTGTGACGACGAGATAAGCGGTTCGCGGTCGTACTCGTCGGTTACCTCGTAGTGGTTCTTCGCGAGATAATCGTCGATGACTGCGGCGACGGGGTGGCTGAGAGACACGTCGCGCTCGCCGTTCTCCTCGTTCTTCAGCGGCGTTCCCTCCTCGGGGCGGTGCCGGAGTTTCAGGCACGGTTCTTCGGGGTCATAGTCCTCCACGTCGAGCGAGTAGATCGAGCCGGTGCGCATCCCGGTGTGCCACAGGATGAGCATGATAACGTGGTCTCGAGAGGCGTAGTTGAACGTGTCCAGCCCGTTCAGGATATCCTTCGCGCGGTCGCCGCGCAGCACGCGGTCGCGCACGTCGTCCTGCGGTTTCAGGTTCGGAAGCGGCACCTTCTCGCGAAGTCCCTCTTCGACGGCGTCGATATCGGCCCACAGATCGAGGGCCACCCGAAGCGTCGTGAGGTAGTTGTCCAGCGTGACCGGCTTGATTGCGCCCTTCTTGTAGCTGTAGTACTTGTACAGCGTCCGGCCGGTCACGTCGTTCAGGTTGTCGATATCGTGTTCCTCGCAGAAATCGAGGAACGGGTTCAGCCGGTAGCCGTGGTTCATGAGCGTCGTTTCGGACACGTCGCCCTCGCGGAGATCGAGGTACATCTCCACGCCCTCCTCGGGGGAGAGTGGTTGGAGATCGTCGCTCATTCGTCGGCCTCCAGCTCGAGGTCGTCGTCGCAGTTACTCTGGAGTACGACTTCCTCGCGAGAAAGTCGCTCGCCGCTCACCTTATCCCGGAGTTGATGGAACCGGCCGTCAACGTCCTTGGTGGACGCGCACCGCTGGCACCAGAAGTGGTTCTGCGCCGCTTCCCACGTACGGTGTCCTCGAGGACACGTGAACTGCCATCGGTCCGTCCGGTTCTCATCGCAAATGACCTGCGTAGTCGTCATCACAGTTGGGCGGCCACCCGTTTTGTAATAATACGCCCGCTCGTACGCAGGCTGAAAGTGAAAGTGAACGAATTGGCCGGACGTACCCCCGAAATCGGGCGTTCCTACGAGTGAAACTAAACGGTTCTTTGGCGGCTGTGCGTGCGCTCGTGCGCGGGGTTCAATAGCCCGCGGAAGTGAGTCGAACATGGCTTTCGTGGCTACAGCACGGAAGCCCGCGCGGACCTGCTGTTACAGCAGCGAGGTCCGCTTCTGCGAAACCTATCGAACAGCGATAGGTCCGAGAAGGTGCTTCCGTACCCACATCAATAGAGTACAGTTACATAATTATAACGATACGTTTGATTTTCAAATCACATAGTGTTTGATAGAGCCCAAATCGCCTGAATTTTGTATTCTAGTGCGCGTTGTAGAACCGAATGCGGAAACACGCAGACTGGTTGACACAGGCTGATGAGAGAATCCTAGAATTCGTTTCTGAATATGGGAACCATCCTCCAAAAGCGATCTGTGACCGATTAAGTGAGATTGGTGGTGCGATGAATTATAATCCGTCGTACATTCGCAGAGAATGTCGAAAGCTTGCTGACTATGGGCTTTTGAAAAACGTAGGGAGCGGGACGTACAGCCTCACGGAACTTGGTACTCAATTTCTGGAGGGCCAAGTTGATGCATCGGAAATTGTGAAAAAGAACGGTGCGGACCAATGACAACCAGCCTCACATTAAAATCAAAGGAATACATTCCGGGTCATGAATACTACGAACACCAGCCGTCGAAGACCCAATCAATAAGCGTCGAAGTCGATCTCGAGGAGCCCTATTTTGAGGTTGAAACAAAAACAAGGCACGACGAACAAGTTCGAACTAGGCGATATAGTGTTTACGTGTACTTGGTACCTCATGAAGAAGAACAACTCACGCAGCTCTTTGATTTCCTCCTTCAACACAAACCAGAAGATGGTGCAGAATCGGATTCATTTGACCTAAGTGTTAAAGAAGGGCACTACTACGACCGGCGTAATGATATCAAAAAGAGAATCAGCCACGTGAGAATCTTCGCAGAGTGGAACCGCATTATAATCGAAACTATGTCCGGTGAGAACCCAGTTATTCCTTATTACAATATCGCCCACCACAACGATCCGCAAGACCGCGATAGCCTAGACAGGTTACAGGGCACCGTCTAGTTAAGGAACGAACAGGTCGAAGAGTGAGTGATCTATGCTACTCTCAGACCTGCTCAAGGAGAGTTTGGACACCGCT
>NZ_AOLF01000017.1:0-43885 GCF_000336975.1 Haloferax sp. ATCC BAA-644
GCAGTGTTCGTTCATTACTATAATTTTCAGCGACCGCATCAGTCGCTCGACGAAAGAACGCCAGCTCAGGAGGTTAACTAGACAGTGCCGGTTACAGGATTTCATTAGAAGACTGAAGTCTCGTCAGGATTCGAAAACAGATCTTTCGCTCGCCGAACTCAATCCGGAAATTACTACTGAGCTTGCTGGTTCTAAGTACGGTTCAGAAGTTCTCGATCACTTGTCTGAAGGTGACGAATGTCTGAAAGCCGACCTACTTCATCCGGCGCTCAGTTCATATATACACGCAATTGAATGGGCTGCGATAGCATATTTGGAAGATGATTGTGGAATCGATATCATTGAAAGAGAGAAGGATGGGAACCTATACAATTTCGCCAAGGGCAGAAATACTGTGGTTTCTGAGCTGAAAGCCAACGCCGAAATCGACCAGAAGACTATCTCAAAGATTGAGAGTATGAATGGAGCAGAGAGACGGTGGATGGCGCATCATAAATCTGGAGAAGTGCTTAAGTCTGAAGTCATCGCGCTCCGTGAGCGGTTACTTGAATTACTCAGACAAATATTCTAGCACCAAATCAAGATATGAAATATATGCACCAGGGGTTGTTCTGCGTGTATTTCAGGTGAAGAACCGTCGGTCCTTTTAGTACTTTGAGCGAACGGTGGCTGCAACTGTGACAGCTACCCTGCAACCTGGTTCGAATCTATGCACGGTTGCTATCAACAAGTTCGGCATAGGTGCATACATCGACGATGCTGTATACATTCGCGTCTGACCCCGGAGAGTCACGGCGTGGGATGCGGATCCATCGAGTCACTCACCCAGTAATCAGTAGATTAATTATTTACAAATGACATATAGGGGTGATGAGCGAACTGGATGATATCGGCTTTATTGAATCACCAATAGAGAAAAAGATCCTCGATCCGATCTGGTCTATTAATTTCAGGAATGAATGGCACCAAAGGGTAGTGACCGATTCTGCGCTTGTACCACTATATTTAGCCAAAACCGCCCCTAAAGAGTTCAGAGACCCGTTTACTTCAGATGAATTAGTTACTTCTCTTTCGACATTCTTTGATCGGAGTAAGTTCTATCATATACTGTTTAATCAATGGATGAGCTGGCTTGAGAATCAGGGTGGCCCTGGCTACGTCACTAAAAGGACTGCAATCCACCTATTTGCACCAATGCTTGTCCAGGAATTAGAAGGACCACACAGGTATCAACTTGCTACTCTGATTGACTTGTGCAAATCCCATCAAGGAGATCCTGAGAATTGGCGAGATCGACTCTATCTTTCAAACGGAGATAAAAAATATTTCCAGAATTTGCAAGGTGAAGCAATCGACGCAATGAATCAGTTGCGAGGGACCGCAGATTCACGAGATCTTAACGACGCGTATGACTATGTTCTCAACGCGCTGGTGATCTTATCCCAAGATGAAAACTCTGCCAAAGATATAGAATTCAAGGGAACTGACACGAATATTGCAGATTTCATGGGTATATCTGGACATCCAAATGCTAACTCTATCAGAAATTCAATAGCCCATGCAGATTACCGGGTTGACTTTGGTGAAGTAGACGGTCAAAGCCCTCCGCCGATGACATTTACTGTAGATGGACAAGAATATTCAATCAGTGTGGATCGTATTCTTGAATTCATAAGTTTTCATATGAGTCTATTAAGAGCATTATCTTCAGGCATCATATTAGCTGTTCTCGATACGAATCTCAAGGCCGACCAAGATGAACAGATTCAGCGTATTATTCTTGGGATGGGATTTCAAGAAGAGCATATTCTAGATCTGTACGATAAGTAGGATTTGAATATTGGATCAGAAATCGTTTCTCGAGGATGATTTTAGTTGACCAACCCTTGCAGCAGCTCAGTCTCGTGGAGCGGCTGGATTGGGCCGTCCTCCGGCACCGGCCGAACGACGTAGACTCCTTTGCCGAGTCGTTGAACGTGCATACTCTGTTCTTCGCGTTCGTCTTCATCGGCAACGATGACGCCGTCGAGGACGAGATCGTCACGGTCGAGTGCAACAAGCGGGGTGCCGTCGTGGTTTCGGAGCTTTCGGAATACCATTGCTGACACCTCACCGGCCACCCAACCCTACTTAGTTCTATCTCCAAAGTCACCTATTACGAATACAGGCCGTGGTCGGTATAGACCGTGAAATTACTAGGCCGCGTACACTTCGAGAAACGACCACCACCACACACCCCCCTGGCGGCGTATAATTACTTACAGTATGGTTCGATTTGGCGGGGTTCCGGTGGTGGTCGGTCCTCGGTGAGGACTCGAATTGGGGTGTGCCGGTGCTCGAGAGGCTGCGAGATCGACGTGGGTCAAAGGTCACTCTGAAAGACGCGACTGGTTCTGGAAACAGCTGCCGCTCAGTCTTCTACTGCTGTTCAAAACAGGTGAGGAAATTCGTTCGGGAGTTACTCGTGAAGCGCGTCGAGCAGCTCGAAGTCCTCTTCGATGAACCGAGCAATCCGCTCTTCGTGGTCGTCGGATTCCTCGTCGGGGTGAGAGAGACTCATTGATTGAATAAATCAATGAAGTAGATCGGCTTGAGTCTTTCCGTGGTTCACGGCTCGAGTTTATCGTGATCGAGATTTCCTGTTTCCAGCCAGATAGCGAGTTCTTCGGTGTCGAAACGGCGAATTCGCTTCATCACCTGTACCGCAGTCTCTCCTGTGTCTGCTGGCTTCTCCCCGTGGCGGTCCAAGTAGTCGCGCATCGTCAGCCATGCAGTCCGCTTGTTTCCGTCTTCGAAGTAGTGTTCCGTTGCGATTTCGCGCAGAAGTGCAGCGGCGCGGGGGTACACCGGTTCGGACTCTGAAACTCTTCTGAGTAGCCGTTTGAATTTCAACCTCGGGGCAGCGACGCGCGTCCCACGATACTTGAGATCCCAATGCTCTTCCACAAGCTCGTGAGTCGCTAAGATCTCTTTGGCGGTGGGGAGTTCGTCGCTCACTACTCCGAGTCTACAGTAATTGAATATAAATGGGGCGCTACGCGTCGCCCGAATAGGCGCGACGTTCCGAGCCCCCCTTCGCGTGCATCAACTGGAGCGCGGAGGCGGAAGGTTATTTTTCCACAGTTGTGACGTTAGTCACACTCCCTAAGGGGGCTTTCCCGCCGAGCGGGACAGCACCCGCTCGATCTCCTCGAGCACGGTCGCTCACGGAGAATCGAGACTCCACCCGAAAACAGGGTTCGGCCGAAAACAGCGGAGTAGTATATAAAAGAAGGAACCGACCGAGAGCGTTGCCACTCAGAGGGCCACCGGCTACAGGTGCTTCCGAGTAACCGTGTTCTGCACGGGACCGTACGCCCGGTCATAGGTCACAATCGCGTTGAGGAACCGCCGGGAGTCGAGACCGGCGTCGCACCACGCGCTGTATCCTTCCTCCAGCACGTCGGGCAGGTACTCGCCGGTCGCCGTGGAGTTCTTCGACTGAGTGAGCACTGTCCGGATACGAATCCGTACGCGGTCGTCTCGGTTGTCCATCCCAGCGACGATTTCCGCGCCGTAGCGGTTCAGCCAGTTCTGCAGCGCACGACCAGACCGCTCCAGGTCGCGGGGGTCGACGTTCAGTACGTTCTCGATCCGACCGGCGACCGAGTCCACCACGTCGTCAGCGATGCTCACCAGCTCGCGCACTTCCTGCGCTATCTTCGAGGAGACCCACTTCACGACTCCGCCGTCGTTCTCGAGGAGTCCCGAGAGCCGCTGCAGAACACGGTAGATCGTCGTGGAAGACCAGCCGGTCGCATCCTCCAACTCACCGACTCTCGTCCCACCGTCGGTGAGTGCTAAGTGCTCGAGCACGTCGTGGTCCGCGTCGGTGAGCCGCGAGAGCGTGCGCATGATGACCGAGTCCTGAGACGCTTCGATCTGCGGGGTCGGGTCGTCCCACATCGCGATAGTCCGGCCGGACGCGACCGCATTGAAGTGGTCGTCCGAGACGAACCACATTCCCGGTCGGGTCGGGATGTCCGCCCACGACAGGACGTTCAGTAATTTCTCTTCCAGGTCACCAACCAGATCGTGCCGGTCGTCCCACGCGACCGCCTGATCGCGGTTCAGGTTCTTCTTGTACAGCGCGCCGAGTTTCGGATGGTACAGCGGATCACCGTCCGAACTTTCACGGACGTACTGCGGGTGGTAGTGCTTCAGCTGCAGTCCTCGAGGACGGTGCTGAGAGATCCGTGATTGCCGACCGATCGAGTCGCAGCTGGTGGTTGTAGCCGACTACATCCTCGTTGTTCGAATCGTAGACGACGTGCGAACCCTCGATATCGGCCGAGAGCATGAACAGGCGCATGAAGACGCCGTCGCGTCGAACCAGTTTCTTCGCCTGATCGCGGTCGATCCGAAGGTAGCGTTCGTGCTGGGTTATCGTCGAGAACTTGTGTGGGTCTTCGGCGAAGTACTTGCGCGACCAGTCGAACCCGACCTTCTCGCAGACTCGGCGCATCACCCACTTGAAGACGTGCGGGATCTCGTCTAACTCGAGATTGACGACGTTCTGCAGTTTGACGTTCGTGGCTGGCCCAAGCGTCGCAGGGACGCTGTCAGGTCGGTTCTCGTCGGACCACGCGAGTCTCGGCTGCACACAGACCGGAAGCTTCCGCTCTCCCTCACCGTACGCGTTGATGTCGTACTCGAGAAGCGAGTTCACCGTGTCTGCCTCGCGTGGTGAGAGACCCGACTGGTGGAAGCCCATCGAGACTTCCCACGTCTCGGTTCCGTCCTCCTCGAGGCGCGGAACCTCCACTTCGACTTTCGAGATACCGCCGTCGATGTGGTTGTACAGCTGACGAACCGCCCAGTACGGCGACGAACCGTATTCGCCGTAGAGGAGATCGCCGCGCGTCTCGTGGGGCGCGCTCGCGACGGAACTCACCGCCGGTCCTCCTCCGCGAGATCGCGGCCGCAGTACTCACAGCGGAAGATGCAGTCACTCTCACGACTGCAGGACGGACAGCGAACCGTCATTGCCACCGCTCCGGGTCACCGCCGTGCCGACCGGGAGCACCGTCCCACGGGTCCGGAATCGGAACGTCGAGACCGCCCGCGGAACCGCGCTGTAGGCGAACCAGCGTGTCGCACTCGTGACAGCGGTGCGCGCGGTCCTCGCGGTCACCGTAGACGCGGCGGAAGTCGCGGGTGACGTGTGACCCGCAGTTGAGGCAACTGCTCTTTTCGGCTCTCCGAGTCGAGCAGCATCATGCAGACCACCCCGTCTGTCCCGCCAGACCGCAAGACGGCGGCAACCCGCGTTCCGTTTCGTGGTGGACTCTTTTTCGGCCCCCGCTCGCGAATATATATACCCGCGACGAGACCAGCCGGTAGCAGTCGTGAGTCGGACGTTTTCTACATATAGAAAACGCCAAAAATTTGGACGGACCCGACGGGATTTGAACCCGCGACATCTTGGTCCGGAACCAAGCACTCTGTCCACTGAGCTACGGGCCCTCAGCGGAGAGAGCTACACGGCACCGACGTAAAACCGTTGTGGAACCCGCGCCGGCGGCCGATTACGTTCCGGTCGCGTCGGCGTCGACGACGCTGTGTTTCCACGTCCCGCGGGTGAACCACGCCGTGGCCGCAATCGCGCCGAGAATCTGTCCGACGGCCATTCCGAGCCAGATGCCCGTCTCGGCGAAGCCGAACTGGAACGAAAGCAGGTAGACGATGGGCACGCGGCCCAGCCAGAGCGCGAACAGCGAGAAACCGAGGGCGGTCTTCGTGTTCCCCGCGCCGCGGTACGCGCCGAGGACGACTTGGAGGACGCCGATGAAGCCGAACTCGAACGCCCGGATGCGGACGTACTCGACGCCGAGGTCGATGGTTTGGGCGGCCGAGGCGGTCCCGGTCTGGAGGAAGAACGCGACGACGGGTTCGGCGAAGACGTACGCGAGCACGCCGGTGGCGAGCATGACGCTCGCGCCGACCTTGGCGGCGAGCCAGACGGCGCTCTCGGCGCGGTCGGGGTTCCCCGCGCCGAGATTCTGGCCGACGATGGTGTTGGTCGCCCGGCCGAGACCAAGCGCCGGGAGGAACACGAGCGACGTGAGACGGTTGCCGAGGCCGAACGCGGCGACGACTTCGGGGGCGAAGGTGACGACCATCGCGGTGAGGGTGATGAAACCGAGGGCGGTGGCGGACTGCTCGATGGCGCTCGGGACGCCGATATCGACGATTTGCTTGATGTACTCGAACTGCGGGCGGAAGTCGGCGAGTTGTACGTCGGGGCCGGCGCTCGTCCCGAAGATGACGTAGATGCCGATAACGGTGGCGACGGCGCGAGAGAGGACCGTCGCGTACGCCGCGCCGGCGACTTTGAAGCCGTCGAAACCCGTGGCGGCGAAGAGTTCGGCCTGAAGGCCCTCAACTCCGAGCATCGAAAACAGCGGGTTGGCGTCGAAGCCGAAGATGAACACCGGGTCGATGACGACGTTGATGAGGACGCTGATGAACATCACGACCATCGGGGCGCGGGTGTTGCCGTAGCCGCGCATGAGCGCGGAGAAGACGAAGAAGCCGAACAGGAACGGCAGGCCGAGGAAGAACACGCGCATGTAGTCGCCGGCGAGAGGGATGACCTGCCCGGCGGTCGCCTCCGAACTCGGGAGGACGCCGAGCATCGCGTCGGTGGCGAAAAAGCCGATGACGCCGACGACGACGGCGATGACGGTGATGAACGTGAGCGTCTGTCCGGCGACGGTCCCGGCGGAGCCCTCGCTTTTCGCGCCGGTGTACTGCGCGACGAGCGTGCTGCCGGCGACGGTGAAGCCGCCCCCGACGGAGATGAGAAGGAAGATGAGCGGAAACGCGAGGCTGATGGCGGCGACGGCGTCGGTCGAGAGCCGGCCGAGCCAGACGGTGTCCGCGAGGTTGTACGCCACCTGGAGGAGTTCGGTGACGATAATCGGCCACGCCAGTTCGAACATCGGCCGTTTGAGGTCGCCTTCGGTGAGGGAACCTCCTTCGGGGAGGGACACTGAACAGGTGAGACACGCGGAGACCGTTTGAAAGCGTCGATAGGCGTCGTCGCCCGAGGAGACCGTCGGCGGCGGGCGGGAGCGATTCCCGCGTAACCGACCGCATCCGACGATGCGGGAGCTATTCGCAGAAGCGGCGATGACGGCTCACGAACGGATGGCGTCGCGAGAAAAGGTGGGTGGTTGCGGTCGTCGCGTTACGGCGCTTCGCCGGTCTCGATGGCGAAGTCGGCCTTCGGGTAGGCGACGCAGGTCAGCGTGTAGCCGTTGTCCATCTCCTCGTCGGAGAGCGTCTCCTGCGTGTGGTGCGTGATGTACTCTTCGGCCGGGCCGTCGGTAATCTTCGCGGCACAGGAGACACAGGAACCCTGCCGGCACGCGTAGGGGAGGTCCATCCCGGCGTCTTCGCCCTGGTCGAGCACCGTCTCGTTGCTCGCCAGCTCGATGGTCTCGCCCTGCTTGACGAACTCGACTTCGAAGTACTCGACTTCGTCTTCGGGCATGTCGGCGGGGCTCGGCTCTTCTTCCGCCTCCTCGCCTTCGAGTTCGGCGCCCTCTTCGCCGCCACCGACCGCGGCGACGCCGCCGCCGCCCCCGATAGAGCGGTTCATCGGCTCGGGGAAGTCGGTCTCTGCGACGGTCGCCGCGCGGCGTTCGAGGACCTCCTGTGTGATGTCGGCGGTCGGCTCCCAGCCGGTGCCCTTCGAGTAGTGCAGGGCGACGGCGAGGAGTACCAGGACCAATCCGGCCCCGACACCCACCAGACTGATGACTGCCATACCGGCGGATATGGAGGGAGGGGTTAAGGAAATTGTGATTGTGGCGGCACCCGCGGGCGGTCGATTTCACCGCCGAGACGCGGGTCTCACGCGGGTTCCCACAATATCGAGGGCCGAGGTGTCTGTCGCGGTCGTCGCGGTCGCGCCGGGGCAGTTCGCCGGGGACGACCGTCTCAGTCGTCCTTCCGCGCGACCTCGTGACGGCCGAAGCCGTACCGAAGCCGGTTGGCGAGGCGGCGGGAGAAGCGGTCGTCGGCGCGGGAGCCGAACCGCTCGGCGAGCGACTGGTAGATGAGCGGGACCGGGACTTCCTGTTCGAGCGCCTCCTGGACCGTCCACGTGCCCGTCGAGCCGCCCGCGACGTGGTCGTCCACGTCGCCGAGGTCGCTTCCCTCCTCGCGGAACGCCTCCTCGCAGAGTTCGAGAAGCCACGAGCGGATGACCGCGCCGTTGTTCCACGTCTGCGCGACCGATTCGAGGTCGAGGTCGTAGCGGCCCTCGGCGAGCAGTTCGAAGCCCTCGCCGTACGCCTGCATCAGCGCGTACTCGACCCCGTTGTGGACCATCTTCACGTAGTGGCCGGAGCCGGAGTCGCCCATGTGGCCGTGGCCGGCGGGGCCGGTCGCCACGGCGTCGAAGACGGGAGACAGCTCGTCGTAGGCCCACTCCGGGCCGCCGACCATGAGCGAGAAGCCGAGTTCGGCACCGGCGGGGCCGCCGGAGGTTCCGCAGTCGAGGTAGGCCGCCGAGCACGCCTCGGCGCGCCGCACGGACTCCTCGAAGTGTGAGTTGCCGCCGTCGACGACCACGTCGTCACCGTCGAGGTGCGGGTCGAGGTCGTCGAGCGTCGCGTCCACCGCGTCGCCCGCGGGGACCATGAGCCAGATTCGCTTGTCGTCGCCGAGCCGGTCGACGAGGTCGGCGACGCTGTCCGCGGGTTCGGCACCCGCGTCGGCGGCCGCCGCGACGGCTTCCGCCGAGAGGTCGAAGGCCACGACCTCGTGCCCGGCATCGAGCACTCGGTCGACTACGATGCGCCCCATCCGGCCGAGGCCGATGACGCCTAGTTGCATGCGTCGGCATCGTCCGCGGGGGGTGGTAGTGGTTGTGGTTTGGCGCGTGCGCGGCCGTCCGCCGAGGAGATACCGCCGGAGCCGGCCGCCCGCTCAGAGCCGCGCCAACAGCGCCTCGGCCAGTCGGTCGCCGGCGGCGTCGTCGGTCCGGAAGAACAGTTCGGGTTCGATGAGTTCGACTTCGAGGAGGAGGAAGTCGTCGCCGCGTTCCACGCCGTCGACGCGGGCGTACAGCGGCGGATCGCCGCCGAGGTGGGCCGAGACGGCGTCGACGACGCGCCGGGCGTTGTCGAGCAGCGTCTCGCTCGGCTCCTCGACGTGGACGCTCCCGCCGTGTTTCTCTTGGACGCGGTAGTCGCCGGGCTCGGGGCGCTTGACCACCGCGTGGCTGAACGCGTCGCCGAAGAAGACGAGCGACCACTCGCCGTCTTCGATGTCCGGCGCGAACTCCTGTACTAGCACGTCCTTCTCCGCCACGAGGTCGTCCACCCATCGCTGGGCGTCGGCGGCCTCCGCGCGGCTCAGCTGTCTCGTCTCGAACGCGCCCGCGCTCACGGCGGGCTTGACGACGAGTTCGTCCCACCCCCGCGTCTCGAAGACGGCTTCGAGAGACACGTCGCCGCCGCGTTCGACGTACTCGGTCGGCAGCGTCGAGACGCCGGCGTCGGCGAGATCCCGCAGGTAGAACTTGTGGCTGTTCCAGTCCAGCGTCGCCGGCGGGTTCCACACCGCGCAGTCGGCGTCGGAGAGGCGGTCGACCCACGCGGCGTAGGCCCTCGGATGCCGGTAGTAGTCCCAAATCGACCGGACGACCACGGCGTCGAAGTCGCTCCAGTCGACCGACTCGTCGGACCAGACGACCGGCTCCGCCGACACGTCTCGCTCCCGGAGCGCCGCGAGGAACGGGGCGTCGTCGTCGACGAGTCCCGGGAGGTCCTCGGAAGTGGCGAGTGCGATGGAAGTCACGGGAGAGAATGGTAAATATCGGGCGATAAGGGTTCTGTAACGCTCGGCACGTCCGCCGAACCCCCCCGCGTCGGCCCGCAGCGAGGTCGCGGTGGATGGCCTCGCGCCCGCAGCCGCCGACGTTTTCACCGCCCCGCGCGAGGGTCGCGTATGGACGAACGCATCCACGAGCACGCCGCGACGCTCGTCGACTGGAGCGCGCGAATCGAGGCCGGCGACGACGTGGTCGTCTCCGTCGGTGAAGGGGCTCACGACCTCGCGGTCGCCGTCGGCGACGCCCTCGGCGAGCGCGGCGCGAACGTCGTCACGACCTACGCCTCCGAGGAGGTCCAGCGGGCGTACCTCCGCGCGCACGACGGCGACTTCGAACTCCCCGAACACGAACTCGCCCTCTACGAGGCCGCCGACTCGGTGCTCTTCCTCGGCGGCACCCGTAACACGGCGGCGACCGCCGACGTACCGACCGAGACGCGACAGGCCTACGGCCGCGCCACGAGCGAGGTCAAAGAGGCGCGCATGGACACCGACTGGGTCTCGACGGTTCACCCGACCCGCGCGGCGGCCCAGCAGGCGAGAATGTCCTTCGAGGAGTACGCCGACTTCGTCTACGACGCGATTCTTCGCGACTGGTCGGCACTCGCAGAGGAGATGGCGAACATGAAAGACGTGCTCGACGCCGGGTCGGAGGTCCGCATCGTCAAGGCCGACACCGACCTCACGATGTCAATCGAGGGGCGGACCGCCGTCAACTCCGCGGCGTCGGTCGCCTACGACTCCCACAACCTCCCGTCGGGCGAGGTGTTCACCGCGCCCGTCGAGGACGCCGTCGAGGGCGAGGTGTTTTTCGACGTGCCGATGACGCTGGAGGGCCAGCGCGTCGAGAACGTCCACCTGACGTTCGAGGACGGCGAGGTCGTGAACTTCTCCGCGGCCGCGGGCGAGGACGCGCTGGCCGGCATCCTCGACACCGACGACGGCGCGCGCCGACTCGGTGAACTCGGCATCGGCATGAACCGCGGCATCGACCGCTTTACCGACAGCATCCTCTTCGACGAGAAGATGGGCGACACCGTCCACCTCGCGGTCGGTCGAGCCTACGGCGCGTGTCTCCCGGAGGGCGAAGACGGCAACCAGTCCGCGGTCCACACGGACATGATAACCGACATGAGCGAGGACTCGCGCATCGAAGTCGACGGCGAGGTCGTCCAGCGGAACGGCACGTTCCGGTGGGAAGACGGGTTTTAACCCGCCGCAGCGCCGTCTCTGTCCTCTCGGCGCGGCGAGCACGAACCACCGCGAACGTCGTGTCTGTGCCTCCTCGTGGACTCCGCCGCTTGCGACTCAGTCCCGACCCGTGCCGGCGTTGCGAAGCGTCCCGCCGCACTCCGGGCAGATTCGTTCGTGAACGGCCTCTTCGGATTTGTAGCCGCAGGTAGGACATTCGTGGCGTCGCTGTTTTACGAGCGTCGTCGGCCGGGGTTCGACGAGCGTCGTCGGCTCCGCCTCGACCAACGCCTCTGTCCGGCGCTCGACCAACTCCGCCGGGCGTCGTTCGACGAGGTCCGTCGGCTCGGGGCCGACCAGCGCCCTCGATTTGGCTTTGACGAGGGCTACGACCCCACGAGTGTCGATATCCTTGCTCATGTTACGGGGTACGCTATGTTGAATGTTAACTCTTACCTAGGCTCTCCGTTCTCCCTGACGACGCCGAATTCGGCCGTTTCACCCCGATTCGGTGGGTGCGCCCCCGAGACGCGCTTTCGACGTACTTTTTATCCGCGACCGTTTTCATCCGCGCATGGCAGAATTCATGGTCGTCGTCGCCGACCCCGACTCCGGTGCGACCTACCAAGTCGACGTCGAAGGACAGGACGCAAACCGATTCCTCGGCCGCGACCTCGGTGACGAGGTCGACGGCGCGGCCGTCGGTCTCGACGGCTTCACGCT
Source organism: Haloferax sp. ATCC BAA-644 (assembly GCF_000336975.1). Lineage (NCBI taxonomy): Archaea > Methanobacteriati > Methanobacteriota > Halobacteria > Halobacteriales > Haloferacaceae > Haloferax > Haloferax sp. ATCC BAA-644. Next base: position 11,800 of record NZ_AOLF01000017.1, read on the forward strand.
CGAACTGACGGGCGGTTCGGACAAGGCCGGCCGACCGATGCACCCCGACGTGCCCGGCGGCGCGCTCAAGGAAATCCTCGCCGAAGACGGCATCGGCTACCAGCCGTCCCGCGACGGCGAGCGCAAGCGCGTCACCGTCCGCGGTCGCGAGGTCTCCGACGAGACCGTCCAGATTAACGCGAAGGTCGTCGCCGGCGAGGGCGACGTCGCCGCCGCCTTCGGTGAGGGCGACGACGAATAACGCCGTCTCACTCCTCTCTTCCCCGTGCCAGAGCAACTGCCCTCCGACCATCCGTCGGTCCGGACGTTCCGCGCGAACATCGCCCGCAGCGGCGGCACCCGCCGCCCCTGTCTGCGCGTCCCCGACGACGTGCTCGCCGCCGACGGCGATTTCGTCCGCCTCCACCTCGGCGGCACCGCCTACCACGCCCGTCTCTCGGCCGACGCCTCGGGACTCGTGATTCGCGGCGCGTACGACAACAAGCGCCTCGCGCGCACCCCGAACGACGGCGAGAACCGACTCGTCGAGTGGTGCCGCGAACACGACCGGGCCGACGGCGACGCCGTCGAACTCGACGAACTGGACGACGGCTACCAGTACGGCCTCCGGGTTCCGGGTGTCCGGCAGGTGTACCGCATCACCGAACGCCCGAACGACTCGCTTTCGAGCATCGCCGAGCAGTTCGGCCTGTCCGACGAGTGACCGGTCGGACTCCGAGACACGCCGCTTTTACGCGCCGACCGCCCTAGGCGGGGTATGAGCAAGGTAACGGAGTATCTCGCAGGCGAGCGCCTCGACGACGTGGCGCTCTATCTCACCCACGAGTACCTCGACAGCCAAGGCAAACTCCCGAACATGGGCGTCGAAGTCGACAACGGCTACGTGCTCGTCGTCCCCGGCGACGACGGCCGGCGGGCCTTCGCGGCCGGCACGGGCATGGACGCCATGGAGTTCGCCCAGACCGCCATGGGCAACGACGGCGACATCGACGACGACCTCAGCGGCGGCACCTGTCCCGAGGCGGCCGCCGAGGAGAACCACGAGGTGAAGTTCATCTTCTCCTTCGCCGAGGCACAAAACGAGGAGGTCGGCGGCATCTACGAGGAGGGCGACGTGGTCCACGCCTACGCCAAGTGTACCTGCGGCACGACGTACTCCGACCGCTGGGTCGTCGACGACGCGTAATCGACCGACCGTGTTCGGCGCTGGTTTTCAGATTCGGCTTCGCTCTCCGAGTCGCGTCCGACGTTACCGTTCGGTCTCGACGCCTTCGTCGTCTTCGGCGTCATCGTCGGCTTCCGCGTCGGCCGCGGTTTCCGCTTCCGCCTCCGCGACCGCGTCTGCGACCTGCTCGAACGCCCGGAGGATGACGCGCTTCGTCGTCGCGCCCTGCGTCGTCCAGTGGTGGGCGTAGTCGAGCATGTCGTCGTAGATGTCGGGCTTACAGCCGGCGGCCTTCGGGTGGCCGCCGCCGTTGACGAGGTCCGCGACCTCGTGACAGCGCTCGAAGTCGTCGGAGCCGCGAATGGAGGCGCTTCCGGCGGGCTTGACGACGACCGCCGCGTCCGCGCCCGCCTCGCGGAGGGCGTCCGCGACCTCGTTTTGCGAGCAGCGGCCGTAGGTGACGCCGACCGTCCAGCCGCCGACGGTCTTCAGTTCGGCGCGGTCGACGGCGGCCTGAATGAGGTTCTCCTTTTCGACGCGGCGGTGGGCGATGTACTCCTCGACGACCGGCGGGAGGTCCGCGCCGTACGCGCCGACGACGGCGACGTACTCCTCTTTCGAGGTCCAGTAGGCGTAGTCCGCGAGGTCCTGACTCCGCTCGTCTTCGTTCAGCCAGAGGTCGTGGTCGCGGGTGACCGCGGCGAGTTCAGCGAATCGCTCGTCGAACTCGTAGTCGAGTTCGCGGAGCGTCACGTCGGTCGAACACTCCTCGTCGGACTCGCCGACGACGAGGTCGACGCCGGCCTCGCGGAGCGCCTCCGCGACCTCGGGCTTCCACTGGTGGTGGTCGTACCAGTGAATCTCGCCCGCCGTCTCGACGAGCGCGGCGAGTTCCTCCTCGACGTACTCGAACTTGTCCGGACAGAGGTCGCAGACGTACACCTCGACGCCCTCGGGGGCGTAGTCGGCCACGCGCTGGAGGTCGTCCTCCAGCGAGTACGGACTCGACCCCATCAGCGCGACCGGCGACTTCGGTCGCTCTTCTTCCTCCTCGTCTTCCTCGGCGAGAGCGGGTTCCTCGTCGCCTTCGTCCTCGTCCTCGTCGTCTGCGAGTTTCTCCTCGATGCGTTCTTCGAAGTCGGCCACGTCGAGGGCGGCGTCGTAGGCCTCCCGGAGGAGGGCGACGCAGCCGAGGCCGTCGGCGTCGGTGTCGGTGACGACCGCGACCGACGCGTCTTCGAGTTTCTCTTTCGCGCGCTCTTCGGCGCGTTCCTCGTCGAACGACTCGGGGTAGAAGAAGCCGGCTCCGGGGAGCACGGACTTGCGGGGGAGCGAGAGCTGGGAACTGTCGATGAGCTCGTCTTCCATACGCCGAACTCGGGCGCGACGGGGAAAACTCCTCCCGATTCCGTCGGCGGAGACCGCGCCGAACGTCCCGCGGGCCGCGACCGAACCGAGCCACGCGGCCCGCTCAGGCCGCCTCGTCGCTCAGCAGGGAGTCCGTCGTCCCCTCCTCCAGCTGGCGGACCGTCAGCACCGGCACCGGACAGGTCCGGACGACGCGCTCGGCGACGCTGCCGATGAGAAAGCGGTTCTCGCCGTGTCGGCCCCGGGTTCCCATGGCGACGGCGTCGGCGTCGACCTCGCGGGCGTAGTTCGAAATTTCGGCGGCGGGGCGGCCCTCGCGCACCGCGACGGTCACCTCGCGGTCGGTCGCGGCTTCGACCTCCGCGAGCGCCTCCTCGCCGCGTTCGGTGAGCGCGTCGCGCATCTCGTCGCGGAGCCGCTCCGGCGCGGTCTCCACGTCGCCGGCGTCGATGACGTACAGCGCGTGGACCGACGCGTCGAACCGCTCTGCGAGGTCGACGGCGACGCTGACCGCCCGGCGGACGCTCGCCGAGCCGTCGGTGGCGATGACGATGGTGTCGAACATGGCTCCGGGTTCACGGCGCGGCGGCATAAAACCAGTCTGGGGCGGCCGGCAGCCGGGACCGTGGGGTGAGTTTTTTGTCGTCCCCCGACGCAGGTGGGGACATGTCACCGCGCCCGCTCTCTATCGACCTCGTTCTCGTGCCGGTCGACCAAAGCGAGGAGGCGACGCGCGCGGCGGAGTACGCCGCCGCCGTCGCGGCCGAGTACGACGCCGCGGTCCACGCCGTCCACGTCCTCGGCGAGGACGTCGTCCGCGCCATAGAGCAGGGCGTCGTCGACGAGGACGCCGTCGCCGAGGACAGCAAGGCCGTCACCGACACCGTGTCGGCGCTCGCAGAGACCGCCGACGTACCCGTCACCACGTCGGTCGCCTACGGCTTCTCGCGGACGAGCAAGCTCCGCCACCCCGGCAGCGTCGTCCTCGACACCGCAGAAGAACTCGACGCGGACTTCATCGTCGTGCCCCGAGAGCCCGTCTCGGGCGACCCCGGCGAGGTGCTCGCCAAGGCCGCCGAGTACGTCCTCCTGTACGCCAGCCAGCCCGTGCTTTCGGTCTGAATCCTGTCCGAATCCTGAATCGTTGGTCGTTGTCGCGGCTCGCCGCCGCCCTCAGCCGCCCTCGTCGTCCGGCGGTTCAGCGAGTCGGATGGTCATCTCCAGCTCGAAGCTCTCGGCATCGCTCGTCTCGAAGCCGACGGTCTGGTAGAGGCCGACCGCCGCGCGGTTCCACCGCTCGACCGTGAGCCACACCTTCTCCACGCCGGCCTCCCGGCCGTGGCCGAGCAGCGCCTTGATGAGCCGCGTCCCGATGCCGGCGCGCTGGTACGTCTGGTGGACGAAGATGGCGAGTTCGTAGGCGTCGCCGTCGGGGACGAGCGTCGCGTGGCCGGCCACCTCGTCGCCGTCCCACGCGATGACGTTCAGGCAGTCCTCGTCGAGGATGTTCTCCAGCCAGTCGCGGATGCGGTCCTCGCGGCCCGGCGGGATGCCCTGCGCGCGGTCCGAGGGGTCGAACGCGTCGTACATCTCGACGAGCGCCTCCAACTCCTCGTCTGAGCCGTCGTGCGCGCGCACCTCGATGGTGCGGTCTTCCCCGTCGGTGAACGACAGCGGCGGCGCGTCGTACGGGTCGGCGACGGCGTCGGAGAACGTTCGGTCGCTCATCGTACTAGGGTGACGGTCACGTGGGAGTTCAGCAGGACGAACTCCGCGATGTTGCCGATCTGTATCTTCCCCATCGGGCTCGTCTCGCCGCCGCCGAGCACCAGTTGGTCGAACCCCTCGTTTTCGGCGAGGTCCACGAGGGCGCTCCCCGGGTCGCCGTCGAGCGCGCGGACGGTCGCGTCGACGCCGCGCTCGTCGAGCAGTTCCGTCACCCGCGTTTCCATCTCCTCGCGCGAGCGCTCGCCGGACGGGTTGTCGACGATGGCGACCGTGAGGTCGTCGCCGACCTCGGCCGTCCGTTCGACCGTCGTTTCGAGCGCCCGCATGGAATCGTCGCTGCCACCGATTCCGAGCAGTACCTTCATGATTCCCAATCTCGCGGGCGCGATAGAAAACCCTTACCCGGAAACGGGGGGCGACATCCCCGTCGGCGGGGGACCGAACATCGCGGAACCCTTTTCGGCCGTGCCGCGGTAGCCCGCGGTATGACAGACGAGTCCGACGAGTTCGAGACGGGCGCGAGCGACGCCGAGGAGACGGCTCGCCCCGGCGCGGACCCGCGAGCGGCGGCGGACGAAGCGGCGGGGGACACGGAGCCAGCAGACCCGGCCACCGACTCGGAGACTGCGGGCGCGGAACCGACGGACGACGCCGGAGCCGATGCCGACGCCGAAAACGCGACTGAGTCCGAGGCCGGCGACGCCGGTCCAGACGCCGGAGCTGACGCCGACGACGCGATTCCCGAGGACGTACAGAAGTACGCTCGGTTCAAGAAGGTCGACGGCGCGCAGTACGACCGCGTCAACGACTTCCTCCGCGAGCGGACCTACGTGACGGCCCGCGAGTGGGCAATCGCGCGACTCTGCGCGGACTTCCGGACCGAGACGGGCGTCGAGATGACGAAAATCGGGAACAACCTCCCCGAACTCGTCCCCTTCATGACCGATACCTACACTCCGCAAGCGGTCAATCAGGCCCGGTCTGCGTTCCGCGACAAGGTCCGGAAGTCGGGCGCGACGTTCCTCTACGGCGCGATGTCGGGGTTCTTTACGGCCGAGGAACTCGACGAGATGATGTACGAGGTGACGGAAATCGCCAAGTTCCTGCTCGAAGTCGAGGGCGTCGACCTCTCGGTCGAAGAGGAACTCGAAGCCGAAGAGCGCATTTCGAGCGTCATGCGCGAGGTCCGCGAGGCGAGCACGGAACTGCGGCAAGAGGAACTGTCTGACGAGGAGTGACGCCCCGCGGTCCGTGCGACTCCGCACCGGTTTTTCCCCCGGACCGACGCCGCGCCGACTCGAAGTCAGGGGAAAAGCGGGTCCGGTTCCGACTGGACTAACTCGACGCGTCGGTCCGCCTCGACCGGCCGAACGTAGAGCCGGAGTTCGTCCTGTTTTCGCGCCTTCGTCGCCATCGCGTCCACCTCGCCCAACTCGTAGTACAGCGGGACGACGACGGCCTTCGACGCCGCGGCGTCCTGCACGACCGAGACGACGAACACGGTGTCGTCCTCGCGGGCGCGGTACACGTCGTAGCGGTCGAACTCGGCCGACTCGACCCACGACGACAGCGACTCGAACTCGCTTCCGGGGACGAGCACGTCGAAGCCGACGCGCTCCGTCGCCTCCGGCAGGTTCGCCGGCGGCAACACCGACACGTCGCCGGGATGGAGCACGAGCGTCTCCCAGCCCTCGTCTTCGTACTCGGCCGCGGTCGCCTCGGCGTCCTCTACCACAGTCTCCCAGAACGACAGCAGTCCCGCGAGTGCGTGCGGTTCGTCGGCGTCCGCGTTCGGGTCGCGGCCTCGCGGCGGCGTCCGCTCGTCGGTCATGCGTGTCACTCCCTCGGGGAGTCGGACGGGAAAAAGATTCGCTTGCGTCGGGTTCGTCCGGTCCGGCGGGGGTCCCGACACCCGGCGGCGGAACTGCTATCTGTCCCTCCGCCGACAGTCGGCCCGATGCGCTGGTCACTCCGCGCGGTCCTCGGGTCGCTCCAACTCCCCGTCGCCGGGACCGGAGCCGCGCTTCTCGCGTTCGTCTGGCGGACCGCCGTCACGATGCCCCCGACGCCGCCCGGAAGTGACGGCTTCGCCCACGGGCTCGCGGGCTTTTTCCTCCTCGTGTTCGGGGTCGTCGGCTTCGTCCTCCTCGCTGGTGGCCTGCTCATCCCGCCGGGACCGGGATACGGCGTCCGGTTCACTCGCAGACAGCGCTGGCTGTTCGCGTACGCGCTGGTCGCCCCGGCGCTCGCCGTGGGCGGCTTTCTCGCGACCGTCGTCCTGTCGTCCGCGCTCGGCGGCCTCGGCGGCCTCGCCGGGTCGGTCGTCTCGCTGGTCGCTCTGACAGCGCCGCTCGCGGTGCTCGTCGGCGTCGGCTGGAAGGGCGCGCAGGTCGCGGCCGCGCGGGTCTGAGGGTATATCTCGGCCGCGGGCAGCTCAGTCGCGGACGTTCTCCCCGGCGACCGCGCCGAACTCGTCGCCGTCCCAGACGAACTCGCCGCGGAGCATCGTCCACTCGGGGAAGACGCCGGTGTGGCCCTCGAACGGGGTCCAGTCACAGTTCGAGTGGAGGTCCGCGCCGCGAATCTCGCGGGCTGCGTCGAGGTCGTACAGCGCGAGGTCGGCGTCGGCGCCCGCCTCGATGCGACCCTTGCGCGGCAGGTCGAACACCGCGGCGGGGTTCGCGGCGACCACGTCGCGGACGCGCTCGGCGGTGAGGTCGCCGGCGACGACCGCGCCGAGGAGCAGCGGCACCATCGTCTCGACGCCGGGGACGCCGCTCGGGGCGTCCAAAAGCGTCCGTTCTTTCTCCTCGCGGGTGTGCGGCGCGTGGTCCGTGGCGACCATGTCGATGCGGCCGTCAGCGAGGCGCTCGAACATGGCCTCGCGGCGCGCCTCGGAGCGGAGCGGCGGGTTCATCCGGCCGTAGGTGCCCAACTCGTCGAGGTCGTCGCGGGACAGAAACAGGTGGTGCGGCGTCGCCTCGCAGGTCGCGCCGCCGTCGCGGGCGGCGTCGACGCCCTCGGGCGTGCTCGTGTGGGCGATGTGAATCTGCGCGCCGGTCTCGCCGCCGACGCGGACGGCCCGCTCGACGGCGACCGCCTCGGCCTCGGCGGTCCGGTAGGCGCTCCACGCGTCGGCGTCGGCGTCGCGGCCGACCCCGCCGAGGTCGCCCTCGATGGCCGATTCGTCGAACAGGTCGGCGTCCTCGGCGTGGACCGTGACGGGCACGCCCGCCTCGCCGGCGCGCTCCGCGGCCTCGGCAAACAGGTCGGCCTCGATGCCCATGTCGCCGGTCGAGTCGGCCAGGAACACCTCACCGAGGGCGAAAAGCGGGCGCTCGAACAGGCTGTCGGGGTCCCAGTCGGCGGTGACGCCGCCGTTGATGCCGTAGTCGATGCAGGCGTTCGCGGCGCGCTCGGCCTTCGCGTCGAAGCCCGCGCCGTCGGTCGTCGTCGGGTCCGTGTTCGGCTGGTCGGCGACGGTCGTCACGCCGCCCGCGGCGGCGCTCCGCGCGCCGGTCTCCCACGTCTCCTTGTGCTCGAATCCCGGTTCGCGGAAGTGGACGTGTACGTCGATAGCGCCCGGCAGAAGCAGGTTCCCTTCGGCGTCGACGGTCTCCTCGTCGGCGACGGGGTCGAGGTCACCGACCGCCTCGACGGTTCCGTCCTCGACGCGGACGTCGACGGCGCGGCCGTCGGCCAGCGTCGCGTTCTCGATTCGCATACGAGGGGGTGCGACGCGCCGGGTGCTAAGTCCGGCGGTTCGGGGAGTGACGGGGCCGGCGGTTCGGGGAGCGGTCGCAGTCAGTCGCTCACGCGAGGTCGGCCGCGTTTTCGACGCGCGTCACCGCGTCGCCAACGAAGGCGGCTTCGAGGGCGTCGCAGACCGCGTCGGAACTGGCCGGGCCGCCGGCGTCAGCGACGCTCCCCACCGAATCCGGGTCGAAGGGAACGTCGATGGCCTCGTAGACGGGCGCGAGCACGTCGGCTATCTCGTCGCGGTCGGTGACGACGACCACGCCGGAGACGAGCGCGCTCTCTTTTCGAACGCGCTGGGCGAGGCCGCAGAGCTTCCCGCCCGCTTGGACCGAGTGGTCGCCGGGGCAGTACGACGCCGGGGGCTCGCCCCGCCGCGCGGGGACGCCGAGGCTCCGCAGGGCGCGGACGACGGCGGTCGTTCCGCCCTCGTACCGCGCGTCGAGGCCGCTCCGGGCGTCGTCGAGGGGAACCGCGTGGGCGAACGCGACGGTGGTTCCCGTGTAGGCCACGGCGCGGCCGCCGACGGAGCGCTCGATAGCGGGGAAGCCGCGTTCCTCGGCGGCGGCGACGGCCTCGTCGTACCGCGGGGCGCGGGTGTCGCGCCTGCCGAACGCGAGCTGTCGGTGCGGCGTCCACGCGCGGAACGCCGGCTCGTCCGTCTCGCCCACCTCGCGGAGCATGGCCGCGGTGACCGCCCGGTCCGCCTCCCGGTCGGGCCCGCGACCGCGGATGACGCGCATACCCGAGAGAAACACCCCGACGTACCTAAGCGCACCCGTCCCGTCCCGACGACCATGCTGCGACTGCCGCGGCCGACGCTCTCGCGCTTCGAGCGCTTCTCGCTCTACAACTCGCCGTACCCCGCCCACGACAGCGGGTGTGCTATCGACCTCTACGTCGCCGCCGACGACCCGGTGGCCCGCTCGCCCGTCGCGGGCGTCGTCCGAGAGACGCGGACCGTCCGCGCGCCCAACAAGCCCTACGCCCACGACGACGAGTACCTCATCCTCGTCGATGTCGACGCCGACGCCACCGGACTGGGCTGGCTCGGTGACCCCGACGACGACCCCCGCGACGGACTGGCCGCGCGCATCCTCCACGTCGATCCCGGCGTCGACGCGGGCGACGAGGTCGCGGTCGGTGACTCGCTGGGACGGCTCGTCCGCTCCGGCTTTTTCGCGCCGTGGGTCTCGAACCACGTCCACGTCGGCTTCCGCCCCGCGGACGCGAACCACCACCGGGCTCGGGGGTCGCTCCCGGTGTCGCCCGACGTGACCGTCTCGCCGCTCGACTGGGACGGGACGGGAACCGTCGTCGAGACGGCCGAGACGTTCGCCGTCCTCGACGCACCGACGCGGGCCGACGCGGGGGTCGCCCCCGGCGAGTTCGTCGGCCTCGCCAGCGACGAGGGCGTCGTCCTCGACGGCGGCCTCGCCCACTACGGCTTCGGGGGCGCGCTCTCGCCCGTCGAAGACGGACAATCGCTGTCGCTCCTCGGCGAGCGGGTCGGCCGGGCGGCCGGCCGCGACGTTCCGTGGGCCGACTTCGACGTGCTCGTCGACGGCGTTCGAATCACTGGATTGTCACTATTCGCGTCTCGCGTCGACTTCGGGAGCAAACTCGTCTGTCCCGGTCACGGCTTCGCCACCGGCGACGAGGTGTCGGTCGAGATTCGCCCCAGCGCCGACCCGATTCGACTCGACTGACGGCGGCAGAAGTGTCATGAAACTGCTTTTTAAATCCTCTCCGGCGCGACTGCCCGACACCTCCACTTTGTGACACCATTTTTAAACACCTTTACTATGAAAGGATTAGTCTCCGCAAAAAATATCCTTCGGTCGCCCGTATTTTTCTCCGTTCGTGAGATCCGACATACGAGCGTGTGCCGTCGCTTCGGTGTTCGATGCAGCCGCTGCCTCCGCGCTGCGATGACCGGCGACCACGCCAGTGGGTACGAGGTCGAACTCGGCCACCCGCTGGCCGGGGCCTCGCCCGACGGAACGTTCGAGGACCCCGAGTTCGAACTCACGTTCGTCGGCGGTATCCCGGTGACGGACGAGCCGGTTCCCTACTTCGTCGCCCGCGGGAGCGACCGCGAGGCGCTCGACGACCTGCTCGACGACCACGCGAGCATCGAGCGCTTCGAACCGATATCGGACGGACCCGAGGGACGGCTTTACCGCTGCGAGTGGGCGACCCGCGACGGCGACATCCTCTCGGCCATCCGCGAGTGCGACGGCATCGTCCGGCGAATGGTCGGTACGAGGTACGGCTGGTCGCTGTCGGTGTACTTCCCGTCGAACGAGCTGACCACCCGATTCCACGACGCCTGTCTCTCCCGCGATATCGACATCGACGTGCGCCGCGTCGAACCGGCCCGCCTCGACGAGCGTCACCCCCCGGACACCGGCCTCTCGGAGAAACAGCTGACGGCGCTTCGGCTCGCCTTCGAACGGGGCTACTTCGAGACGCCGAAAGAGGCGGGTCTCGACGACATCGCGAGCCGGTTGGGTATCACCGAACAGGCGCTCTCACAGCGGCTTCGTCGGGCGCTCCGGAACCTCGTCGGGTCGACGATAGACGACCTCGACCGCGGTTCGCGGTCCGAGTGAAGAGCCGATGATGCGTCAAAACGGGACCGTGGTGGGGCGCGGCAACCGGGCGCGAGATGCCACGGCGGGTGTCGATTTCGCCGCCGGAACGGCGCGACTCGCGGCTCTCCGGCGGTGCGCCCGTGTGGGGGGTGCCACCGACGCATATCGGTACGCCGATTCTAGTAATATATCTGACCCTTGTGTGGACAATCGGTATTTAAGCGGCGTCGAAGTAATCGAGATACCCCGAGGCGAACGCCCGTAGTTCGTCGTACGTCGGCGGCGACCCGGTTCTGACGAAGTGTCCCGCGACGGCGTTGCCGACGACGAGCGACTCCGCGCGACCGAGGTCGAGGACGTGCGCGAGCCCGAGGCCCGCGTTGAAGTGGTCGCCCGAACTCGTCGTCAACACCGGGTCGTCCGTCCGGGGGACCCCGACGGTCGCGGTTCCCGCCTCGTCGACGAGGTGCGCCTCCTCGATGCCGTGGCCCGCGAACCGACTGACGCCGAGGTGGTCGAACGCCGCCTGTGACTCGCGGCCGAAGTCGTCGCTCTCGACGCCCGTCAGCCGCGCGAGATAGCGCGTCTCGTCTGGTGTTTCCATGGCGCTCCGTTCGGACGACCGCAATTAGTGTTGCCGCCGGCGGCGACACTCTCGGCCCGTCAGCGGTCGCTTTCGGTCGTAATTTCGAACCGCGCGCCGCCGTCGTCGCTCTCGACGAACCAGACGCTCCAGCCGTGGGCGTTCACGACGCTCATGACGACGCTGAGGCCGAAGCCGGTCCCCTCGGAACTCGTGGTGTAGCCCGCCTCGAACATGCGGGGGCGGTCGTCCGGCGGAATCCCCGGGCCGTCGTCTTCGACGTAGAAGCCGGCGCGGTCGTCGAGGGGGCCGACCCGGACGGTCACGTCGTCGCCGCCGTGGCGAATCGCGTTCGAAAAGAGGTTTTCGAGGAGCTGTCTGAGCCGCCCGCGGTGGGCTTCGACCGGGACTTCGCCGTCGGTGACGAGCGTCGCTTCCGGCGCGTCGCTCGCGGCGGTCGTCCACGCCGCCTCGGCGACGGCCCCGAGCGACAGTCGCTCCGCCTCCTCGACCGTCTGACCGTTGCGCGCGAGCGCCAGCATGTCCTCGACGATGCCGGACATCCGCTCGTGGGCGTCGGCGACGCGGTCCAGTTCGTCGCCGTCGTACCGCTCGCGGGCGAGGTCGAGATAGCCCATCGCCGCGTTCAGCGGGTTCTTGAGGTCGTGCGAAACGACCGACGCGAACGATTCGAGCTGTTCGTTCTGGCTGGCGAGTTCGCGCTCGCGCCGCCGCAGGAGCTGTTCGCGTTCGACCCGGTCCAAGACCGCGCGGGTGTTGGCGGCCAACACCTTCGCCAACGCGATGCGCTGGTCGGCCAGCGAGTCGTCGCCGAGGGACGCGACGAAGAACACGCCGTGGTCGGGAATCGGCACGATGAGTTCCTCTTTGACCCCGGCGTCGAGGACGAACCGTCGCGGGTTCGAGTCCACGTCCCGGTAGAGGTTGTGCTCGCCGCGTTCGAACACCTCCCACGTCAGCCCGGCCCCTCGCGGAATCGGCGGCACGTCACCGAACACGTCCCACGCCTCGTCGGTGAACGCCGTCGGGACGAGCGCGTCCTGCGACTCGTCGTACAGGAGGACGCCGCTGATCGCGTAGTCGAGGACTTCGGTGGCGGCCTCGCGGACGATTTCCGCGACTTCCTCGCGGCTCGTCGCCCCCGTCAGCCGTCGGGTCGACGCGTGCAGCGCGTTGAGCCGCTGTTCGTACCGCTTTCGCTCCGTCACGTCCGTCGAGATGCCGACCGCGCCCGCGACCTCCCCGCCGTCGTCGACGATGGGCGAGACGGTGAACTCGGCCACGTAGTTCTCCTCGGGAAACGACAGTTCGATTTCGAACCGCTCGCGCTCGCTCTCGCCGCCGAGGACGGCGTCGAGCGCGGACTGGGCGCGTTCGTACTGGTCGGCGGCGAGATAGCCGGCGTCGCGGAGCGCCGAGACGTGTCGGCCGACGAACGTCGACATGGGGATGGTCGTCCGCGAGAGCGCGGCCTCGTTGATGAACTGGACGACACCCGCCTCGTCGACCACGTACGCGCCTTGGCCGATGCTCTCGACGATGGTCTCGTAGCGCTTGAGCCGCTGCTCGTAGCTCCGCTGTTCGGTCACGTTCCGCGAGGTGACGACGAAGCCGTCGACCGAGGTGTCGGCCTGATTGCTCCCCACGGATTCGAGCCACGTCCACGACCCCTCGGCGTTCCGCTGGCGGTACCGGACGGGGTCGGTCCCGTCGGCCCCGGTCCGGAGCGCGCGCTCGAAGACGGCCTTGACGCGGTCCCAGTCGTCGGGGTGAATCAGGTCGGCGACGTGCTCTCCGACGAGTTCGTCCTCGTCGAACCCGAGCACCTCGGTGACCGAGGGGCTCTGGTACTTGATTCGCCCGTCGGTTCCCACGAGGGTCACGAGGTCCCGAGCCAGCTCCACGAGCCCGCGGAACTGCGCTTCCGTGGCCCGCTGCTCGGTCACGTCGCGCATCGAGACGAGGACGGCGTCGGAGCCGTGGTAGTCGATTTCTCTGACGTTCGTCGAGCACTCGCGGGCCGCGCCGTCGGCGTCGACGAGACGAATCTCGTAGCTCGCGGGTGCGTCGCCGCCCTGCCGTCGCGTCGTGGCGATGGCGGCGGCCCGCTCGCGGTCGTCGGGGTGGACGATACTCGACACCGACCGCTCGGCGAGTTCGCCGTCGCGCAGGCCGGTGAGCTCGGTCAGCCGGCGGTTCCAAAAGCGAAACTCGCCGTCCTGCGCGACGAAGATGGCGTCGTGGCTCTGTTCGACGACGGTCCGATACAGCGAGTCCGAGTTCCGCCCGGCAGACGCCCACTGCGTGAACTCGATGGCCCGCTCGACCCGCGCGGCGACCGAGACGACCGCTTCCGGCGTCTCCGGGTCGCTGATGGCGATTGCGCCGTCGGCGGCGTCGTGGGCCGATTCCGGGGCGCTTTCGGTCAGAAAGAACACCGGGACCACGCCGATTCGGTCGCGGACGCCGGAGACGAACTCGGCGTCGAGAGCGCCGCGGACGACGACGCCGCCGACTCCGGCGTCGAGGACACTGAACGCGACGCCGCGGTCGGCGCACGTCTCGGTCGTGAACCCGCGTCGCCCGAGGGCGTCGACGAGGCCGTCGGGGCACTCGTCGACCAGTACGACGCGGGTGTCGCTCATACCTGTACCAGTCCGTGAAACTGTATATACCTCACTCACCACCGGATTGACAAGTGCTCCACGGCTCCCGTCCGCTCGGCTCACTCGCCGGTCGGTTTCCCGCTCGTAGTCGCCTCGGTGCGGCCCACTCGTTGCTCGCAGGGCCGGCGAGGCGACCGCCTGCTCGCGCTGCTCGCGGGGCCGCCGGGGTTGCCACCGACCGTCGGTTACATACTATTTGACACACTCGTTCGTGATATGGCCGACGACTTTCCCGCCGAGGCCGCGGCAATCGTCCAGCGACACATCGAGGACGAACACGGCTACCTGTCGTGGCTCAACACCCGCGTCGACGCCATCGAGCGCGGCCGCATCGTGATGACCATCCCGTACGACGAGAAGCTCACCAACACCGTGTCGCCGCCGACTATCCACGGCGGCATCGCGGCGACGCTCATCGACACCGCGGGCGGCATCGCCCTCCGGACGATGCTCGACGACCCGCTCGCCGGCGGCGTCGCCACCATCAACCTCAACGTGAACTACCTGCGACGGGCGTCGGGCGACCTGACCGCGGTCGCTGAGGTCGTCCGCGCCGGCGGCTCGGTCGGCGTGAGCACCATCACCGTCGTCAGCACCGACCCCGAGGAGGATTCGGACGTGGCCGCCCGGCAGTCGCCGTCGAGCGACTGGAACGACGCCGTCGCCACCGGACAGGGCGCGTATCGGCTCTTTCGGGAGTGAGACGCGGCCCCCGCCGGGCGACGCCGAGGGTCTGACCACGGTCGGCGGGGCCGTCGGCCTACTCGAACGCCACGTCCGCGAGCGTCGCCGTCTCACCGAACAGCCAGTCGGCGTGGTCGACGGCGTACGCCTTGTGCGCTTCTTCGATGTAGCCGAGCGCGTCGGTGACGAGAATCGGCCGGTAGTCCCGCAGGCCGGCGCTCCCGGCGGTGTGGAGGACGCAGACGTTCGCCAGCGTGCCGCAGATGAGCAGGTCGTCGACGCCGTGGCTGTCGAGCCAACCCGCCAACTGCGTCCGGTAGAACGCGTCGTAGGTGTGCTTCTCGACGACGAGGTCCTCGTCGCGCACGTCGAGGTCGTCGTGGAGGGCGGCGTCCCACGTCCCCTCGACGACGTGTTCGCCCCAGCGCTCGAACTCGTCGTAGTAGTGGTTGTCGTCGAACTGCTCCGGCGGGTGCACGTCGCGGGTGTAGACGACGCGCGCGCCGGCGTCGCGGGCGGCTGCGACGAGGTCCGCAACCGGCTCGATTGCGGATTCGCTTCCCGGCGCGAACAGGCTCCCGTCGGGGTGACAAAAGCCGTTCTGCATATCCACGACGACCACCGCGGTTCGGGTCGGGTCGAGTGCCATGCTCGTGGGTTGCGCCGGGACGACCAAAACAGTACGCGCCGGTCAGATTCGCCCCGCCCGGCGCGACCGGCCCGAACCGCATCGCGGTCCGCCGGTTCGATTCGACGCCTGAACCCGACAAGGTACTTCACTCCGGAGTCTAAGGGTACGATATGCGAACCACCGGTCTCCGCGCCGTTTTCGCCGCCGTACTCTTGGTTCTCGCCGGCTGTGCCGCCCCCACGGCCGCGCCCGGCGGCGATGCGTCGCCCGCGACCCCCGACCCGGACAGAGACGGCTTCGACGACCCCGACCAGGACGTGCTCGGCTGGGAGAACGGCTACTGGTACGACGAGCCAATCGCCGTCGACCAGTCCGACGGCCTCAACGACTCCGAGATGGAGGCGTACGTCGCCCGCGGGATGGCCCGCGTCGAACAGCTCCGGCAGTTGGAGTTCGACGAGCGCGTCCCCGTCAGCGTCGTCTCCCGAGACGACTACCGGAGCGCCAACGCCGGCGGCTCTGCCGCCTCGGACTCCGAGTACAACCGCTGGAACGACCAGGTGTGGGAGGCGCTTTTCATCGCCGGTGAGTCGACCGCGAGCGCGAGCGCCATCTCCGAGACGACCGGGAGTTCGGTCCTCGGCTTCTACTCGCCGTCCGACGGCGAAATCAAAATCGTCACCGACTCCCCGGGCGAGCCGACCATCGACAACGCCACGCTCGTCCACGAACTGGTCCACGCCGCACAGGACCAGCGGTTCGACCTGACCGACGCCCGATTCCGCAGCGAGACGCAGGACGGCGACCTCGCCACCGACGGCGTCGTCGAGGGCGACGCCAGCTACGTCGAACGACAGTACAGCGAGCGGTGCGCGGCCGGGACGTGGGACTGCGTCGCCACGCCCGACACCGAAAACAGCGGCGGCAGCCCGAACCTCGGCGTCCTGATTACCATCTACCAGCCGTACTCCGACGGCCCGGTGTACGTCCACGACCTCTACGAGCGGGGCGGCTGGGAGGCCGTCAACGACGCCCTTCGCGACCCGCCGGCGTCCACCGAACAGACCATCCACGTCACCGACGAATCGCCCCGTCCCATCTCCTTCGTCGACGAGGGGACGAACGGCTGGACCACCTTCCCCGACCAGGGCGTCGAGGGCTCGGACACGGTCGGAGAGGCGTCGATGTTCGCGATGTTCTGGTATCAGGCCCGCACGTCCGGCGCGGAGACCGTCCGCGTCCAGTCCATCCTCGACACGAACTCGCGGTACGACACGTACAACTACGACGCCGAACCGTCGAACGGCTGGGCGAACGACCGCCTGTTCCCCTACCGCAACGCGGCCGGCGCGGAGACCGACTACGGCTACGTCTGGGTGACTGAGTGGGACACCGACGACGACGCGCGGGAGTTCCACGACGCGTACCTGAACATCCTCAGCGCCCACGACGCCGCCCAGCGGGACGACGGCGTCTACGTCATCGCGGACGGCTCGTTCAACGACGCCTTCCGGGTCGTCCGCACGGGCGACCGCGTCGTCGTCGTCAACGGGCCGACGCCCGCCGACGTGGACGAGATTCGACCGGGGCTCGCCGGCTGAGTCGGCTCCGCGTCTCACTCGGATTTTCCGTCTTATTTCGCCCTCCCGGTCACAAAACACTTGCCGCGGGGCGACGCCGACCCGCGTGATATGGCCCGCTTTCGAGCCCTCCCGCTGGCGGCGCTCGCCGCGCTTATCGTTCTCTCCGGCTGTGTCGGTGTCCCGACTATCGACACGTCGGGTGAGTCGCCGTCGGCGACGACGAAGCCGGCGACTGCGACGACGACGGCGGAACCCACACCGACCGACTCGGCGACTACCACGGAAACCGACGAGCGGTACTTCGACTGCAACGCCACGCTTTCGGTCGACCCCGCGGATGAGGTTCCGAGCGACGCGACCGTCTTCGACTACGCGAACCTCTCGACAGAGCGGCGCGCGGAGTTCGACGCGGCGGTCGGCGGGTCAACCTCCGCGGAGAGCGCCGACGCCGCGTCGTTTTCCGAGCGGACCGACGCCTACGAGTTCTGGGTGGAGCGACCGTACGTCAGGTACGAAAACGAGACGTACACCTCCGTGGTCGCCATCTGCTGACCCCCGCGCCGGGACGCTTTTTCGTCTCCCGCCCGTGAATTGGCTATGAACCGCCGCCTCGCCGCCGTTTTCTCCGCAGTTCTGCTCGTCGTCGCCGGCTGTGCCGCCCCCGTCGCAGACCCGAGCGCCGCGAGCGACAACTCGGACGCCGCGGTCGGGGGCGCGGACCCGGACCCGGACCCGGGCCCGGATGCCGACCGGTCGTGGCCCGACGACCCGCCGACCGACCGGCTGGGCTGGGAAGCCGGCTACTGGTACAACGAGTCCATCGCGGTCGACCAGTCCGACGGCCTGAACGACTCCGAGATGGAGGCGTTCGTCGCCCGCACGATGGCCCGCGTCGAGGTCGTCCGCGAACTGGAGTTCGAGGAGTCAGTGCCGGTCGAGGTCGTCTCGCGCGCCGAGTTCCGAAACGAGTCCGACGCGTCGACCGACCCGGTCCACGGCGACTGGAACGACCAGGTGTGGGAGGCGCTGTTGCTGGTCGGTGAGGACCGGACCATCGACGAGGTGTTCGACGAACTGTACGGCGGCGTGGTACTCGGCTACTACGACCCCTCCGAGGACCGAATCGTCGTCGTGAGCGACGACAGCCAACCGACCATCGACCGTCGGACGCTCGCCCACGAACTGGTCCACGCCGCACAGGACCAGCAGTTCGGTCTGGACCGCTCGCCGTCGACGCAGGACGCCCAACTCGCCCACAGCGGGCTGGTCGAAGGCGACGCCCGCTACGTCGACGGACTGTACGAAGCCCGCTGTGCGGCCGACTGGGACTGCGTCCCCCGGCCCTCGGGCAGCGGCTCGGGCGGCGGGTCGGTCGACTACCCGGTGTTCATCACCATCTACACGCCGTACAGCGAGGGGCCGACGTTCGTCTCGGACCTGCGCGACCGCGGCGGGTGGGCGGCCGTCGACGCGGCCTACGCCGACCGCCCCACCTCGACCGAGCAGGTGCTCCACCCGAACCGCTACCCCGACGAGCGCCCGGTCGAGGTGACGGTCGAAGACCGCTCGTCGGCGGCGTGGACGCGCTACGACACCGACCCCGCCGCCGACACGGTCGGCGAGGCGTCCATCTTCGCGACGTTCTGGAAGCACCGCGCCGTCGACCGGGCGGGCCTCCAACGGGACCCCGGCGCGTACTCGCCGTACAACTACACCGCCGAACCCTCCGAGGGCTGGGCCGGCGACGCGGTGGTTCCCTACCGCCCGGCGTCGGACGAGACGTACGAGGCGAACCCCCACGAGCGCGGCTACGTCTGGCGGACGGTCTGGGACACCGAGGCGGACGCCGAGCAGTTCGAGCGGGCGTACGTGAACGACACGCTCCGACGCAGCCTCAACGCGTCGGTCGCGGGCGAGGACATCTACCGCGTCGACGACGGCCCCTTCGCGGATGCCTACCAGGTGACGAGGGAGGAGAACACGGTCACGGTCGTCAATGCGCCGACGGTGGAACAGTTGGACGAGGTTCACCAGCGAAGCTAGGAGAAAGCACTTGTGAATTGACTGACAGTCTCTCCGTATGCCCAGCCGACTCGGTCGCTTCGCGCTCGTCGCCTCTTTGCTCGTCCTGTTCGTCGCGGCCTTCCTCTTCGCCACCGGGTCGCTCGTTCCGTGGTCGAACAGTTGCCCGTCGCAACTCGATGTGGACCCGGCCGACGACGTTCCACCCGACGCGGCACCAGTCGCCTACGAGTCGCTCACGCCCGCCGAACAGGCCGCCTTCGACGACGCGCTGGCCTCGGATTCGATGATCTCGCTCGACGACCGGCCGTGGTCGCCGGGACCCAGTTACGTCCGCAAGAACGGGACGGTCTACGACGCGACAATCGCCGTCTGCTGAGTCGTTGAAGAGAATTCGTCTTCGACGTACGTGACCGATTATACAGCTTTTTCATCGGCCGGGTGGAATCCGCGCCAATGAGTGACTTCGATATCGTCGGTCCCGAGGCCATCCGCGACGGCGTCGCGACCGACGCCTACTTCGAGCGGACCGAGGCGACCCTCAGACACGCGGGCAAGAACCCCCGCGTCGTCGCCGAGGTGACGGCCGACCAGTTCCCCGACGGCGACTTCGAGCTGTTCGCCGGCGTGAAGGACGCCGCGGAACTGCTCTCCGGCCGCGATATCGACGTCGACGCGATGCCCGAGGGCACGCTGTTCGACGGCGGCCCCGTGATGCGAATCGAGGGCGACTATCTGGAGTTCGCCCGGCTCGAAACCTCGCTTCTCGGCTTCCTCTCGCACGCCTCGGGCTGTGCGACGGCCGCGCTCGACGCCCGCACGGCGGCCCCTGACTCGACGGTGCTGTCGTTCGGCGCGCGACACGTCCACCCCGCCATCGCCGCGATGGTCGAGCGGAGCGCCCTCGTCGCCGGCCTCGACGGCTTCTCGCACGTCGCCGCCGGCGAGGTTCTCGGGAAGGAGGCGTCGGGGACGATGCCGCACGCGCTCCTCATCGCCTTCGGGCGCGGCCATCAGGCCGAGGCGTTCCGCGCGTTCGACGAGGCCGTCGACGAAGACGTGCCGCGGGTCGCCCTCTGTGACACCTACGGCGACGAGACCGAGGAGGTGCTCCAGGCGGTCGAAACGCTCGGCGACGACCTCGACAGCGTCCGCCTCGACACCACCTCCTCGCGCCGCGGCGACTTCCGTCACATCGTCCGCGAGGTCCGCTGGGAACTCGACGCCCGCGGCCACGAGGACGTGGATATCTTCGTGAGCGGCGGTCTCGGCCCGGCCGAACTTCGGCACCTCCGCGACGTGGTCGAGGGCTTCGGCGTCGGCGGCTACATCTCGAACGCCGACCCGGTGGACTTCGCGCTCGACATCGTCGAGGTCGACGGCGAACCCGCGGCCAAGCGGGGCAAGCTCTCGGGCGTCAAAGAGGTCTACCGCACGGCCGACGGCGGCCACCACGTCGGCCTCCGCGGGCGGCCCGGCCCGACCGACGGTGAGTCGCTCCTCGAACCGCTCATCCGCGACGGCGAGGTCGTCTCCGAGTTCGACTTCGACATCGACGCGGCCGCGACGCGGGCCAGCGAAGACGCCGAGTTGGTCGGATTCGGCGGGGTCAGCGAGGAGTAAGCACGCGTTCTCGTTTTGCGGCGGCGACGCCCGGAGCCGTCGCTCGCCGGTCGTAGCCCTCCCTCCGAGAAGTCGAGTTGTCGTCGCGACGACTTACAGCGCTTCGACGCTCCCGCCGTCGTCGCGCTCGCGGAAGACCTGTCCTTCGAACAGGGTAATCATGGTGTCGTCGTCCTGCCACGCCAGCGGCGACAGACCGGCTTTGCGGCAGGCGTTCGTGAGGAACTCCTCTTTCGACCAGCCGAGTTCGACGGGTAGCGTCGGATACATCCAGCCGTGGGTGCCGCCGGCGTCGATGGCGATGCCGTGGGTGCCGAGTTCGATGTCTGCGACTGGGTCGTTAGTCAGCGTGTAGTTGTTGACGATACAGACAGAGATGTTCAGGTTCGGCAGTTCGGGTGCTTCGATTTCGGTCTGGCAGGAGTCGCCCGACGCGGCCTTGATGGCGGCGTCGACGATGGCGTGACCGAGTTGGTCTTTCCCCCGATACGCGCCCGCACAGCCCCGCAGTCGACCGCGCCCCCGTGTCGACTTGATGCGGACGAACGCCCCGGTTCGAGCGTAAAACGCGTCGCGCATGCTGCCCGGTTGTTCTCTCTGCCCGTGAAGAACGTACGATTCGACCGATTCCCGCGCTAGTTCGACCGCCCGCGCCCCATCATCGTAGGTGAGGTGTACGGTCTGCGCCTCGGACATATTACCATTCAAGTTCTGTGGTGACTTCAACGCTTCCCTCGGATGTTATCCTGTTGTTATGTAGTTTCGTTGCAACATAACGTGCGGCTAAACCCCGGTAGGACCCCGTTAATCGAACCGCTTATCCGACCGACCTGACTAGGGTAGGTCGGCAGAGAGAGCCCAGTTCCCGTGCCCGAGACGGGCATGAGGAAAGTCCCCCCACCGTCCGAACGGGTGACCGGGCGCAAGCCCGGAGTCGGAGACGGCTGGCGCTGGAACAGAAACGAGACCGCTCGACCCGACCGATGATGCGCGCGCGACGGCCCCGCCGTCGCCGGCGCGGCCGTCACGGCCGCGTGCGAACCGACCCGTAAGGGAAGGGAGCTAACCCGCAGAGGGATGAGGTGGCGTCGCCATCTCCGACGGTCGAGAACGGATGGAACGGCGAATCCTCACCGGTGCAAGTCCGCGCCGCGAAGGTAGTTCGGACGGCGCGTCGGGTTCGCCCGTCGCGCCCTCGGGGGCTCGCCCCGAGAAGGACGCGGACGCTGAGCCGAATGCTGGGACGAACAGAAGGGGGCTTACTCCTCTCAGCCGCTTTCGAACCGCCGAGCGACCGCTTTGTCGGTCGAGCCGTTTTCGCGCCGTCGGGAAACGCTCTTGACCGTTCGCCGCCGCAGTCTCGGTATGCGCGGCTCGACTCTCCTCGTGGCGGTGCTCGTCGTCCTCGCCGGCTGTGCCGCGCCGGTGTCGCCGGGAACCGACGGGACGACAGCGACGACTGCCACGTCCCCGGCTTCGCCGCCGACCACCGACTCGGCAACCGAGACGCCCGCGGCGACCGCGACCCCGACGACTTCGCCTCCGTCGACGACCGCGACCGCGACCCCGACTGCCGCGCCCACCGCGTCACCGACGCCCGAACCCACAACGACGTTCACGCCCGCGCCCGGCTACGGGCCGTGGGGGTCCGAGCCGGTCGTCGTCGCCGTCGAAGCGCCCGATGACGGCCGCGACTACGCCGCCCTCGTGAGCGAGGCGACGGCGTTCTGGGAGGGGAACGACTCGCGCTACCTGGAGTACGAAATCGACTACGAGGTCGACGCCGACGCCCGCGACCCGGACCTCGTGGTCCGCTTTACCGACGACATCCCGGAGTGCAGCGGGCTGGACGACGCGGCCGGCTGCGCGCCCTACCTCACCGACTCGTGGCAGATTGACCGCCCCGAGACCGTCTACATCCGCACCGGATACGGCGACGACTCGACGGTCGATATCGTCGCACACGAACTCGGTCACACGCTCGGACTCGCCCACGGTGACGACCCCGCGGACCTGATGAACGCCACGGGCATCCTCTACACGCTTCCGCGGACGAACGCGACCGAGAAGGCGTTTCCGTGGGACGACCCGAACTTCACGGTCCACATCGACGATACGAACGCCTCGGACCCCGACGCGGCCCGCGAGCAGGTTCGCCACGCGCTCGACTACTTCGAAGGCGGCGCGCCGGGGATGCCCGACAACCTCACCTACACCTACGTCGACGACCCCGCGGACGCCGAGGTGCGCATCTCCTTCGCGGACACCTCGCCGTGCGCCGCGGGCGCGGCCTCCTGCGCCATCGCCGGCGGCTACGACCCGGACGGCGACGGCGCGTTAGAGACCTACGGCAGCTACCGGGTCGTCCTCGTCGACCTCGACACCGAGGCCGTCGGCTGGCACGTCGGCTACTGGACCGCCCACTACCTCGGCGCGGAGGCCGACGACGACAAGCCCGAACCGTTCCGGAACGCGACGTACGGCGAGCGGCGGAGCGAGTGGTGGGCGTAGCGCCGGCGTCGCGTCGCCAGCCGAGCGCTCTGCGCCGCAAACGGGGGTTCTCACCCGGACGAATCGGCCGAGTCCTTCTTTGGCATGGCCCCCGTAGAGAGAGTCGTGACCCCCACCGACAGGCACGGCGACACCCATCCCGCGTTCGACGAGGAGTCGTTCCGCGACGCGCTCGCCGAGTTCGGCGGAACCGACGCCGAGCGCCGGGTCGTCGCGCGGCAGGCCCGCGACCTCGCGGACTCGGGGCAGGCCGAGACCGACCGCGGCGCGCCGCTCACGGGCGACGAAATCGTGCGGAACATGCGCGACGCGCCCGAGGGCGGCCCCGCGACGCGCTGGAACTGGTGGCTCGGCGCGCTCGAAGCCGCCTACGGCGGCTACCGCGAGTTCCAAGTCCGCCGCATCCCGAAAGCCTGAACGTCGCCGCTCGCTCGCGTTGCAGCCCTGTCGGTCGTCGTTTTCGCTGCTGTCCAGCGGTGCGCCGCGGCCACCCCCCGCTCGGCCGCCGTCTCCCGCGGTCATCTGTCGTCCCTCCGAGGACGTATCCCGTCGAACGGCCCCCGTTCCCGACCGTTCAAAACCAAAGCAGATTACACGCTTGTTACAGAACAGGTGTGTAACGCGTACGACCAACCCTACCGGTGATGCCTACTCTACAATGACTGACAACTACGACGTAATTATCGCGGGCGCGGGCCCCGCAGGTGGACAGGCGGCACGAGACCTCGCCGCCCGAGGCTACGACGTGTGCGTCCTCGAAACCGAGTCCGAAGACGAGTTCCCCTCCAGAAGCAACAAATCGACCGCCGGGACGTTCCCGTCGACGATGGCCTCGTTCAACATCCCCGACGAGGTCGTGATGAACTTCACCGACGACGTCGTCTTGGAGTCCCCGAACGACCACTACCACCGCCACCAGCCCGGTGCGGTCCTCGAGTTTGCCGACTTCAAAAACTGGCTCGTCGACGAGGCGGAGGCCGACGGCGCGGAGTACCGCTTCGACGCGCGCGTCTCCAAGCCCATCATGGAGGGCGGTGAAATCGTCGGCGTCCGATACAACGGCGACGAGGAGGTGTACGCCGACATCGTCATCGACGCCACCGGCCCGAGCGCGCCGCTCGCCAAGGCGCTCGACGTGTGCGACCTCCGCCGCGAGAAGCAGGCCATCGGCATCGAGTACGAGTTCGAGGGCATGGACCTCGCGCCCGACGGCTACGGCGACCTCACCGACGCGATGATGCTCCGCCTCGACCACGACATCGCGCCCGGCGGCTACTCGTGGATATTCCACACCGGCGGCGACACCGCGAAGGTCGGCGTCTGCTACATCCAAAACGAGGGCCACCGCCACAACGCCAAGTCGGGCTACACCATCGACGACTACCTCCAGTACTGGACCGAGTCCGACCCGCGCTTCGCGGACGCGGAGCGCATCGCGGGCAAGCAACACCGCGGCTCCGCCCACATCCAGCTTCCGGGTCGCATGAGCACGGACAACTTCATGGCCATCGGCGACACGGTCCCGACGGTCGACCCGCTGTGGGGCGAGGGCATCGACAAATGCATGCGCTCGGGCCGGGTCGCGGCCGCGACCGCCGACCGCGCGCTCACCAACTCCGAGCGCGACACCTCGGCGTCGGAGCTCGCCATCTACGACCAGCTGTGGCACGACCGCGTCGCGCCGAAGGTCAAAAACCGCCTGTTCATGACGGAGATGCTCTACCGCGCCTCCAACGAGCGCTACGACAAGCTACTCGAAGACCTCCACCGCCTCCCCGACGAGCAGTTAGACGCCGCGAACGGCGGCAGCCCGCTCGCCATGTTCCGCATGCTCAAGTTCGAGGACCTCTCCATTCTCGCATCCACCGCGAAAGACTGGTTCTCGAACTGAGCCGCCGGGCGACGCGCGCGCCTCTCCGTCCCCAGCGTTCCCGCTCGTCTCTCATCGCCCGGTTTCGCCTTCGCTCACTCGCCGCCTTCGCCGCCGTCACCGAGTATCGCCAGCGCGTCAGTCAGCGCCGCCCGCGCCGACGCGACGTGTTCGTCGGCCGCCTCGTCTTCGGTTTCATCGACGTTCGACAGCAGGCGTTCGACGTGGCCGAGTCGCGTCCGGACCACCTCGTCGTCCGGGAGCGAGCCGACCGCGAGGTCGCCCGCGACGGCCTCGGCCTCGCCGAGCCACCGGCTCGCGTCCTCGCGGACGGGGCGGGTCGCCGTCGCGGCGAGGCGGTCGTGGAGCGTCGTCACCAGCCGTTCGAGGTCGTCGAGGCCGTCGCGGTCGGATTCGGCGTCGGCGTCGGAACTGGCGTCGGGGGCAGGGTCAGGGTCGGAGCCGGTCACGCCTCGGGAGACGGCGGCCGGCGTGAAAAGCGTCGAGTGCGGTCGGACCGACGAGCAAAAGCCCCTCCGGTCGGTACTGCCTGCAATGAAACTCCAGTTCCTCGGCGGGGCCGAGGAGGTCGGGCGCAGCGCGATTCTCGTCAACGACTCGCTGTTGCTCGACTACGGGATGCTGACCGGGAACCCCCCGCAGTTCCCCGTCGGCTCCGTCGAGCCCGACGCCGTCGTCGTCTCCCACGGCCACCTCGACCACGTCGGGACGGTCCCCTCGCTCCTCTCGGGCGACGACTGGCCGGCGGTCCATTGGACGCCGCCGACCGACGAACTCGCTCGGACCCTCGCGCGCGACACGCTCAAACTCCACGGCGGCAGCTACAACTGCCCGTTCACCGAGACGCACGTCCGGCGAATGACCCAGCAGTCGGCACACCACGACTACGGCGAACCGTTCGAGGCCGCCGGCCACGAGGTCACGTTCTACAACGCGGGCCACATCCCCGGCAGCGCCCACGTCCTCGTCGACGACGGCGAGACCCGCCTGCTCTACACCGCCGACTTCCACACCGACGACCAGCGGTTGGTCTCGGGGACGACCGCCCGCCCGGACGCCGACGTGGTCGTCTGCGAGTCCACCTACTCCGACGTGGAGCACGAGGACCGCGCGACCGTCGAAGAGCGGTTCGTGGAGTCGGTGCGGACGACCGTCTGGGAGGGCGGCACCGTCGTCGTCCCCGCGTTCGCCATCGGCCGGACGCAGGAGCTTCTCATGGTGCTCGACGCCCACGACATCGACTGCTACGTCGACGGCATGGGGGTCCGCGTGCTGGAGATGCTCGGAAACCACCCCGACTACGTCCGCGACGCGGCGGCACTCAAGCGGGCGAAGTCGAACGCCAGAATCGTCTCGGGCCGAGACGGCCAGCGAAAGCGCATCGCCCGGGAGAACTCGGTCATCGTGACGACGAGCGGGATGCTCTCCGGCGGGCCGGCGATGACGTACATCCCCGAGATTCGGGGCGACCCGACGAACAAAATCTGTCTCACCGGCTATCAGGTCGAGGGGACGCCGGGCAGGGAACTGGTCGAACGCGGCCGGTGCGAACTCAACGGCGGCGTCGTCCCGGTGGCCGCCCGCGCCGAGATGTACGACTTCTCGGCCCACGCCGACCGCCACGGGCTTCTGTCGTTCCTCGACGACTACCGCGACGCGCCGGTGTTCGTCAACCACGGCGACCGCTGTGCGGCGTTCACCGGGGAGCTCCGCGCCGACGGCTACGAGGCCGAAGCTCCCGAAATCGGGGCGACGGTCGAGGTCTGAGGCGCGCCGGCGGCGACCCGCAGCGGGTCGGACCGACCGCTCCACCGACCTATTCGGCGTGCTCGTCGTCGTCCGGAACCGTTATCGACCGGCTCGCAGCGACGCACGCGGACACGCGGAGTCGGGTCCGCTGCGACCGGAACCGACCGATAAACGAACGGAACTTCCCGTCGGATGCCTCCGAAGCCATGTTTTTAGGTTGGCCTAAATAAATATAGTCGTTGCGGTGCGTGCGCACTGTCTTCAGCGGGTCGGCCGCGCGCCGACTTCCCGCGACCGCCTCCCGGGGGAACCCCTTCGTTTCGCCTGCAACGTCCGGAGAGTCTCGATTTCCGACGCGTCAGTCGCGGTCGAGTCGTTCGCGGCGGCGGTCGAACTCCTCGTCGTCGATGTCGCCGCGGGCGTAGGCCCGGCGGAGTTCGTCGAGCGCGCCGTCGCTCCCGTCGTCCCCGTCGCGCAGGGCGCGGAACAGGAGGACGCCGCCGCCGACGACCACCGCGAGGACGAGCAGTTGACCGAGGATTCCCATCCCCCACATCCACCACGGGACGGTCCCGCCGGTTCCGCCGTGCATCCACGTGTCGTGCATCCAGCCGCCGCCCCAGCCCATCGGCATGCCGCCGCCGAAGCCGGCCATCCCGACGAGGGCGGGGAGCGCGAACAGCGCGGCCAGCGCGAGCAGGACGATACCAGCGAGTCGCCTCGAGTCGTTTGTCGTCGTCATAGCGTTCACCGAGGCGGCGGGTGCCGCCTCACGGGTGACAGTACGCGCTCCCCGTTTAGGTCGATTGTCGCTTCGGGCCTTCGGCTCCGACGCCGGTAAAGATTGGATTTCCCCGGTTTTCGCCGCCCGCACTTTGGAATCTTCGACGTGGGCGGGCGCGGCGTTCGCGCTCTCCGCCGGTCATGATTTCCCGCCGACAGCTGTCGGTTCATACTTGAACCTCGCTGTCCTCTCGCCGGTATGCCTGGTCGGTTGCACGTCCTCGTCGTCAGCGAGGACGCCGCCGTTCGCGAGCGTCTCGCCGACGAGCTTCCCGACTCGGTCGGTGACGCGACGACCGATGTCCGCGTCTCGACCGCCGACAGCCTCGACGCGGTTCACGCGGAACTCGAACGCGCCCGTATCGACTGTGCCGTCGTCTCGGCCGGGGTCACCGACGCGGAGGGTCTCTCGCTCGCCTCGACGCTCCGCGCCGACGGCGTCCCGCGCGTCTCGGTAGCGGGGTCGACCGCTGCCGACCGCGACCTCGACACGCTCGGCCGCGAGGTCTACGACGCCGCCCACAGCGCCGTCGGCTCGCTCGACTACCGCGCGCTCTTCGAGGCCGTCAACGTCGGCCTCGCGGTTCGCAACCTCGAAACGCTCGAACTCGTCGACATCAATCAGCACTATCTGGACATCCTCGGTATCGACCGCCAGTCGGTCATCGATACGAGTCCCCTCTACGTGACCGCGGATATCGCCGGCTACGACGCCGAGCGCGCTCTCCGCGAGGTCGAGGCCGCCCGCGAAAAGGGCGGAGCCGTCTTCACGTGGCCCATCGAGGGCGCGTCGGGCGGCACCGTCTGGATTCGCGTCAGCCTCACCGTCGCCGGGATTTCGGGGCGGGACCGACTCATCTCGACGGTCGAAGACGTGACCGAAGAGCGCCGACGCGAGCGCGACCTCGCGGCGTTCAAGGAGGCGGTCGACGCCGTCGACGCCGGGGTCACCATCACGGAGCACGACCGACACGTGTACGTCAACCAGACCGCGGCCGACATCTGCGGCTACTCGGACCCCGAGTCGATGCTCGGGACGGGCTGGGGCCACCTCCACGACGAGCCGGAACTCGAACGCCTCAGAGAGACGATTCCCCCCGCGCTCGAAGCCGACGGCGAGTGGCAAGGCGAGGTGGCGATTCGCCGGCGCGACGACGGTGACCTCGTCCCGGTTCGGTTCTCCATCACGTCCCTCGAAGGCGACCGCAACGTCGTCGTCTTCCAGAGCCTCTCCGAGCAGAAAGCGCGCGAGGACGAACTCGAACGGAGCCGCGACTTCCTCGAACGGACCCAGCGCATCTCGAAAGTCGGCGGCTGGGAACTCGACCTCGTGACCGACACGCTGGCGTGGAGTGACCAGACGAAGCGCATCCACGAGGTGCCGCTCGACTACGAGCCGACGGTCGACGACGCCATCGAGTTCTACGTCACCGACGACCGGGACCGAATCCGCGAGCTGTTGGACCGCTGTCGGTCCGAGGGCGTTCCGTGGGAAGAAGAGTTCCGACTGGTGACCGCCGAGGGGGCGGAGCTGTGGGTCCGCACCCACGGCGAGCCGGTCATCCGAAACGGACGCGTGGCGGCCCTCAGGGGGACGATACAGGACGTGACCGCCCGTCGCACCCGCGAGCGCGAACTCGAACGGACGAACGCCGAGCTGGAGGCGCTCAACCGCATCGTCCGCCACGACATCCGCAACGACATGGCCGTCGTCGTCGGCTGGGCGGAGCTACTCAGAGAACACGTCGACGAGGAGGGTGCGGACATCCTCTCGCGCATCCTCTCGACGGGTCGCCACACCACCGAGATAACCGAGGTCGCCCGCGACCTGATGGAGACGATGAGCGGCGGCGGCGTCGAGACCCGGCCGATGTCGCTCGCCAGCGCCGTCGACCGCGAGCTCGCGGTCCGCCGCGAGGCGTTTCCCAACGCCACGTTCGCGGTCGACGGCGAGATACCGGACGTGGCGGTGCGCGCGAACCCGCTCATCGCGTCGGTGCTCGGGAACCTCCTCAACAACGCCGTCCAGCACAACGCCGACGACACCGTCGTCACCGTCTCGGCGGCCGTAGACGACGCCGGCATGGCGGTCATCCGCATCGCCGACGACGGCTCGGGCATCCCCGACGCGCGGAAGTCGGTGGTCTTCGGCAAGGGCGAAAAGGGACTCGAAAGCACCGGGACCGGCCTCGGACTCTACCTCGTCCACCAGCTGGTCGACTCGTTCGGCGGCGAGGTCCACTTCGAGGACAACGAACCCACGGGCACGGTCGTCGTCGTCTCGCTCCCGCTCGCGTCGGCGGACTGAGCCGACCGCCCGGTCTCAGACCGTGTCGGTCGGCTTGTGGGACTCAGCAATCTCGGTCGCGGCGGCCGCGTACGACTCCCTCGTCTCCTCGTCGGCAACGCGGCCCAGTTCGTCCTCGGGTACGTCGACGGCGGCGTAGGTGTCGCGCACGTCGGACTCGAAACTCGTCAGCGAGCGCTCCTTCCGGTGGTAGCGCGTCCCGTCGGGGGTCGCGTACACGAGGATGATGATGTTCTGTTCGTCGTCCGAGTAGGTCCGTTCGACCAGCCACGTCCGCACCTCGTTCGCCATGGTCGGTCGTACGTGGCCAACCGTGATACTCCCCCGGCCGATTCTCAGTCCTCGATACCCAACTCGTCGAGGAGCGTCTCCAGCGTGTAGCTCTGGAGCGCCCGGTGGCTGTCGCGCATCGAGGAGATGACGAACGTCGAGTTCGTTCGCTCGACCTCCGGCGTCGCCTCGAAGTCGCTGATGAGGCGCTCCACGCGGTCGGAGTCCGCGAGATGGGCGACGACGATGAAGTCCGTCTCTCCCATCGTGAAGTAGAGTTGCGTGACGCCCTCTATCTCCAGCAGTTTGTTCCCGACTTCCTCGTACGACCCGCTGTAATCCGCCAGTACTTCCACGACCACGGTGACGCCGAGTCCGAACGCCTCTAAGTCGATGTCGTAGAGGTCGTTTTCGATGACGCCGTCGTCTTTCAGGTTGTTCAGGCGGTAGTGGATGGTCGACACGGGGATGTCCGTCGCTTCGTGTAGCTTCTCGGGACTGCCCGTCCCGAGGTCCGCGATGGCCTTCAACAGGCGCACGTCGCGTTCGTCCATACCCTCCCGTTGCGGTCGGTGACGTAAGTCCTTGTTCTGTCCGCCGTTTTCGCCACCTCTCGCGGGCTCTCGAATCTTCACGAATTATAGAGTTTTTAATACAGTAAAATATAGAATATCTATTCTAATCTCCAACTCAAAACAAATCTCTTGTAGAAGGATTTAACAGCGTGCGTCTCTGAGAGCTGAAACAGATTCGACTATGACGCGAACCACTTGGAGAAACGTTCCGACGACGCCCCTGCTTTTCGTCGCGCTGGCGGCGATGTGGGGCACCTCGTTCGTCGCCATCGAGGTCGGCCTGGAGTTCTTCCCGACGCTCTCTTTCGCCGCGCTCCGCTACGAACTCGCCGGCCTCGTGATGCTGGCGTACGCCTGCTACTCCACCGACCGCTGGCGACCCGAGACCAGAGACGAACTGCTCGCGACGGCCATCGGCGCGGTGTTCATCATCGCCGCCTACCACGGCCTGCTCTACCTCGGACAGGAACACGTCCCCGGCGCGGTGGCCTCTATCATCATTAGCCTCTCGCCTATCCTGACTGCGGTCTTCGCCTCCGTTCTCCTCACCAGGGGGTCGCTGGGGAAGACCGGGACGGTCGGGCTGCTCGCCGGCTTCGCCGGTGCCGTGCTCGTGGCCGACCCGGTCTCGGCGTTCTCGGGATCGTCCGGGTCGGCGCAGGGACTCGGCATCGTCCTCATCTTCCTCGCGGCGGTGTCGTTCGCGCTCGGCGCGGTCCTCACCCGCCCGCTCCGGACGGACCTCCCGGTCCAGTCGATGCAGGCGTGGGCGATGCTCGGCGGCGGCGTCCTGCTCCACGGCTGGGCGCTCGCCAACGGCGAGTCGCTTTCGGCCATCGAACTCGCCCCCGTCGGCATCGCGTCGTTCCTCTATCTGACGCTCGTCTCCGGCGCGGTGGCGTTCCTCCTCTACTTCGAGCTTCTGGACCGCCTCGGCCCGACCGAACTCAACCTCATCGGCTACGTCGAGCCCGTGGTCGCGGCGCTCATGAGTTGGGTGCTCCTCGGCCACGTCATCGACACGACGGCGCTCGTCGGCTTCGGAGCCATCTTCTTCGGCTTCGCGGCGATGAAAAAACAGACGCTGGTCTCGGTCGCCGTCGCGGTCCGGCGGCGGGTCGCCGCCTGAAGTCGGTCCGCCTTTCGAGTTCTGTGCTGTTCTCTTTTTCCCCTATTCGGCTTCCGCGGGGACGCTTCCCCGGAGGCCGACCACTCGGGCCACGCTCTCGCGCTGGACGAGGAGGAACCCCGAGAGGATGACGCCGAAGCCGAGGACGGTCGCCGGCGAGACGGACTCGCCGAGGAACGCCCACCCGGTGACGGTGGCGACGACCGGCATCGCGTAGGCGACGAGGTTGCCGCGGACCGGGCCGGCCTCCGAGAGGAGCGCGAAGTAGACCGGGTAGGCCGCGGCGGTCGCGGGCATGCCGACGTAGAGAATCGCGGCGACGAGCTCCGGCGACCACGCGACCTGCGCGACCGACTCGCCGAGACCGAGGCTGGCGGCGTGGATGCCGACGGCGGCGGCCGCCATCGCCCACGCGGTCTGCGGGAGCGTCCCGATGGACGGCC
>NZ_AOLF01000018.1:0-85602 GCF_000336975.1 Haloferax sp. ATCC BAA-644
GCGCCATCAGAGATGTGTATAAGAGACAGGGCGACGGGCATGATGCTGTACATCACGGCCGCCGCGCCGGTCGTCGCGTGCTGCTGGCCGAGGAAGAGGAACACGTTGTTCGCCCCGAGGACGAACGCGGCGCTGGCGAGGATGCCGAGCGCGTCGGCGCGGGTCCGCGGGAGCCAGTAGCCGCCGCGGACGGCGACGAGCGTCAGGAGGACGACGGCGGCGACGTCGACGCGGAACGCCGCAAAGAGCACCGGCGGGACCGAGCCGATGGCCGCCTTGATTCCGACGAACGAGGTGCCGAACAGCGCCGCGGCCGCGACGAAGAGGACGAGGGTCCGGTGACGGCTCACGCCACCACCCCCCGCGCTGTGGCCGGCGTTCGATTCGCCGGACGGGCGCGGGAGGTGGAGTGCGGTCGACGCTCGGTGCGTGGACGGCGTAAGGGCGTCGTCTGTATCACAACACGTTCTGCGACTTCCGAAGTCATATGTCTAACGATTAGCCTCGTTGCAACACGATTCGAATATTCGAGACACGGTTTCACACGATTCGTTGACCAAACCGGGAGAGAAAATCTCATGGGTTGTGTTGTCACGAACCGCCGGGTCGAGCGGACGGTCGCGCCGCTCGGGGCGTCGAACTGTCGTCGAAAATCGGGAGACTGCGGTCAGTCGCGCTGTTCGGCTTCGACGCGGTCAGCGTGCTTTTCGAGGTCGGCTGCGAGCGTCCGGGCCTCCTCGGGCGACAGTGTCAGTTTGTCCGCGTGCGGCGCGAGCGCGTCGAGCTGCGTCCAGTCGAGTTCGAGTTCGAGGGTGATTTCGTCGGGGTGCTTCCGCGGCGAGGTGACGTTGCACACGGCGAACGCCGACTCCTCGAAATCGTGGCCCGTCGCCGACGCGTCGACGAGGTCCAGCGTCGTGTAGGCGTTGACCTTCAGGATTCGGTCTGGCATCTGTGAGTACTGTTTGGTGTCGTCCTAAATAGGTAGCGCGGCGGCGTCGTCACCGAGGCGACCCGCTCAGTCGTCGCTCGCGATGGGCGTGCCGTCGGCGCGGGTCGGCGCGGGGCTCGCGTCGAGGCCGTCGTCGTCGGCGTAGGGGTACCATGTGCGCTTCGTGTTGTGCATCATCGGGTCCTCGTAGCTGGTCTCTTCGGGTTCGACTAGTTCGGCCAGCTCCTCTTCGTCCGTCCGGGCGACGAACTCTCGGAACGTCTCGTCGCCCTCGCGGCGCTCCTCGAAGTTCGCGAGGAGGTTCTTGATGGCACCCGGCACCTCGTCGACGGGGACGCGCTGGGTGACCCACTCGGCGAAGTTGGGGTTCTCGCCGAGGCCGCCGCCGAGGCCGATGTCGAGCGCCTCGACCGGTTCGCCGTCCTTGCGGGTCTTCATGCCGCGGAGGCTGATGTCCGCAATCTGCGGCTGGGCGCAGGAGGCCGTACAGCCCGAGAGGTGGATGTGGAAGTCCTCGACGCCCGCGGGGAGGTCGACGTTCTCCTTGAGCCAGCGGGCGTAGCGGACCTGCCGGTTTTTCGTCTCCACGATGGAGAGCGAACAGAACTCGGTGCCCGTACAGGCGATGGAGCCGCGCATGAACGGGTGGGGGTCGGGCGAGTAGTGGTCGAGGAGGTCCTCGTCCTGCAGCGCGTCGAGCTTTTCTTCGGGCACGTCGGTGATGATGACGTTCTGGCGCTGCGTGATGCGAATCTCGCCGGAGCCGTACTCGTCGGCGACGCGGGCGAGTTCCTTCGTGTCGTCGACGCCCATGCGGCCGACGAGCACGTCGAGGCCGACGTAGTAGTTACCGTCGGCCTGCTCGTGGATGCCGACGTGGTCGGAGTGGCCGCCGTCGGCGTAGCCGGAGTTGTAGGAGTACTCCGAGCGCAGGTCCTCGCCGGCGGTCTCCAGCTCGAAGTCGACGTACTCCTCCTGGAGGACGTCGCGGAACTTCTCGGCGCCCCACTCGTCCATCAGGAACTTGATGCGAGCGTTGTAGCGGTTGTCGCGGTCGCCGTTCTCGCGGAACAGCGCGGAGATGGCTCCAGAGACCTCGGCCGCCTGCTCGGGCGTCACGAACACGTCGATGTCGCGGGCGAGCCGCGGCTCGTTCCGCGAGAGGCCGCCGCCGATGCGGATGTTGAAGCCCTTCGTCTCCTCGCCGTCTATCTCCTTGGTCGCGGGTTCGAGCGCGAGGTCGTTGATGTCGCCCTGACCGCAGCCCTCGCGGCAGCCGGTGACGGAGACCTTCCACTTGCGCGGGAGGTTCGAGTGGTCGTCGTTGCCCTTGAACGTCTCGTTGAGCTCCATCGCGACGGGGAGCGCGTCGACGTGCTCGTGTTTGTCCTTGCCGGCGACGGGACAGCCGACGATGTTGCGCCACGAGTCACCGCAGGCCTGCTGGGTCGACAGCCCGACCGATTCGAGCTTGTCGAAGATTTCCGGGATGTCCTCCAGCTTAATCCAGTGGAGCTGAATCGACTGGCGGGTCGTCCAGTCGACGTAGCCGTTGCCGAAGATGGGGTTCTCGGCGGGGCCGCGAGCGTACTCGTCTGCGACCTCCGCGACGACTTCGGTCTGGCCGGGCGTCAGCACGCCGTTCGGCGTCCCGATGCGCATCATGAAGTACGACTCCTGGCCGTTGCGCTGGTGGTACAGCCCCCACCATTTGAAGCGCTCGAACCAGGCGTCTCGCTCGTCTTCCGGGATGGAGTCCCAGCCCTGCTCGGCGAACTCCAGCAGGTGCTCTCGTATCTCGTTACCGTAGACCTCCGACTTCCAGCGTTCGACGTCCGTGGGCATTCGTATGACTATCCATATACGTGCCCACGTAAGGCCCCGAGCGTACCGTCAACCCTTCCCGGTGCTGCCCAAAAGAGGACAATGTTGCCTACTCGTCGTCGTCGCCGCGTCGAACCGGGAGCACGACCCGCTCGCGGTCGATATCGACGAATTCTCCCTCGCGGAGTCTGCCGACCGGGACCCAGCCGGGAACGCCCGTCTGGCCGCAGGCGATGCACTGGCCGTACACTTTCGCGGCGACGGTTCTGCCGTCCGCGCCGACATCGAGGACGTTCTCGACGACGAAGTCGGGAAGCTCGCACCCACAGAATGACGGGTCGTCGAGCCGCCAGAGCTCGCTCACGCTCACTTCTCTGGCGTCGTTCACGGAGACCCACGCCCCGTCGTCGAGGACGCGCAGGGAGACGCTCATACCCCACCCTCCGTGCTCCGGCTACCTATGCGGGACGGCGCCCGCAATCCCCGCGGGGGGAGCGCGACGGTCGCTTCGGCGGTCGTTCCACCGTAGTCGTGCGATTGTGGCCGAAATCCGCCGTCAGAGGTAGGGGCAACCCGTTCCGGTAGCCGGGAGTGGGGGTACACATTACAGGTGCGGATTCCCTTATGCGGGTTCGACCGGTACGTGGTGGTGATGAGTGACCACCGCACCGCCGTCCGACAACACGCCTCCGCCGACGTCGCCCCAGAGCTGTTCGAACCGACACGGGAGGGAAACGCATGACCGGCGAGGCAGAGCTCGAACCCGAATCCGAACTCGACCGCGAGGCCGACGCCGAGGCCGACCCGTCCGCCGAGGCGGACGACGAAGACCCCGCGGCCCACCTCAAAGACCTCGAAGACGGCGCGGGCTGCACCGAAATCTGGTCGCACCTCTCTGAGTCTCGCGAGGAGTAACCCGCCCGCCGACCGCCGGAACTCGCCCGTCCGAACTCCGCCTCCCGACCGCTCGCGCGCGAATCTCGCCTCTCGGGGAGACGTTTTTAAGCCCGAACGCGTTACCGATTCGTAGATGACGAACGACGAACGCCGACGAACGACCGAGGTTCCGGCCGACCGGCGCGAACCGGTCGGTGAACCCGTCGTCCGCGGCGACCCCGCCGTCACGGGCGACCGCGCCCGCGAGGCCGTCGGGTTCGACCCCACCGACCCCGACAGCCTCGCCGAGGCCGCCAGAACGGTTCGCTCGTTTTCGGAGTCCACCGCCGGCGACGACGACCACGTGTTCATGCTCCGCGGGGCTGCCGCCTGCGCCGCGCTCGTCCGCGGCGTCGGCTCCTACAAGCGCGCGGCCGAGCGCGCCGGCGGCGACGTGTCCGTCTCCTTCATCCGCAAGTGGGCCCGCGTCCACGACCTCCCGCAGTCGGTCCGCCGGCACGTCGCTCGCGGCCGCATCGCGCCCACGGCCGCAAAGCACATCGCCCGCGTCTCCGGCGACGCCCGACTCCACCTCGCGTGGGCGACGCTCGACGCCGGCTTGACCGTCCGCGAGGTCCGCCGCCTCGCCAGCGAGGTCAACGACGGCACGCCGGCCGTGGACGCCCTCGCCGACCACGGCGTCGACATCGGCCGGCTCGACGTGACGCTGCCGGCCGACGTGTACCTCGAACTCCGCCGCCGCGCCTCGCTCGAAGACACGCCGCCCGGCGACGTTGTCGCCGACGCGCTCGACGACTACCTCGACTGAAGGAACCGCGTCGCCGTCTCCCGAATCACCTCGCGCGCCACCTCGACTTCCGCCCATTCGACGGTCTCGTCCGGAAAGTGCGCCTGGTCGATGTCGCCCGGGCCGAACAGTACCGTCGGAATCCCCGCCTCGACGTAGTGCCGCGAGTCCGCCCCGTAGGTCGCGCCGACCGGCTCGTCGTCGCGGCCGTCGGCCCGGAGCGCCGCGCGCAACGACTCCACGACCGGCTCGTCGGCGTCGATTTCCGCCGGCTCGAACTGCACCGAAAACCGCTCGAACGCCGGCGGGTGCGCCGAGAGCCACTCGTCGTCGGCGGCGACGCGCGCCAGCCGTTCCTCGAACGCGGCTTCGACCTCTTCGACCGTCTCGCCCGGCGCGACGCCGAGTCGCCACTCCGCGGTGAGCGTCCCCGCGACGCTCGACGCCCACGTTCCCGCCTCGACGCGGCCGACGCAGACGGGCCACGGAATCGGGTAGTCGAAACGCGGGTGCTCGACCGCGTCGGTCCGCTCCGCTTCGAGGTCGAAAAACGCCGCCCGAATCGCCTCGAACTTCTCGATGACGTCCACTCCGCGCCACCGCGAGGCCGCGTGCGCCGTCCGCCCGGTCAGGTGGAGGCGCTTCATCACCGACCCCTCGGTGGCGACGACCGGCTTGAGCCGCGTCGGTTCGGAGACGACCGCGGCGTCCCGCTCGAAGGAATAGGGGTTGTCGAGCGCGGCCGCCGCGGCCCCGATACCGCCGTCTTCCTCGCCGGCGACGCTCTCGACCACGACCCGCCCGTCGAGGGCAACATCGCCCGCCGCCGCGGCGTCCCGGAGGTCGAGCGCGGCGAAGACGCACGCCGCGAACCCCGCTTTCATGTCGGCCGCGCCCCGGGCGCTGACGGTGCCGGCGTCGTCGTCCCAGTCGGGCAAATACGGGTCGTGGGACCACAGTTCTCTGTCGGCTGGTACCACGTCGACGTGGCCGTTGAGGACGATGGTCCGACCCGCGTCGGGGTCGCCGAACTCGACCACGCCGGCGACGCTCGGGCGGTTCGCGGTGTCGATGTCGTCGGGGTCGTCCGGGAACGACGGGTGTTCGGACAGACGCGCCGGGTCGGCGGTCCACTCGGAGGTCTCGAACCCGAAGTCGTGCAGGCGGTTTTTGACCCACTGCTGGGCCGGTGCTTCGGCGCGGGCGACGCTCTCGAACCGGAGTAGCGTGTCCACGAAGTCGCGCAGGTCCATATTGTGGGGGACGGGAACGGGGTACAAAGCAGGTGGGGGCAACGAAAATAAACGCTTATCAGTATCCCCATTTAAAGAAACTCCGAGGGCTGGTAGCTCAGTTAGGCAGAGCGTCTGGCTTTTAACCAGACGGTCGGGGGTTCAAGTCCCTCCCAGCCCGTTTCTGCGACGAGGTTCGTGCGGAGTGACGCGGCTCTCTGATTCCTACGTCTCCGAGTGATAGCTTCACCAAGCCGTGTTGCAATTGCGTTGGCTACTTCCACTCCGTGGCCGTCGTTCTTGTCAAACTGACACTTTGTGAGGGTATCTTTCTATCAGGAGAGCACCCCGCCCCTTAGGGCGGGAGTGAATCCGACGCTTCCCACGCAATCACCGTCGATTGCAGGCGGGATATTCAACGACAGGTCGGCTGAGCCCGGCCTGCGATTTTTCGCCTATTCGAGGTCGAGGAGCGTCGCGGCCTCGTCGAGGAACTCGGCGTACACCGACATCGCGTCTTCGATGGGTTCGGGCTCGGTCATGTCGACGCCGGCGGTTCGGAGCACGTCGAGGGGGTACTCGCTGCCGCCGAGCGCGAGTGCCTCGCGGTAGTCCGCCGCGGCCGACTCGCCCTCCTCGCGGATGCGCTCGACGATGGCCGCCGCCGCGGAGATACCCGTCGCGTACTGGTAGACGTAGTAGTTGTAGTAGAAGTGCGGAATCCGCTCCCACTCGCGGGCGATGCGGTCGTCGGTCGCCGCGGGCTCGTAGTACGTCGCCTTCAGGTCGCCGTACAGCTCGTCGAAGCGGTCGGGCGTGAGCGCGCCGTCGTTCTCGATTATCTCGTGAATCTGGAGTTCGAAATCCGCGAACATCGTCTGGCGGAACAGCGTCGAGCGGAACCGTTCGAGGTACTCGTCGAGGACGTGCGTCCGGAGTTCGTCGTCGTCGACGTTCTCCAAGAGGTACTCGGTGAGGAGCGTCTCGTTGACCGTGGAGGCGACCTCGGCGGTGAAGATGTCGTAGCTCGCGTCGTGCCACGGCTGGGCGTCGTTGGCGAGCTCGGAGTGCATCGAGTGGCCCAGTTCGTGGGCGAGCGTGAACATCGACGCCGCGTCGTCCTGGTAGTTCATCATGATGAACGGCTGGGTGTCGTAGGTGCCCGCGGAGTACGCCCCGGAGCGCTTGCCGCGGTTCTCGTACACGTCGACCCAGCGGTCCTCGAGGCCCTCGGCCATCCGCCGTTGATACGCCTCGCCGAGCGGTTCGACGGCCTCGACGATGTACTCCTTCGCCTGCTCGTACGGAATCTCGGGGCCGTGGTCGCCGGTGAGAGAGACGTACAGGTCCCACATCTTGAGTTCGTCCGCGCCGATGGCCTCCCGTTTCAACTCGGCGTGGCGGTGGAGGTGGTCGAGGTTGTCGCGGACGGTGTCGAGTAAGTTGTCGTACACCTCGACGGGGACGTTGGGGCCGTCGAGGGCGGATTCGCGAGCGGTCTCGTAGTCGCGGATGCGCGCGGTCTTCACGTCCTTCTTGACGCTGTTTTTCAGCGAGGTGCCGACGGCGTTGCGAACGTCGGCCCAGCGGTCGTAGAACTCCTCGTGGACGGTCCGGCGGAACTCGCGGTCGGGGTGTTTCTGGAGTTTCGTGAAGTTACCCTGCGTGATTTCGACCGACGTGCCGTCGGGCTGTTCGACGGTCGGGAACTCCAGGTCGGCGTTGGCGAGCATCGAGTAGATGTCGCTCGACGCGCCGGTCACGTCCGAGAGGTCGGCGAGGACTTCCTCGACCTCCGCGGAGCGGGTGTGTTCCTTCGTCCGGAGCACGTCGTCGAAGTAGTGCTCGTAGGCCGCCAGCTCGGGCTCTGCCTCGACGAACTCGTCGACGCCGTCGCGGCCGAGTGCCTGCAGTTCGGGGTCGAGGTAGCTGACCGCGCTCCGGGCTCTCGACGCGAGCGCCTCCGCGCGGCCGGCCTGCGCCTGGTACTCCTGGTTCCGGGTGTCCTGGCTACTGCGGAGGTTCGCGTAGGAGACGACCATCGACACCTCGCGGAGCACCTCCTCCATCGTCTCGAGGAGTTCGAGGAGCGTCTCGGGGTCCTCGGTGGCGCGGCCCTCGTAGCCCGCCAGTTCGGGAACGCGCTCTGCGACGTCCTCGTACGCTTCCTCCCACTCCTCGTCGGAGGCGTAGATGCTGTCGAGGTCCCACTTGTACTCCTCGTCGATGTCGCTCCGCTCGGGAACCGAACTCATGTCGGGTAATTTGACGCGCGCGCGGCTGGTAAGCCTTATCAATCGACGGGAAACGCGGGGTCGAGGAGGGCGGTCGCGCCGCGGTTAGTGTCGGGTCGCTCTCGCTTCTCGGACCTGCGAGCCGTCCCGGACTAAGTCCTCACAGTGCGGACAGACGCGGGGGGCGTCCATGCCCTCCGGGGCGAACACCCTGACGTAACCTTCCGTAACGAAAGAATCGCAGTTCTGACACGTAGGCATGGCGGTCGTGCGTACCACGTCAACTGAGTTAGATGTTGTGGGCGATTTTCGGCATCCGACACCGACCCCGACTCCGACCGCGGCGGGTCGCCCGAGTCGACGCGGCCCCCGGCGGCGCAAACCACTTTGACCGGCGGGCGTGTGGAACTGCCATGGACGACCTCTCTCCCGCGGTCCGCGAGGCGTTCGCCCGGACGTGGGTCGACGACCGCCCGTGGGCGTTCCTCACCGATTTGACCGCCATCGGCGACCGGATGGCCGGCGGACCGGGCGACCGCCGCGCGAGCACGCTCGTCGCCGACGCCCTCACCGACGCGGGCGTCCGGCGCGTCGAGTTCGACCCCTTCGAGATGGCGCGCTGGACCCGCGGTGACACGACGCTCGACCTCACCGCACCCGACGAACGGCGCTTCGAGGCCGTCGCGCTTCCGTACGCTCCCCCGGCGACCGTCTCCGGCCCGCTGGTCGATGTCGGCTACGGCACGCCGAGCGAAATCGACGCCGCCGACGTGGACGGCGCGCTCGCCGTCGCCAGCACGACCACCCCCGCAGGCGGCCGGTTCGTCCACCGGATGGAGAAGTTCAACTACGCAATCGACGCCGGCGCGGTCGGCTTCGTCTTCGTCAACCACGTCCCCGGCCAACTCCCGCCGACCGGGGCGCTCCGCTACGACGAGGAAGCCGCCGCCCCCGCGGTCGGCGTGAGCGCCGAAACCGGGTCGTGGCTGACCGACTACGCGGCCCGCGGCGGCGAAGCGACCCTCGCGGTCGACGCCGAGACGACGCCCGGCGAGAGCCGGAACGTCGAGGGTCGCGTCGGCCCCGACACCGACCGCGAACTCCTCCTGTGCGCCCACTTCGACGCCCACGATATCGCTGAAGGCGCGCTCGACAACGGCTGCGGCATCGCGGTCGTCGTCACCGCGGCGCGACTCCTCGCCGAGATGGACCTCGCTCTCGGCGTGCGCGTCGTCGGCGTCGGCGCGGAGGAACTGGGGCTAACCGGCTCCGAACACCTCGCGGACCGCCTCGACCTCGACCGCGTCGCCGCCGTCGTCAACGTCGACGGCGCGGGTCGGTTCCGCGACCTCGTCGCCCACAGCCACACCTCGGAGGCGACCGCCGCGGTGGCGACCCGCGTCGGCAACGAGACGCGCCACCCGGTCGACATCGAACCCGAACCGCACCCGTTCAGCGACCAGTGGCCGTTCGTCCGCGCCGGCGTCCCGGCGCTCCAACTCAGGAGCGAAAGCGGCGAGCGCGGCCGCGGCTGGGGCCACACCCACGCCGACACCCGCGACAAGGTCGACGACAGAAACGTCCGCGAACACGGGATGTTGACCGCGCTCATCGTCCGCGAACTCGCCGCGACCGCCGCCGACGGGGAGGTTCCACGCCTCGACGACGACGAACTCGCCGCGGCGTTCCGCGACGCCGACTTCGAGACGGGAATGAAGGCCGCGGGCATCTGGCCCGACGGCTGGGAGTAGCGCCGCTCAGTCGTCTTCGGCCGGCTCGGACCTCTCGCCGCCGTCGTCGGCGTCGCTGACTTCGACCGTCAGGTCCGCCGCTTCGAGCGCGCTTTCGGTCGCGGCCTCGACGACCATCCCGGCCCCGATGACGACGTGGAACATCCCGTAGACGAACGTCGGCACGGCCACGAGGAGGTAGAGCGCGAGGCCGGCGATACCCGTCATGCCGGCGAGAAAGCCGCCGACTGCGTTGCCGACGCCGATGATAAACAGGCCGAAGACGATGCGGAGGGTGGCGTCCCACGCGGTGGGTCGGTCCATGTATGAGCCGACTGCGAGCCGCGTGATGTGTCTATTGGTCGATACGTGGGACGGGGCAGCCGTGGGAACGCGGAACGGGGCCGGGGGGAGAAGTCGGTCCTCCGGGCGTCAGCACACCGCGAGCAGTTCGTCAAGCGAGTCGAGTTCGTAGGTCGGCTCGGCGGCCAACTGGTAGCCGTCGCGGTGCGGTCGGCGGATGAACGCCGAGTCGATGCCGGCGCGGTCGGCCGCGACCACGTCGACGTTGCTGTCACCGACGTAGAGCGCCGAATCGACGCCGAGTTCGCCCATGGCGCGCTCGATGTAGTGCGGGTCCGGCTTCTTCACCCGCGCGCCCTCGACGGTCGGGTCGCGGCCGTAGGCCACCTCGAAGCGGTCGCCGATGTCGAACACGTCCAGAATGTGCTCGATGGTCGCGTGTTGGTTGTTGCTCACGACCGCCAGCGGGTGGTCGATGTCGTCGAGGGCGACAACGTCGTCGTACAGCGGCTTCGTCCCGTTTTCCAGACACGCCCGCTGGGTCGCCGCGGCGTGGGTCTCGTGGCGCGACCAAAAGTCGTCGACCGGCACGTCGTGGACCGCGCAGATGCGGCGCAGGTGCGTGAGGCCGCCGTTGATGACGCCGTCGACCGTCTCGGTCGTCGGCTCCACGTCGAACTCGTCGAACGCCCGCCTGACCGCCTCCCGCTGGACTTCGAGCAGCGTCGGCTTCGTCAGCACGCCGTCGTTGTCGAAGATGACAGCGTCGTAGCACATGGTCGAACCGTTCGGCCTCGACCGACGATAACGTTGCTATGTGCGACCCCAACCGCTCCGGAGAGCTATTGACCCCTCACGCGTCGGTCAACCGCG
This sequence comes from Haloferax sp. ATCC BAA-644, assembly GCF_000336975.1. Classification (NCBI taxonomy): domain Archaea; kingdom Methanobacteriati; phylum Methanobacteriota; class Halobacteria; order Halobacteriales; family Haloferacaceae; genus Haloferax; species Haloferax sp. ATCC BAA-644. The sequence goes on from NZ_AOLF01000018.1 coordinate 10,833, forward strand.
GTCTTCGCCGTCGCCGACGCGTCTAGCATCGCCCGCCCGCTCGACTCCCTCGCGGATGCGCGAGCCGACACGCCAGCCGATGCGGTCCGCCAGCGCCCGCTCTTCGAACGCCGCCGCGGCGCTCTCGGCGGCCATCGCGTCCACGTCGAACTCGACTTCCGGGTAGTCGACCGCCGTGAGAAGGAGGGGCGTCGGCGGCGCGGGTGCGATGCCCTCGGGGCCGTCGAGGTGGTCGGGACCGAGCGCGTCGTCCACCTTCGAAAGCGGGGCCGCGCCCGACCCGACGGCGCGGACGAGCGAGATGAGTCGGCGGACGAGTTCGCGGGCGAAGCCGCCGGCCTCGACGCGCACGAGGAGGAAGTCGCCGTCGCGGGTCAGGTCGCCGTCGATGGTCCGAACCGTTCCGTGGTCGTCGGGCGTGAGGTTGTGGAAATCGTGGTCGCCGCGGCAGGCGTCGAAGGCGGCTTTCGCCCGGTCGTCGTCGAAGCCGTCGCTCGGGGCGTGGAGGTCGTAGACGTACTCGCGGCGGGCCGGCCGGTGCCGGGCGTGGAAGTCGTCGGGGGCGTCGGCGGCGGCCCACGCCCGGACCGTCCCCGGGAGCTCCGAGTTCAGCGCCCGCGGCGTACACCAGTCGGGACAGTCGAAGGCGACGGTCTGGGCGAGCGCGGAGACGCCCGCGTCGGTCCGTCCGGCGGCGGCGTAGCCGGTCGGTTCCTCGTCGTCGTCGCAGACGCCGAGCGCGCGGCAGGCGTCGAAGAGGGCGTCCTCGACGGTCGGCACGTCCGGCTGTCGCTGGAACCCGTGGTACGGGCGTCCGTCGTAGGCGACGCGGAAGGCGCGCATGCCGGGTGCTTGCCCGGCGGACTACTTAACCGACGCCACCCGCGCCGTCGCGGCGCGGTTCACTCCATCTCGCTCACTCGTCTTCGACCGGCGAGTCCTCGCTGCGGACGGAGAGCACCGGCACGTCGGCCAGTCGAAGCACGCGCTCGGTGACGCTCCCGAGCAGGTAGCGTTCGATGCCGCGGCGGCCGTGGGTGCCCATCACGATGAGGTCGGCGTCGACCTCCTCGGCGTACCGGAGAATCGCCCGGTGCGGCGAGCCGTGTTCGACGGCCGTGACGACCTCGACGCCGACCGGGTCGGCCGCCTCGACGACCTCGGAGACGATGCGCTCGCCTTCCTCCTCGTAGGCGCGGACGAGGCCGCCGGCGTCGAGTTGGGTCGCGTGGAGGGCGCGCTCGTCGACGACGTACAGCGCGTACAGCGTCGCGTCCGTCGCCGCCGCGAGGTCGATGGCGCGGTCGAGCGCCTCGTCGGCGGGGCCGCTACCATCCAGCGGGACGAGAATCCTGTCGTACATGTCGCTCGCCCGTACGACGGGCGGAAACAAAAGGGCGCGCGCCGGTATCGGGGCGCGGGAATCGCGGCGGCGATGGGGGCGTTCGGGAACGGAACGGCTTGCGTCGGCCTACTCGTAATCCTCGTAGGTCGGTGCGTCGCGGTCGCCGGGGAAGTCGTCGACGGCGACGGTGGTCTGGTCGCCGCTCGCCATGTCCTTGACGGTCACCTCGCCGTTTTCGAGGTCGCGCTCGCCGACGATGACGACCGTGTCGGCGTTGACGGAGTCGGCGTAGGACATCTGCGCGCCGAAGCTCCGGTCGGACACGTCGACCTCGACGACGTTGCCCGCCGCGCGGAGGTCGCGGGCGATGTCGGAGGCGACGCCGCGGGTGTCACCGACGGTGAGGAGGTAGTAGTCGGTCGCCAGCTCCTCGTCGGGCCAGACGCCGGCGCGCTGGCAGAGCAGTTGGAGCGTCGCGCCGCCGATACCGACGCCGACGGCGGGGGTGGGCTGGCCGCCGAACGACTCGATGAGGTCGTCGTAGCGGCCGCCGCCGAACGTCGCCCGCGACACGTCGCCCGTGGAGTCGAAGCACTCGAAGACGACGCCGGTGTAGTAGTCCAGCCCGCGGGCGGTCGAAAGCGACACCTCGCAGAACTCGCCCGCGCCGAAGTCGTCGGCGGCGGCGAGGACGTTCCGGAGGTTCTCGACCGCGGCTTCGACGTCGTCGCCGCCGAACGCCGCGATTTCGTCGAGGTCGCCGCGCTCGATGAGGTCTGCGAACTCGCCGGCTTGGTCGTACGAGAGGCCGGCGTCGGAGAGGAGGCCGAGGTACTCCGCGCGCTCGACCTTCTCGGACTTGTCGACGGCGCGGACCGCGCCGGCGACGTCCACGTCGGCGTCGAACGACCGGAGCAGGCCGCCGAGGATGTCGCGGTGGGAGACGCGGAACTCGAAGTCGTCGGCCGTGAGGCCGAGGTCGGTCAGCGCGTCGGCGCAGAAGGCCAGAATCTCGGCGTCGGCCTCCGGCTCCGAGGAGCCGAAGATGTCGGCGTTGGTCTGGTAGAACTCGCGGAAGCGACCCTGCTGGACCTGCTCGTAGCGCCAGAAGGGTCGGGTCGAGACCCACTTGATTGGCTTCGACAGCGCCTGCTGTTTGGCGACGACCATCCGGGCGACCGTCGGCGTCAGTTCGGGCGTGAGCGCGACCTCGCGGCCGCCTTTGTCCTCGAAGGCGTACAGCTCCTCGACGATTTCCTCGCCGGACTTGTCGACGTACATCTGGGTCCGTTCGAGGTGGGGCGTCCCGATTTCGCGGAAGCCGTAGCGAGCGGCGGCGGTCTCGACGGTGTCGACGACCTCGCGCCGGGCCGACATCTCGCCGGGGTAGAAGTCACGAAATCCCTTGAGTCGGTCGTACATGGGCGTTGGTTGGCGCAGGTCGCGCTTGAAACCTGTTGTTCGGGGCGACGGCGACTACCCGACGAGGGCGCGGAGCGCCGCCGCGTCGCCGAGGGCGATGAGCGAGACGCCGGCGACCGCGAGGACGGCGGCGACGAGGCGCGTGCCGAACCGCGCCTCCCGGAGGACGACCCCGCCGAGGACGACGGCGACGATGGCCTGCGTGTTGACGATGGGCGAGGCGACGCTCGCCGGCACCAGCCCGAAGGCCGTCGAGGTGACGTGTTCGCCGACGGCGACGAGCGCGCCCGCCGCGGCGAACTTCGGGAGGTCGCCGCGGACGCCCGGCCAGTCGCGGACCGCGACGGGCAGGACGGCGAGCGCCGCGCCGACGAACAGCACCGGGACGAACACGCTCGTCGGAATGCCGAGTTCCTGCAGGGCGACGCGTTTGCCCACGTCGCTGACGGCGTAACAGGCCGCGCTGGCGAGCGCGAGTTGGGCGGGCCGCGACCGGACGGCGCGCCGAAGCGGGTCGAGGAACGCCCCGCCCTCGTAGTTCGCGACGTAGACGGCGACGGTGGCGACCGCGACGCCGAGCACCTGCAGCCCGGTCAGAAACTGGTTCAGAAACAGGATTTCGATGGGGAGGACGAACACCGGGACGAGCTTGTTGATGGGCGCGACGTAGGACACGTCGCCGGCTTCGAGGGCGTCGACGAACAGGATGAGCGCGACGCCGACGAGAGCGGCCGTACCGGCGACGATTCCGACGCCCGTCGCGCCGAGTTCGGCCAGCGAGGGGACTGCCGCGGGGTCGTACGTCACCGCCGTGACCGGGAGGTACAGGAGGACGGCGAAGGCGTTGACGACGACCGTGAGAACCGCCCCGGAGTAGCCCGGGAAGTACCGCTTCAGGGCGAAGATGTAGACGCCCCAGACGAACGCGGCGAGAACGGAGTAGGCGATGCCGGGGTCCATGACTCACCCGGCGCGCGGCGGCGTGAAAAACGACGCGGTACGAACCGGGGGCGCGCCGGGGGAGCGGGTGGCCGGGACGGCGTCAGAACGCGGGGGCCGCCCTCAGCGCCGGCCGTGGACGTAGCTCTGGACGTGGTCCGGGAACACCTCGTCGACCGCCGCCTGCCCGTGTTCGGCGGCGATGAGGTGGCGGAGTTCGCCCTCGTAGTCGGCCTTCGGAATCTCCTCGGACGGGCCGGTCTCCACGTCGAGATGCGACTCGACGAGGCGGTCGACCGCGCCGCGGCCGAACCCCGAAAGCGGCGAGAGGTAATCGACGCCGTGGCGGTCTTCGAGGCTCTGGGCCTGCGCCCGCGAAATCGAAGGGACGCGGTCGTCGCGGCGGGTGCCGTCAGCGACGGCGTCGAAGTCGAGGCCGCAGACCGCTTCGAGCGCGTGTTCGTGGACGTGTTGGATGCCGCCGCGGGGGTAGCCGTCTTCGACCATCCGGGCGGTCGCCGCCGCCGCGACCTCGCGGTCGAGCTCCAGCGTCTCGAAGGCGTAGCCGAGTTCGGCCGCCGCGTCGCGGGCGTGCGTCCAGTCTTCCGTGACTCCGAAGTGGGCGGTCACGAGCGTCACGTCGTAGAAGGTGTCGAGAAGCAGCGCGGCGAGCGAGGAGTCCTTGCCGCCGCTGTAGAGGAGCGCGAGTTCCACGTCTTACCGGCGGCGGATGTTGAAGCTCTTCGACTCGGGCTGCAGCTCCTTCAGGAGCGCCTTCATCTTGTCGTCGTCGATGCGGCCCTGAATGCGCCCGCTCTGGGCGAGGGCGACGATTTGGCGTTCGACCTGCTCCGCGAAGTCCGGCTTGGACATCTGCACGGCGTTGAGGCGCTGGCGGGCCTCGTCGGTCAGATGCTGTTTGAGAAGCGCCTGTTTCTGCTGTTCGGCGCGCTGTTGGGCCTCCTCGGCCTGCTGTTGCTCCGCGGAGCCCTGTCCGCCGCCGCCCCGCTGTTCTTGGAGTTCCTGCATCTTCTTCTTTCGAAGCTCCTCCAGTCGCTCATCGTCGGGACTGCCACTCATACCCTAGCGCACGGTCCGATGTCTGAAAACCATTACGGACCCGCATACCGACGGCTCTGGGGGACTCGGCGGTCGAAGAAGAACTCTCGGTGTGTGTCGGCGGCTCTACGCGTAGCGTTCGAGTTCCGGACGGTCGAGGTCGGACAGCACGTCGGACGCGGCGTTGTCGAGGAAGCTCGTCCCCTCGGCGGTGATGCGGCGACCCTCGCCCTTGGCGGTCTCGACGAGGCCCTCTTCTTCGAGCTGCTGGAGGAGCGTGCGGATGATGTTCTTGCTGCCGGCGTCGCTGTGCGCACCGGAGACGCTGTATCGGTTGGAGCCGCGCTTGAGGCCGCCGTACTCGGTCGAGAGACGGTCGACGCCGACGGGGCCGTTCATGGCGACCTTGCGGAGCAGGCTCGCGCCGCGGACGTACCAGAAGTCGTCCTGCTGGGGCGGGAGCTCGCGGGTCTGGCCGCTCTTCGCGAAGGCCATCCAGTCGGGTTGCTCGATACGGTCCTCGAGTCGTCCGGCGACCTCCTCGATGAGGGCGTCCGCCGGGACGTCATAGATGGTTACCATGGCTATTGGTTCATAATCGCGGCGTTTAAAGGCATCGTATTCGCCCGATACGGGCGGTTGGAGGCTCCTGCGCCCCGACCGGCGTGCGCCGGGGTGACAGCCCGTATCGCGCCGTCAGGACCGCCACCCGCGCGCGCTCTCCGTGCTCATCACGAGGCCGCCGAGGACGACGGGCACCCAGTAGATGAACCCGCGGAAGACGACGACGCCCGCGGTCGCCACGTCGAACGAGACGGCGGAGCTCGCGGCCGCGACGAGGATGGCGAGCGTCCACTCGATGCCGCCAGCGCCGCCGGGAAGCGGCGTCACGCCGGCTATCGCCCCGATGGGGACGACGAACAGCGCGATGGAGAAGGCGATGGGCGCGCCGATAGCGTGGAACGCAACCCAGAGCGCGACCATCTGGCAGCACCATCCGATTCCCGACAGACCGAGTGCGACCGCCAGCCCCCGCGGGTTCCGGCCGACGCGCTCGATGGAGCGGAAAAAGCCGTTGATGCGGCGCTCGATGCCGTCGTTCGACGGCACCGATACCCGCGGGACGTACCGCGAGATGGTTCGGATAACCGGCGTCAGCGCGCCGATGAGCCGGCGTTCGAGGTCGTAGCGGCGTTTCCACGCGGTGTAGACGGCCGCCGGCACGCCGACCGCGAGGCCGACCACGGCGACGAGCGCGATTTCGAGGTTGCGGCCGAGCGTCACCTCCGTGGCGTAGTAGCCCGCGCCGATGAGCGCGATGGTAATCGAGGGGACGAAGTTGATGGTGTCCACGCTGGCGATGGCCGCCAGCCCGGTCTCGTACTCGGTGTCGGCGCTCCGGGAGATGAGCAGCGCGGTCACGGGCTCGCCGCCCGCCTGCCCGAACGGGGTGATGTTGTTCGAGAACGTCGCGCCCGTGAAGATGAGAAACGAGCGGACGAGCGAGACGTCCACGCCGAGCACGCCGAGGACGGTCTTCAGCGATGCCCCCCACGAGACGAGCCACACGAGCGTGATGACGAGGATGGCGGCCAGGTAGGTCGGCTCGGCCATCGTCACCCGGTCGACGAGTTCGTCCACGCCCGCGAAGTAGAACAGGACGGCGAAGACGGCGATTGCCGCTGCGAAACCGAGCACCGTCGCGCGGAGGTTCTCGCGGGCCATTTGCTGGGGATGCGTCTACGACGGGCATTAAGTCACCGGATTCGACGGCGGACAAACAGGTCCCGGGTCGCCGCCGTCACCGACTCGCGGCCCGCCCCGCCGCTCGCTGGCGGATAGATGGACATTTCCGCTCCGCCCGACACGTTCGGCTATGGACGAGCGCGCCGCCCTCAGACTGCTCGCCGCGGACCTGCCGGACGCCGGCGACGACGCCGCCGTCGTCGACGACCTCGTCGTCACGACCGATATGCTCCACGAGACGACGGACTTCCCCGCGGGGACGACCCGCTACACCGCCGGCTGGCGGGCCGTCGGCGCGTCGCTGTCGGACGTGGCCGCGATGGGCGCGAGCGCCACCTGCGCCGTCGCCGCCTACGCCGCCGTCGAACTCGACGAGACTGAACTCGGGGATTTCGTCCGGGGCGCGCGGGACGTCTGCGAGGCGGTCGGCGCGGCGTACGTCGGCGGCGACCTCGACACCCACCGGGAGTTCACCACGGCGACGACGGCCATCGGCCGCACCGACGACCCGGTTCGCCGCTCGGGCGCGGTCCCGGGCGACCTGCTCTGCGTCACGGGCGAACTCGGCAGGTCTGCCGCCGCCGTCCGCCTGTTCGAAGCGGGCGAGACCGTCCGCGCGAACGACCTGTTCCGGTTCACGCCCCGCGTCGCCGCGGGCGTCGCCCTCCGCGGGTCGGCCACGGCGATGATGGATTCGAGCGACGGCCTCGCCCGGTCGGTCCACCAGCTCGCGGAGGCGAGCGGCTGCGGGTTCGAACTCGACTTCGACGCGCTCCCGGTCCACGACGCCGTCGACGAAGTCGCGACCGATTCCGACGACAGACGCGACCTCGCGGCGTTCTTCGGCGAGGACTTCGAACTCGTCTGTACGCTCCCCGAGTCGGCGCTCGACGCCGCCCGCGAGGCGACCGACGTACCGCTCACGGTGGTCGGGAACGTCGTCGAGGAATCGGAATCCGCCGAGGCCGTCGTCGCCGACGGCGAGGCCGTTCCGGACCGCGGTTACACCCACGGCGGCGACGAATAGCCGGCGGCATTGGCAGTCTAGTTGCCGGCTGGTCGGTGAAGCCGCGGACACCGAACTAACTGCCGGTCAGGTGAACCACGGTGTCTGCGAGAACGTACGATGGAGCAACGACCATCACCGCGTATGAGACAATCTGCGCGAGGCCGCTGAATATGCTCGCTGGGAACGTGAACCCGGAGAAATCGGTCGTTAGTGTCATCATCGCCAAAAGGAACAGTCCGACGACGTGATAGAGTTCGATTCTATTCATAGGTGCCGTTGAAACTGTCTACTGAAAATCATGCTGTCCGACGGACGCCACAGTCTCGTTGGGCGGTTTCACAGGGTCGAAACCGCTCTACTCCGCGACTCGCGGGCTATCCCGGAATGACCTGAATCGGCACGAGGAGGAAACACGCCGCGCCGAGGGCGAACGTAACGAGGCCGACGGCCATCCGTGCCGGTCCGAGCGGCGTCTCGTCTATCGGCTTCGCCGGGCCGTTGTAGGCGATGAACGTCGACATCAGGCCCCAGAAGAACCACAGGCCGACGGACTGGTTGAGCCCGAGACCGCGGACGTAGTGGAGGTAGCCGGCGATGCTGAACAGGACGAGCGGGACGGCCGCCGCGAGCGATTCCTGGCGCTCCCCGAGCATCGCCCGGACCATGTGGCCGCCGTCGAGCTGGCCGACCGGGAGCAGATTGAGGACGGTGAAGAACATCCCGACCCAGCCGCCGATGACGACGGGGTGGACGACGGTCCGGGGGTCGGCGTACTCGGTCGGGCGACCGAGCACGGTCGCGATGGCGTCGAGGAGCGGCGGATTGTTGAACACGATCATGTCTCCGGACCGGGTCAGGACCTCGGCCGGGACGGTCATCGGCTCGAGCGAGAGGCCGATGACGGTGACGACGATAGTCGCACAGAGCCCGGCCAGCGGGCCGGCGACGCCGATGTCGAACAGCGTCTTCCGGTCGGGCATCTGTCCGCGCATACGGATGATGGCACCGAGCGTGCCGAACGGGAAGATAAACGGGATGAGGTAGGGAAGCGAGACGTTGACGCCGTGGTATCGGCCGACCGCGTAGTGGCCGAGTTCGTGGACCGACAGGACGCCGAGGACGGCGGCGGTGAAGGGCCACGCCCGAAGCATCACGAGCGGGTTCGCGACGATGTCCGACAGAGGGATGTAGTACCACGCGTGCGCGCCGACGAACAGCGTCGAGAGAATCGTCAGCGCGAACAGCGTGATGTTCTTCCACGGGATTTCCTCGACGCCCTGCGAGGTCGGTTCGACGATGACCACGTCGGTCTCTCCGAGCCCGGACACCTGCGCTTCCACGTCGTAGCCGGCCCCCCGGAACGCCGACCAGATTTCGCGGACGAGCATCTGCTCGGGGACGAGCGACTCGCCGTAGTAGATACGTCGGCGACCGTCTGACCGCACCTCGTGAACGTCGAAGACGGCGCGAAGTGCCTCCACCGGCGGTCCGTCCGCCGATTCGGACTGTTCCATCGGCGTGCAGTATGCGGGCGACGTGCATAAATCCCGTGACGGAGGCCTGACCCGACCGGGCGACGACGGCGCGAGAGACCCGCCGCTCCGGCCGTGTGGGGTGCGTCGAAGCGGCACGCGAAGGCAGAAAGTGTGGTTGGTTCGCGGGTCGGGTTGGTTCGTGGGTCGGGTTGGTTCGTGGGTCGGGTTGGTTCGCGGGTCGGGTTGGTTCGCGGGTCGGGCGGTCGTCGGCGGGGGCGTGCGGGGGAGGGCGTTCCGGGGTCGCGTCGTGAGTTCGGGTCGCTGCGCCCTGGGGAGGGGGGTCAATTCGCCGGGGTCACGAATCGCGAAGGGCTGTCGAGTCGCGTCTCGGTTCGGGTTCCGAGCGCGCTTGGCGGGGTTGTCACGGGGTCATTAGGGGCTATCGGGGGCTGTCGCGGGGCCGGGTTCTTTCGTCCGGGGACCGGGCGGTGCGCGCCGTCCTGGCGCTGGCGTCGGTCGGGGCGGGCAGTGCGTGCTCTCAGGCGGTCTCGACGCGCCACGTGGTCGCGCTCGTGTACGACCACTTCTCGATGGTCAGGTCCGTCGCGGAGTCGCGGAGCTTGACCATCAGGGCGCCGATTTCCTTGGGAGACAGGCCGACGTCGTCGGCGATGAATTTGCTCTTGAAGTACATCTCGCCGTCTTTCGCACGGTCGAGCAGGTACTGCTTGAGGCGGTCTTCCTTGGAGCTATCGTCGGTGGAGGGGGGTACTGTTGCGCTCATCTGGTACACCTCACTTCCACCTATCGCCCCATTACCTGTTATAAAGGGAGGTCCGTTAGAATTAGTTCGGCCGCTTTCAGCCTGAATCGTTGCAAACGGTACATTTTATGAATCTTTGAAATCGGCTTAGATTTTTCAGAACCGATTTTGAGAGATTCTTTCTGAGAATAACGACTGATTTCATGTGGGTAAATACCCCCGTTTTTCGTCCGTCTGACGCCGCATTTTGCGGCAATAAAATCCGAAATATCGCTCGATTTTCGCCCCGTCGGGACTATCCGCATCTCCTGAGTTATCCGCGGCGTCTCAGCGGTCGTGGACCCAGAACTCCCCGTCGGTGGTCGTCTCCTTCTTGAAAATCGGCACCTCCTCTTTCAGGCGGTCGATGCCGTCTTCGACCGTCCGGAACGCCTCTCGGCGGTGCCCCGCGAGGACGACGACGAACACGATGTCCGCGCCGTCTTCGACGACGCCCACCCGGTGGTGCATGAGGACGCGGAGGACGCCGTCGCGCGCCTCCAGTTCCTCGGAAATCGCGTCCATCGTCGACTCCGCGACGCCGTCGTACTTCTCGAATTCGAGGCTCAGCGTCGGGTCGTCGTCCTCCGACTCCTTCGCGCGCACCCGCCCGGTGAACGTCGCAATCGCGCCGGCGTACACTTCCAGCGGGTCGGCCTTCGCGCGCTCGACCAGCGTTTCGAGCGTGACGTGCGGTTCGTGGGAGTCTATTTCGGCGGCGAGAGACGCCACGTCCGCGGCGTCGGCCGTTTCGGCCTCCGCGACGACGTTCGCCGCGTCGGCACCCGCGAGCGCGACCGTCGGGACGCGCGCGTCGGGGAACCCCGAGAGGAGCGCGTAGTCGTACTCGGCCGAGAGGCCGTCGAGGAGTCCATCGAGGTCGCGGTCGTCGCCGGCCCCGACCCAGTTACCGTCCGGCGAGAGCCCGTAGGCTGCGGCGACGCCGTCTGTCGACTCCGGTTCGGTCGCGCTCTCGGGGAGCGATTCCACGGTGGCGACGCGGCCGTCCAACTGCGCGGCGAGTCGGTCGCAGAGCGTTGTCGCGCCCGCGCCGACGATTCCGAGGACGTGCATACCCGAAGGACGGCCCGCGCCGGTTTAAGATTGCTCCGTGCCGGCCTCGTCGGGCTCGGGCGTCGGCTCCGGTTCCCGCGCCTCGGAGCGCGGGCGGGTCCGGTAGAGGTGGACGGCGACGGCCGCGCCGACGAGTCCGAGGAGCGTCGCCAGCCACGGGGCCGCCGCGCCGACGGGCGTGTCGGCGGTCGCGGGCAGCGTGTCGAACTGCCAGAGCGCCCAGCCGACCGAAAAACAGGCCGCCAGCGCCCAGTTGAAGACGGTTCGGCGGTCGACCTCGTCGCGGCGGTGGCGGACGAGCATCGCGCCGAGCGCGAGCACCCAGCCGACGACGATGAGCGTAACCGTCTCCACGGTGACGAGTCGCATACCGGTAGTCGCCGCGAGAGTGGTTTAAAGCCCCCGACACGGGCGTCTCGCAGTTGATAACCCTTAAGATGCGGTCACGGATACCCGTGTGCAATGAGAGTCGTCATCTCCATCGGCGGAAGCGTGCTCGCGCCGGACCTCGACGCTCGACGCGTGGAGGGTCACGCCTCCGTCGTCGAAACGCTCGCGCGGGACGGGTGCGAAATCGGTGCGGTCGTCGGCGGCGGCGGCGTCGCCCGCGACTACATCGGCGCTGCCCGCGACCTCGGCGCGAACGAGGTCCAACTCGACCAAATCGGCATCGACGTGACCAGAATCAACGCCCGCCTGCTCATCGCGGCGCTCGGCTCGCAGGTCGACCCCAAGGTCGCCCACGACTACGAGGACGCCGGCGACGCCATCCGGCGCGGCGACATCTCGGTGATGGGCGGCGTCATGCCCGGCCAGACCACCGACGCCGTCGCGGCCGCGCTCGCAGAATACGTCGACGCCGACCTGCTCGTCTACGCGACCAGCGTCGACGGCGTCTTCAGCGCCGACCCGAACAGCGACCCCGACGCGACGAAGTTCGAGGAGATGACCGCCGCGGAACTCGTCGACGTCATCGGCGACATCGAGATGAACGCCGGGTCGTCCGCCCCGGTCGACCTCCTCGCCGCGAAGCTTATCGAGCGCGCGAAGATGCGCACTATCGTCCTCGACGGAACGGACCCCGACCGCATCACGCCCGCCGTCCTCCGCGGCGAGCACACGGGCACCGATATCATCCCCGAGGGCGGCGACGAACCCACCTACTGGGCTCCCTGAGATGACGACCGACGACCCCACCCGCGGCGACGCCCCCGCCGCGGACGCGACCGACGCCGATGCCGACGGTGATGCCGACGCCACCCACCACGGCTTCTGGGCCGACGAGGTCGCGGACGAAATCGAGGCCCGCAACCCCGACGATCCGGTCGTAATCAAGGGCGGCGTCTCCCCCTCGGGCGTGGCCCACCTCGGCAACTTCAACGAGATTATGCGCGGCTACTTCGTCGCCGAGGTGCTCCGCGAGCGCGGCCACGAGGTCCGACAGGTGTTCACCAGCGACGACAAGGACCCCCTCCGGAAGCTCCCGCGAAAGCTCGCGGACGCCGACGGCAACATCGTCGGGCTCGGCGAGGTCGACGCCGGCGCGCTCGGCCGCAACCTCGGCAAGCCGTACACGTCGATTCCAGACCCGTTCGGTGAGGCCGAGTCGTACGCGGCGCACTTCGCGGCGCTCCTGAAGGCCGACGCCGACCGCCTCGGCGTCCCGGTGGAGATGATTTCCAACACCGAACTGTACGAGAGCGGCGACTTCGACCCCGTGGTCGAACACGTCCTCGAACACGCCGACACCGCCCGCGAGGTGCTGGGCAAGTACCAGTCGAAGGTCGACGAGGACTACGTCCCCTTCAACCCCGTCTGCGCCGAGTGCGGTAAAATCACGGAGACGGTCACGGACATCGACCTCGACGCCGGCACCGTCGACTACGTCTGCACCGACATGACCGTCGGCGACAACACCATCGACGGCTGCGGCCACGAGGGGACCGCGACGTTCCGCGAGGGCAAACTGCCGTGGCGCTTCGAGTGGCCCGGCCAGTGGCAGGTCCTCGGCGTCGACTTCGAGCCGTTCGGCAAGGACCACGCCGAGGGTTCGTGGCCCTCCGGTAAGGACATCGCCGAGAACGTCCTCGGAATCGAGCCGCCGGTGCCGATGGTGTACGAGTGGTTCACGCTCAACGGCGAGGCGCTGTCGTCGTCCGCCGGCAACATCGTCACCGTCGCGGAGATGCTCGACCTGCTCGAACCCGAGGTGCTCCGGTATTTCTTCGCGCTCAACCCGCGGAAGGCCCGCGACCTCGACCTCACGCGACTCGACCAGCTCGTCGACGACTTCGACCGCTTCGAGCGCGCCTACTTCGGCGAGGTCGACGACGAGAGCCTGACCCGCTTCGCCGAGCGCGCCTACCCGTTCGTCGTCGACGAGGTCCGCGAGGACCGGGTTCGGCTCCCGTACACGTTCGCGGCCGTTCTCGGCATGACCGACGACGAAGACCTGCGCGTCAAGATGGCCCGCAACGAGGGCTTCTTCGACGGGGACACGCCCGACGAGGCGGTCGAGGAGGCGCTCGACCGGGTCGAACGCGCCCGCCGCTGGGCCGAGAAGATGGACAACCAGTACAACTACCGCTTGCAGGTCGACCTCCCCGAGTTCGACTTCGCGCCCGCGGTCGAGGCCGCCCTCGACGACCTCGCGGAGTTCGTCACCGAGGGCCACGACGGCGAGGCGATTCAGGGCGAAATCTACGAGACTGCGCGCCGCCACGACATCGAGATGGGCGACTTCTTCGCCGCCGGCTACCGGCTGTTCTTCGACGCCGAACAGGGGCCGCGACTCGGCGAGTTCCTCGGCGAGCTAGAGCGCGACTTCGTCGTCGCGCGACTCCGCCGCGAGGACTGACTCCTCGCTCTCGCGTTCGCTCTCGCCCTCAATTTCGCTTCTCTCGCGTTCGCTCGGAGGCTGTCAGTTCTCCTCGATAGCGTCTATGACGACCGCGCCGACGACGGCGAGTCGCGGGTCGATTCGCTCGCGGTCCACGTCGACGGTGTACTTGTCCCGGAGCGAGAACTGCCCGTCTACCGCGCCGACTTCCTCGCCGGCCGCGTCCTCGATGCGGTACGAGAAGGGAATGAGCGTCGTAACGAGCCGTCTGGCGACCGCCATCGGGACGCTGTCCTCGACGATTCGCCCCGCGACCGAACCGTCGGGGCCGAGCAGTTGGTAGGTGTGTTTGGCGAACGAGAACGCGCCGCGTTTGACCGCGCCGACGCGCTCGTCGGTCCGGCTGTCGACGATGTCGTAGGCCGCCGACACGTCGAGGACGCTGTCGGCCTTGACGCGAAAGCGCTCCTCGCCGGTGTCGTGGTCGTTCAGCCGGAAGTCCTCTTTCAGTTTGAACTTCTTTTGCTTCGCCGAGAGGACGGGGTCGTCGCCCTCGTAGACGACGTACTTGTTGCTGATGGACACCTTCTGTCGGACCTCGTAGCGGGAACTGTCGAACACGGTTTCCGTTCGTCGCCGGGGTGGCTAAAACCCTTCTGGGGGACGACTTATGTCCCCGACGCGCGTACGGTGAGACGGGCTCGTTCCCCGCGAACGACGCCGACCGCGGCCTCGCCGCATCACAGTTCACATGTCTCTCATCGACTTCATCCGGTCCGTGGAGGAATCGCAAGACGAATTCGACGTCGAACTGGAGGAGTTCGACGCCGACTCGGAACAGGAAGCCGTCGACGACGACACCTCGGGCGGCCGCTCGTGGGGTCGGCTGCTCCTCGTCGCGTTGCTCCTCGTGGGCGTCGCCTACGCCGTCTCACGGCTTCGCTCGTCGTCCGGCGACTCCTTTACCGACATCGCGCTCGCCGACGACCCCGCCGAGGGCGACTCGGCGGCCGACGAGGAGACCGGCGTGGACGACGACGCGACCGACGACGAGGACGCCACGGTCACCGTCGAACACGACCCCGAGGCGGAAACGGACGACGCCGCGGTCGACGACGAGGCGGCCGAGGCGGACGAGACGGGCGACGCGAGCGACGAGGAGACCGACGCGGACGCGGACGACGACGGCGCGGTCGAAGTCGAAATCGAGTCGCCCGGTGACGACGGCGACGACGAGGAGTAACGCGACACGCTCGTTGCGGGTCGGGTTCGGTTGCGGTCGTCATTCGCGGCCGCCAACGCCCACCCTCGGTCTCGAAGGCGGGACCGTGACCCGAACGGTGGGACCGTAACCCGAACGCCTTTTGGCGCGCGCCGCTTCCCTTCGGGCGATGAACACGCTGCTTTGGGTTCTCGCCGGCTTCATCGCCTACTCTCTCCTCGCGGCGGTGTTGCGTGCTCGCGGTATCCTCCCCGAGTACGTCCGCGTCCAGGGTCCCCTCACGACGGTCCACACCCGTCGCGGCCGCGAACTCCTCGACAGAATCGCCGCCCCCAAGCGGTTCTGGCGGGCGTGGAGCAACGTCGGCCTCGGTATCGCCCTCGTCATCATGGTCGGGACGTTCGTCCTCCTCGTCTTTCAGGCGGTCGTCATCCTCCAGAATCCGCCCGCCCCGACGCAGGTGAACCAGCCGCAGAATTTCCTCGTCATCCCCGGCGTCAACGACTTCCTCCCGCTTTCGGTCGCGCCCGAAATCCTCTTCGGCCTCCTCGTCGGTCTCGTCGTCCACGAGGGCGGCCACGGCGTCCTCAGCCGCGTCGAGGGCATCGACGTGGAGTCGATGGGCGTCGTCCTCCTGACGGTACTCCCCGTGGGGGCGTTCGTCGAGCCCTCCGAGGAGAGCCAGCGCCGCGCCGACCGCGGCGGCAAGTCGCGGATGTTCGCCGCCGGCGTGACGAACAACTTCGCCGTCACGCTCGTCGCGTTCGCCCTGCTTTTCGGCCCGGTCATCGGCTCTATCTCGGTCGCGCCGGGCGTCGCCGTCTCCGGCGCGTACGCCGGCTCACCGGCCGACGCGGCAGGCATCTCGGGCGGCGACCGCGTAACCGCCGTCGAGGGCACGCCGGTCAACACGACGCAGGAACTCGACGCCGCGCTCCTCGCGACCGACGCGGGGACGGTGTCGGTCGAACTCGACGGCGAGCGGACCGTCTCGGTCGCGCGCGAACTCGTCGTCGCCGGCTCCGTCGCCGGCAACCCCGCGAACCTGACCGTCGAGTCCGGAAGCGACCCGATTCGCGTGACCGCGGTCAACGGGACCGCCGTCTCGACGCGCGCCGACTTCGAGTCGGCCGTCGGCGACTCGCGGTTCGCCCGCCTCGACACCTCCGCCGGCGAGCGCACCATCCCGGTCGGCGCATACATCACGAACGTCGCCGAGAACGGCCCGCTGTACAACGCCACGGGGACGACCCAACCCCTCATCGTCTCGTCGTTCGACGGAGAGCGTATCACCTCATCGACGGAGTTGCAGGCGGCGCTCGACCGGACGGACCCCGACCAGACCGTCGCCGTCGAACTGTACCGAGACGGCGGCTTCGAGACGGTGCAGGTCACGCTCGGCGTGAACGAGCAGGACGGCAACGGCTTCCTCGGCGTCAACATCTTCCGGGGGACGAGCGGCCTGCTCCTGACGGACTTCGGCACGCAGGAGTACCCCGCGGGGACGTACCTCTCGCTTCTCGGCGGTGACGGCGGCGACGGCGGCCTCGCGACCGCCTTCGCCGGGTCGCCCCTCCAACTCGTCTACGTGTCGCTGCTGTTGCCCCTCGCGTCGGTCGTCCTCGGGATTCCGAACTTCCCCGGCTTCACCGGGCAGGTCGTCAACTTCTATCAGGTCGGCGGTCCGCTCGGCTTCCTCGGCGGCGGCGTCTTCATCGTCGCCAACCTCCTGTTCTGGACGGCGTGGATTAACCTCCAACTGGGGCTTTTCAACTGCATCCCCGGCTACCCGCTCGACGGCGGCCGCATCCTGCGGACCTCGGCCGAGGCCGTCGTCTCGCGGCTCCCGGTCGACGACCCCCACACCGTCGTCCGCACCATCACGACCTCCATCGGCCTCACGATGCTCGCGTCGCTCGTACTCATGATATTCGGGCCGACGCTCCTCGGCTGAGCGTCTCGGTCGAGAGGCTACGGCCCTCCTGACCACGCTCTCCGGGGCGTCCCGTCGCGCTTCGACGGTTCTCGAACCGCGAAAACGACTCGCAACTTCAATACCGGATGACTCCCTAGGCCACGGTATGGTAGAGGCCCCACAGACCGACGAGGGCTGGTTCGCGCTGCACGACTTCCGAACCGTCGACTGGGACGCGTGGCGTGACGCGCCCGACCACGAGCGCCGCCGCGCAATCGAGGAGGGCGTCGCGTACCTCGGCGCCCACGAGGCGGTCGAGGACGCCGAGGCGGGCGCGTCCGCCGTCTTCTCCGTCCTCGGCCACAAGGCGGACTTCGTGGTCGTTCACTTCCGGCCGACGCTGGACGACATCTCCCGGGCCGAGCGGCAGTTCGAGCGGACCGCGCTCGCGGCCTTCACCGAACAGCCGACCTCCTACGTCTCCGTCACCGAGGTGTCCGGCTACGTCTCGGACGACTACTTCGAGGGCAACGAGGAGGACATCGACGCCGGCCTGCTCCGCTACATCGAGGGCAAACTCAAGCCCGACATCCCCGAGGACACCTACATGTCCTTCTACCCGATGTCGAAGCGCCGCGGCGAGGAGCACAACTGGTACGACCTCTCGTTCGACGAGCGCCGCGAGCTGATGTCGACCCACGGCGACACCGGCCGGCAGTACGCCGGGAAAATCAAGCAGGTCATCGCCTCCTCGGTCGGCTTCGACGACCACGAGTGGGGCGTCACCCTGTTCGGTGACGACCCGACCGACATCAAGGACATCGTCTACGAGATGCGCTTCGACGAGGTGTCCTCGAAGTACGGCGAGTTCGGCCAGTTCTACGTCGGCCGGCGCTTCCCGCCGTCGGACCTCGGCGCGTTCCTCGCGGGCGACGCCGTCCCGACGAGCGAGTTCGAAGACGAGTCCCACCACGGCGCGCACGCGCACGGTGAGGGCGGCCACCACGGCGGCGACGGTCATCCTCACGGAGAAGGTGGCCACCACCACGGCGAAGGAGGTGACGGTCACCATCACGGTGGCGAGAGCGACGACGGCGGCCACCACGGCGGCGACGGCGACGACGAGGCCGCAGACGAGGACATCCGGGGACAGCTCGAAGACCTGAACATCTACGCCGGCAAGCCCCACGGCGAGGACGTGTACGCGACGGTGCTCTACTCCGAGGCCGACGCCGACGAGCTGTTCGACGAGGTCGAGGGGCTCCGCGGCAACTTCGACCACTACCCGACGCACGTCAAGACGGCCGTCTACGAGGCCAACGAGCGCGGCCGGGTCGCCGTCGTCTCCATCTGGGAGACGGCGTCGGCCGCCGAGACCGCCGCGGGCTTCCTCTCGGAGCTTCCCGGCATCGTCGAGCGCGCCGGCGAGGAGTCCGGCTTCGGCACGATGGGGATGTTCTACACCGTCAAGTCCGAACACCGCGGCGACTTCGTCGAGAAGTTCGGCACCGTCGGCGGCCTCCTCGAGGAGATGGACGGCCACTTCGACACGGACCTGATGGTCAACGTCGAGGACGAAGACGACATGTTCATCGCCAGCCAGTGGCGCTCGCAGGACGACGCGATGGAGTTCTTCCGCTCCGACGCGTTCCGCGACACGGTTCAGTGGGGCCGCGACGTGCTCGCGGACCGGCCGCGACACGTCTTCCTCGCCTGACGCGGGAACGCCGAAAATCGGACTGCGGCTTTTCTACGCGAGCGCGGCGCGAACGTCGCGGAGCTTCGGGCGCACTTTGTCGGTGCCGACGTTGTACGCGAAGTACAGCGCCACCGCGCCCATCACGACCGCCCACGCGGCGATTTCGACGTTGCCCTGTTCGAAGGTGAGGAACGCGAAGCGCTCGATGTACGCCCCGGCGAGCGAAAGCCCCGCGCTCCCGAGACCGAAGACGAGGAGTTCGAGGAGGTCCGGCAGGAGTTCGACGACTGAGGTACGCATAGTCGTCCCGCACTCGGTCGAGCGTTGTTGCTTTTTTGGTCTCGAATCGGCTTCAGGTCCGTCCGAAAGTCGGCTCCACTCGTCTATCGCCACACCACGGTGATAGCTCCAAGAGGGGCGAATTTCGGGTGACGGCGCGGACATCACGGGAGCGAACCGAACCGACTCGTTCGAGGACTATCGGTCGAGCGTGTTCCTTGAAACACAAAAACCGCGTCGGAACGAGACGGCTTCGTTGCCGCTGCCGTCGTCGTTTCGGGTCCGTTTTTCCGGCGGTCGCGCCTCAGCGCCCGTCGCGGACGTACTTCGCGGCACCGACCGCGCCGGTGAGGAGCGTCAGCGCGACCCAGTTGTCGGCGTCGTCGCCGCGCTTCTTGGCGTCGAGGCTGACCAGCCACGCGAGCGCGACGTGGGCGACCGCGGTGACGCCGAGGAGGGTTTTCAGGCGGCCCATCAGGCTTCGTTGCGCGCGCCCTTCGCGACGCGCTTGTCGAGACCGGCCGCGCGGATGTCCTCGCCGTCGACCGACGAGCGGAGCGCGTCCATGCCGTCGAAGCGGTCGATGCCGAAGTTGTCCGCGTACAGCTCCTCGACGCGGGTCAGCTCCTCGTCGGTGAGTTTCGGCACGTCGGAGGCCTTCGCCCACTCGTCGATGTCGGCTTTCGTGCGGAACGTCGGCGTGACGGCCGCGGTCTCGTCGTAGCCGAGGAGGTAGGCGATGGACGCCTGCGCCATGGTTCGCTCGCCGTCGCGCTCGAGGAAGCGGAGTTGTTCGAGCTTCTCCCAGCCCGTCTCGTACCACTCGTCGGGGCGGAAGCCGCGGTGGTCGCCGGAGCCGAGTTCGGTCTCGGGGCGGACCTGCTCGTTCAGGAGGCCCGAGGAGTGCGGCACGCGGGCGATGAGGCTCGTCGGGGAGCCCGTCTCGCGGATGGTGTCGAGGAAGTGGTTGCCCACGTCCTGCTCGAAGGCGTTCCAGACGATTTGGAGCGCGTCGAACTCCTCCTCGATGGCCATGTCGCCTTCGGCCAGCCAACCGATGGAGGGGCCGAGCGCCCAGCCGGTGGCCTCGATGAGGCCTTCCTCTTTCAGTTCGTCGAGGGCTTCGAGCACGTCGGGCGTGACTTCGTCGACGTTCGCGTTGTGGAGTTGCAGGAGGTCGACGTACTCCATGTCGAGGCGTTCGAGGCTCCTTTCGGTCGCCTCGCGGACCCACTCGCCGGTGATTTCCTTGGGGAGTTCGCCGTGACCGGCCTGCGGGTTGTTGTAGAAATCGTAGCCGATTTTGGTGGCGACGGTGACCTCGTCGCGGTAGTCGGCAAGCGCCTCGCCGACGACCTCCTCGGAGTGGCCGTGGCCGTACACGTCGCCCGTGTCGAAGAAGTCGATGCCCTGCTCGATGGCGTGGTGGAGCATCTCGATGGAGTCTTCGTCCGAGCGGTCGCCCCACCAGTCGGTCCCGACGACCCACGCACCGAAGCCGACCTCGCTGACTTCGATTCCGGAGGTGCCGAGTTCGCGGTAATGCATGACCGGCCCTACGAATTGGGGCGACTTATTCCGTGTGTTTTGTTCCCGTACGTTGGGAATCCCACCGCGGGCGGGCGCTCGGATTTCCGTTCACCAACGCTCGAAACCAGCCAGTATTGCCCGGAGGAAGCCTGACGCGGGGTTCGCACAACCGAATCCATTTGAATCTCGACGGCTTACGACGGTGCAATGACGAAGGTCCACGTTTCGCTTCCGGAGGACGCCGAAGAAGGCTTACAGGCGTTCATCGACGAGGTCGACGGTCGGCTCGCCTCGGACGAAGACACCTGTACGGTCGTTCGAGACACCCTCATCGACCTGTTCGGCGACCGCGAGGCGTGGGAGCGCTGGCAGAACGGCAAGCCAGTCTCGCCCGCGACGCGGGTTCGACTGCAAGGGTACGACCCCTGTAACGCGACGCTCGAAGCCGAGTACTACGCCGAGAAAGACGAGGCGAAGTTCAAGCGCTCGAAGCACCTCCAGTGGCTCTGGCGGCAGTTCGACGCGACGCCGATGGCCGACAACGTCGCCTTCGCCCTCCGGTTCCGACAGATGCTCGCGGACCACCTGTTCGCGGAGGCCGGCGACAACCTCCGCATCTTCAAGGGCGTCACGTTCTCCTACGGTCACAACATCTCCGTCGGTGACAACACGGTCATCCACGACGACGTCCACCTCGACGACCGCGGGAAACTCACTATCGGCGACCGCGTCTCCATCTCCGACAGCGCCCACATATACAGCCACTCGCACGACACCGTCGACCAGACCGAGGTCAGAAACTACCACACGACCATCGGCGACGACGCGCGCGTCACCTACGACGCGATGGTGAACGCCGGCGTCTCGGTCGGTGAGAACGCCATCGTCGGCGCGCGGTCGGTCGTCCAGGGCGACGTGCCCGCCCACCACATCGCGGTCGGCTCGCCCGCCAAGAGCGTGAAAGTAAAGCCGGGCTTCGAAGGGGTCGCTGAACCGCTCGACGCCGGGGGCGAGCGCCGCGCCGACGAGCGCGAGATTCCCTACGAACTCCCAGACGACATCGAGGCATTCGACGAGTTCGACCGCGACCTCGACGGCCCGGTGGACTCCCACCGGCGCGAGTAACTCGTTTCGACGCGAACCCGCCGCCCTCGACATCGCCCGCGACCACCGCCGAGAGCGTCAGCAGACCGGTTCGACCGAAGAACCGATATAGCATGCTAACGTAAGTCAATGTGTGATGGACTCCTGGGGTTGGATCGTCGTCTACGCCCTCGGGTTGACCCTGCTCCAGCTTCTGGTCTATCGATACCTCGTCAACGGTGGTGAGCCGACGGTAGGCGAGGGGTCCGGCCGGGACTCCGCCCGAACGGACCGCTACACCCACCCCGAAATCGCGGCGTCGCTCGACGACGGCTCGCAGACCGGCGTGCAGACGACGCCGACGGGCGAGCGCATCTGCCCGAACTGCGGGGCCGAAAACGAGGCCGACACCACCTTCGACCTCTGCTGGAACTGCACCCGACGGCTCCGCTGACGACTCGTAGCCGAGTCCGTTTTACCAGCCCTCGCCCAACTACGCGTATCATGGCCGACGACGACGAACTCCACGGCGAAATCGACGCGCTCGCCCGCGACATCGAGCGGGCGATTCTCGAATTCGACTCGGCCCTCGAACGCCACGCGATGATTCGACAGACCGCCCGCGAGCCGGTGTTCCGCTCCGAATCGCCGGAATTCGACGACGTGCAGAACCTATTTTTCTGAGTCGGCGGCGCGGGTTACGATTCGAAGACGAGAGTTTGTGCGTCGACCGGGAGTCCCGCGAGTGGAGCGAGCGGTACGTCGGTGAGACTCCGTCTCACCGGAAGTGCGCCGACCGGGAATTGAACCTCACTCGCAACGCTCCGCGTTACTCGCTGCTTCAATTCCCTCTTGGCCGCATACACACTCGACGAGAACGAGCAACACGCAGAGCGGTTGCTCGTTCGTTGTCTCGACAGAACTGCGCCGACCGGGAATTGAACCTGAGCCAGACGCTCCTCCTCGCGTTGCTCGTCGGCTGCGACTGGCAGGGTTCAGATTCCCTGCGCATTTCGTCCCGCTACGTTCGACAGAACTGCGCCGACCGGGAATTGAACCCGGGCTCCGAGCTTGGGAAGCTCGTGTCCTACCACTGGACCATCGGCGCTCATTGCATTCGCCCCGTGGCTGACTTCACTCCGTTCAGTCACCCATCGGCGCGCTACGCTTCGCTTGCGCCCCTGACTCGACCTCGCTCCGCTCGGTCGACCATCGGCGCTCACATTCGTTCGCCCCGCGCGTTGTCTTATAGCCGTTCGACAACACATCGGCGCGCTTCGCTTCGGACCGCCTTCCGAAGCAAAAATTCGTAGACTTCGGGGGCACTTGAACGTAGCGCTTCACCCCATCGTAGCCCCGAGAAAACTGGACACCCGTCCATTGTTTTCGCGTGACACATGGCTATTTGGGCTCCCGGTTCCAAGCGAGGCCCATGACATCCGTCGACGTTCTCTCGGAGGACGCTCCCTTCGACCTCCTGCTGTCCGACGAGGAACTCGAAGCGCACCGCGAACACATCACGACTTTCATCGAAGACACCGTCGAGGCCGCCGGCGCAGACGGGGCCGTCATCGGACTGTCCGGTGGTATCGACTCGACGCTCACCGCCTTCCTCGCCGTCGAAGCGCTCGGAAAGGAGAACCTCCACGGGCTCGTCATGCCGAGCGTGGCGAACGCCGAGGACATGATGAGCGACGCCGAGGGCGTCGCCGAGATGCTGGAAATCGAGTACGACGTGGTCGAGATTCAGCCCATCGCCGAGACGTTCTTCGACACGTTCCCCGAGGCGGCCGACGACCGCATGGCCGCCGGAAACGTCTACGTCCGCACGCGGGCGGTGCTCAACTACTTCGTCGCCAACCACGAGAACCGCATCGTGCTCGGGACGGGCAACCGCGCCGAGGCGATGACCGGCTACTTCACGAAGTACGGCGACCAGGCGGTCGACTGCAACCCCATCGGGAACCTCTACAAACAGCAGGTCCGCCAGCTGGCCGCCCACGTCGGCGTGCCGGAAGACCTCGTGTTACAGACGCCGTCGGCCGAGATGTGGTCCGGCCAGACCGACGAGGGCGAACTCGGCCTCACCTACGACGCGCTGGACGCGATTCTCGCGCTCCACGTGGACGGCCCGCTCTCGAAGTCCGCGACGACCCGCCACCTGGACGTGACCGAAGAACAGGTCGACCGCGTGGTCGGACTCGTCGAGGGGAGCGCCCACAAGCGGTCGATGCCGCCCGCGCCGTCGGCGCTCGACGTGTAGGTCACCGCGGCTCCGCCGACCCGCCGACCCGCCCGCGGAATTCACTTTTCGCGCGACGCCGCGATGTCGTCGACGTTCGCCCGATGCAACTCCGCGAAGCCGGCGGCCTCCCGTTCCAGACGTCCGTCCCGGTTACCGCGGTCGCGCAGTCGTTCCTTGACGATTCGAAGCGACCGGTGGTCGTTGTCGGCCATCGAGGCCGCGACCGCGCGCGGGTCGTCGACGATTCGGGAGACGAGACCCATCCGGAGGGCTTCGTCGGCGTCGACGACGCGGCCCGAAAGCGAGAATTCGAGGGCGTGGCCCTCGCCGACGACGCGCGGGAGACGGACTGTCCCGCCCCACGCGCCGAACAGGCCGAGTCGGACGCCCGGTTCACCGAGGGTCGCACGCGGAGTGGCCACCCGAACGTCGCAGGCGAGCGCGAGTTCGACGCCGCCGCCGCGGGCCGCCCCGTCGATTCCGGCGACGACGACCGAGTCGGCGGCTTCGATGGCGTCGGCGACGCGTTGGCCGTGTTTTGCGAACGCCTCGGGGTCGTCGAGGTCGGTGACGCTGTCGAGGTCCGCGCCGGCGCAGAACGCCGGGCCATTCCCCCGGAGGAGAACGACCGGTGCGTCGGCACCCGTGACCGCGGCTTCGAGGGCATCGAGGTCGGTCGGTCTGAGTGCGTTCCGTCGCGCCGGGCGGTCGATGGTCACGACCCGGAGGTCGCCGTCGTCCGTCGTCCGTATCATACGCCCGTTGTGCCGTGGTTTTCCAAAGGTCTTTGCCCTCCCAACCGTAAGTCTCGGCCGATGGACGACGCCGTGCGAGCCCGCGAGGCCGCGCGAGAGGCCCTCTCCGACATCGAGCCCGAGGCCCTCCGCGCGGCGCTGGACGAACGCCTCGACGCCGCCTCCTTGACGCCGGCAGTGCTCACGTTCGTGAGCGCGCGGGCCGTCGAACCGAAGGTCGACCTGAACGGGCTGGCCTCCCGCGCGGCCGGAGTGCAACTCATCTACGAGGGCCTTCGGCTCACTCGGTCGCTCGCCCACGACGAGCCGTGGTCGCACCTCGACTCCCCCGAGGCGGACACCGACGCCGACCTCGACATCCTCGCGGCCGACGTGCTCGTCTCGCGCGGCTTCTACCTCCTCGCCCGGACCGAGGCCGCCGACCACGCCGTCGAGACGGTCCGCGCCTTCGGCCGCGACCAGACCCGCCGCCGCTCGGCCGCCGAGTCGGAGCGACCGGACCTCGACGGCGAACTCGAAGTGAACATCTGCACGCTCGCCGTCGTCGCCGGCACCACGGCCGTCGGCTCGGCCCCCCCGACCGCGCTCGTGGAGTACGCCGCCGGGCTGGCCGACACCCACGACGGCGACTTCCCCCCGGCCGACGAGACCGTCTCCGAGGGGACCGTCGAGCGCATCGCGGCCCTCTATCAGGGCGGCGGTGGCGACGACGCGGTCACCTCCGCGGCGGACCGCTAATCGACATACGCTACCACGGTTCCGGGGCGATTCGAATCGAAACCCCTAAAGAGGAACCCGGACAACCAAGGAATGCCTGCCTGGGTAGCTTAGCGGTAAAGCGCGTCCTTGGTAAGGACGAGACCCCGGGTTCAAATCCCGGCCTAGGCTTTCTGTGAGGAACAACGTGACGAGCAAAAGCCGTAGCTGGGTTTGAGCAGCGAGCAAGTCTCCGATTTGCGAGTGAGTTCAAATCCCGGCCTAGGCTCTTCTCGAACTCCGACTGTCGAGCGAGGCGTCTGGTTGCCAAGCAGTTGCTGGATCCCGGTCGAAACTGACCCGCTCCGTTCGCACGCTCATTCCTCCCGGTCCCACCACTCCCCACGACTCACAGAACCCAGCACGTTCGCCTTCGAATACCGCTCAGCCTCGTCCTCGGTCAGCGCCGTCGCCCACGACACTCGCTCACCGCTCGCCCCCGGGCCTCGGCTGTCGTACTCCGCGTATTCGACCGTCGCCTCGGCGTCCGGGCGCGACCAGTTGTGCCACCCGTCGGGGAGCACGTGCGAGTCCATCCGGGTGCGGATAAACGCGGTTCGGGCGTGATTCCGCCACGGCCGGCCGAGATACACCTCGGACACGTCGGCGTCGGCGGTCAGCTCGCAGTCGAGAAAGACGAAGCCGAAGGGCTCGCTCGCCGGCGTAGAGGCCGCCGTCACGTACGAGTCGGCTTTCGAGTGGACGCGACAGTCCTCGAAGACGGCGGTCGCACCGCCGAAAATGAAGTCGGTCGTCCCCTCGAGATAGCAGTCCGAGAAGAACTGGCGCGCCCCCTCGCCGGCGGCGTAGACGGTGTCTTGGTGGCCGAGGACGCGACAGTTCTCGAAGCTCGCCCGGTCGGCGTCGACGTGGAGCGAAACGGCCTGTCCGACCGGGCCGGCGCTGTTCTCGACGGTCAGGTCGCGGGCGCGGAAGTCGTTGCCGCGGACTTTCAGCGTGTAGGTGAAGAAGGTGCTGTTGCGCCCGCGGCCGATTCGCTCGAAGTGGTCGCCGTGGGTGAGGACCGTTCCGTCGGCGCTCTCGCCGACGAGGGTGATGTCGGGGTTCCACGCGTGGACTTCGACTTTCTCGTCGTACACGCCGTCTCGGACGAGGATGCGGATTCGCTCCGGCGGAAACGACTTCGCGCCGTCGATGGCGGCCTGAATCGTCTCGTAGTCGCCGCTGCCGTCCTTGGCGACGACGTAGTCGTACGCGCCGGGGTCGTCGGAATTGAGAGCATCCCCGGGGTCGTCAGACTCGTCGCCGTCGTCGGCGCCGTCAGCGTTCCCGAGAGTCCCGACCGTCCCGGCGGCGACGGCGAGGCAACCGACAGCAACCGCGAGAGCCATGACTAGTGAGAGCATGAGCCGTACCACTCTCTCCGATGCTATACGCTTCGGGGGTAGCGGTGGTTCTCACGGCGGGGACGCGAGCGGTTCATCCCCCGTACCGCGCCGACGCGAACGGGTTCGTCTCCCCAGTTCGTCGTCGGGCACTGCGGGGGGCGTCGTCGCTCCGCTGGTCGGTGTCAGGGGCAGCGCTGACGGCGGCGAGGCCGTCGTACGCGTTCGAAAAAGCGGGTGGGACTCGGGCAGAAGTGGGTGCGATTCAGCGGAAGTCGCGGACGAACCGCTCGGGCATGAGGTCGACGACGTGGTCGGGCATCGCCGCGACGGCGGTCTCGGCAATCGCAACCATCGGCTTGCGGAGCAGGACGTAGACGCCGGAGACGGCGACCGCGGCGATGACGAGCGTCTCCGCGAGGCCGTCGAAGACGAGCACCGGCGGGACGGCGAACGCGAGCGTCAGCGCGAGGTCCTCGGGCGCGCCGTCGTAGCGAATCAGGCGCTTCGGAGCGAGCCACCGGCCGTTCCAGTGGTCGTAGACGGCGCGCTCGGAGGTGCCGAGCCACGGCTTGAGTTCGAGGCCGCCGCCGAGCACGTCCGACGCGGAGTGGAGCGCGGCCGCCGCGAGGAACAGCGCGACGGCGAGCGTCGTGGTCGTCGGGTTCAGCGCGGCGACCGCGACCGCGGGCACGGCGAGCGCGCTGAAGTACACGGGGAAGTGGAGGGTCTTCCGGTGGCCCGCGTACAGGTCGAAGTCGGGGAACAGGCCGCCGAGTGCGGCCGCGAGCACCGGGAGCATCCCGGCCTCGGGGACCAGCGCCCACACGGCGGTGCCGAGGACGACACCCGCGAGGGCGTGAGTGGTNGCGGCCGCGAGCACCGGGAGCATCCCGGCCTCGGGGACCAGCGCCCACACGGCGGTGCCGAGGACGACACCCGCGAGGGCGTGAGTGGTGGCCATCATCGGTGAGGCGTATGCAATCTGGAGGAAAAACGGTGTCGGTGGTCGTGCTAGCTAGTACCACGGTCGAATTTAGGGCGCTCAGGCCGTAGCACACCGCGATGGTCTCCTGTCGATTCGAACGGCTCGCGGGGCGGGTGATTCAGGCCGCCATCCTGTGTATCTTGCTCGTCGGCATCCACACGCGGAATCTGAGCGTCGTCGTCAACGCGGTGCTCGCGCTGGGCGCGACGTTCCTCCCCGCGGTGCTCCGCCGCGACTGGCAGATTCGGCTCCACCCGCTTCTCGGCCTCTGGCTGGCGCTGGCGGTGTTGCTCCACGCCGTCGGCATGCTCGGCCCGTACAACTACATCGACTGGTGGGACCACGTCACCCACACGCTCTCGGCGACCGTGGTCGCGGCCGTCGGCTACGTCACCGCGCGGGCCGTCGACGAGTACACCGAGGCCGTCCACCTCCCCGACCGCTTCATGTTCGTCTACGTCCTGCTTTTCACGCTCGCGGCCGGCGTGTTCTGGGAGGTGTTGGAGTTCGGCGCGCGCCTTGCCGCCGAAGCCATCGGCTCTGAGGCCGTCCTCGTCCAGTACGGACTCAGCGACACCATCGTCGACCTCGTCTTCGACACCGTCGGGGCGGTGCTCGTCGCCCTCTTCGGGACGCCGCCGCTCGCGGACACCATCGATTCGGTCAGGGAACGCCTCGAACGGACTCGGTCCTGACGGGGCCATCTTTTAGCCACCCGGTGTGCATACTACTACCATGAATTTCGTTATCGTTGGGTACGGTCGCGTGGGCTCGCGGACCGCCCGAGTGCTCCGCGAGGAGGGCCACGACGTGACGGTCGTCGACAACAACGACAAGAAGGTCGACCGCGCCCGCGACGAGGGGTTCGAGGCCGTCCTCGGCGACGGCGGCACCGAAACCGTGCTGCGGGAGGCCGGCATCGAGGGCGCGGACGCCGTCGGCGGGCTGACCGGTGACCCGAACATCAACTTCGCGGCCTGCATGCTCGGCAAAGAGTACGACTGCCGGACGGTCATGCGAATCAGCGAGGACTACCGCCAGGAGATTTACGAGCGCTACGCCGACGACGTGGACGAGATTATCTACCCCGAACGCCTCGGCGCGGCCGGCGCGAAGACGGCGCTTCTCGGCGGCGACTTCAACGCCATCGGCGACCTGACCGACCAACTTCGGCTGACGACGGTCAGCGTCCCCGACGGCGCGCCCGTCGTCGGCGAACACGTCGCCAACATCGACCTCGGTGCGGACGGTCGCGTCTACGCCCACGGCCGGGAGCGCGAGCCGATGACGATTCCGCTTCCGGGAACCGTCGTCGAGCCCGGCGACCAGCTCGCGCTCTTAACGGAGCGCAACGCGTTGGACCGGGTTCGGTCGAAACTGCTCGGCTGACGCCGAACCGACGCTTTTCGTGTCGAGGCCCGTCGCAACCGAGACGCTTCGCTGCGGTGGTATCTGCCTCGGAAAACAGCGCCGTGGTGGCGGCGCCGCGCGTCGTACCGGGGGAACCAGAACGACGATGGTGGTGGTGGTTTTCGTGCCGGGCGCGCCGGTGGGAGGATGGGAACGAAGGCCGAATACGCGCC
Source organism: Haloferax sp. ATCC BAA-644 (assembly GCF_000336975.1). Taxonomy (NCBI): domain Archaea; kingdom Methanobacteriati; phylum Methanobacteriota; class Halobacteria; order Halobacteriales; family Haloferacaceae; genus Haloferax; species Haloferax sp. ATCC BAA-644. Next base: position 39,944 of record NZ_AOLF01000018.1, read on the forward strand.
CCATACTCGGGTACGTATGGGGAACCTTAAATCTGCGTCAGACGGGAGTCACACGCCATCTACCCGCAATATGTGCTGTTATACCCCCGACGAGACCGCGGCGGTCAGCCCGCGTTCAGTAGACGAGTTCCCCCTCGACGAACTGGCGGACTCGGTCGTCGTCCGGCGACTCGAACACCGCGTCGGTCGGCCCGGACTCGATGCACGTCCCGCCGAGGATGACGGCCGTCCGGTCCGACACCCGCCGGGCCTGTTGCATGTCGTGGGTCGCGAGTGCGACGGCGATGCCGCGGTCCCGCGCCGCCCGCATCGCTGACTCGATGGCGGCGGTGTTCCGCGGGTCGAGATTCGATGTCGGCTCGTCCAGCAGCAACACGTCGGGGTCGGGCGCGAGCGCTCGCGCGATGGCGACGCGCTGGGCCTCGCCCGCCGACAGCGAGCCGGCGTCGCGGCCGACTTTGTCGAACATGCCGACGGTCCGAAGCGCGTTTCTGACCGTCTCGGACGGCTCGTCGCGGCCGAACAGTCCCTCGACCGCGTCGCGGACGCGAGCCGACCACGACCGACGGACTCGGAGCCCGTAGGAGACGTTCTCCTCGACCGTCGTCGAAAAGAGGCTCCGCGTCTGGAACGCCATCCCGACCCGGCGTCTGACCGCCAGCCGGCGGGCCTCGGGGAGGTCCCACACGTCGTCGCCGCCGACCTTGACCGTTCCCTCGTCGGGACGCTCGAACATGGCGAGCAGTCGGAAGAGCGTCGTCTTCCCCGTCCCCGAGGGGCCGACGACGGCGAGAACCTCGCCCGGTTCGACGGCGAGCGAGATATCCTCCAGCACTGCGCCGTCCCCGAAGCCGTGGCCGAGGCTGCGGGCCGCGAGTCGGGTCTTGCTCCGCCGCGCGCCGTTCGCCGCCGGGTCGGGCGCGGCGGTCTCGTCGGGCTTCTCGGAACCCGAATCGCCGGCACCCGGTCTTTCGGTCGTCATCGTCCCCTCCCGTTCCGTCCCGGGGTCCGGTCGCGGAAGCGCGCGCCGAGGGCGTTCACGCCGAGGACGAGCGCGAGCAGGATGGCTCCGAGGGCGATGCCCGTCTCGATGTTCCCCTTCCGCGCCTCGACGGTGATGGCCGTCGTGAGCGTCCGGGTGAACGACGTGCTGTCCGAGAAGACGATGTTTCCGCCGACGATGAGGACCGAGCCGACCTCGCTGATGGCGCGGCCGTAGGCGGCCAGAAGCGCCGTGACGATGCCGTAGCGCGCCTCGCGGACGACCAACAGGGCGACGTCGGTCGAGGTACCGCCGGCGGCGAACGCGGCGTCTCTGAGGTCCTGCGGAACCGACTGGACCGCCGACAGCGAGACGCTCACGAGGACGGGGAGCGCGAGGATGGTCTGCGAGAGAATCATCGCCTCGGGCGTGAACAGCAGTTCGAACGTCCCGAGCGGCCCGGACCGGGACAGCGCCAAGAGGACGACGAGCCCCACGACGACGCTCGGAAAGCCCATCCCCGTCGAGATGACGGAGGTAACGACCGACTTCCCGTAGAAGTCGCGGAACCCGACTGCCAGCGAAATCGGGAGGCCGAGCGCGGCGCTCAGCGCGACCGCCGCGGTACTCACGTACAGCGAGACGGCCGTGATGCTGACGAGGTAGGTGAGGTTCAGGTCGCCGAGGGCGAACACGGGCGGTGGTGGGGTCCGGTCGGACTAAAAGTCCTCGGGGACGTGCTGTGCCACCCACGACTCGAACTGCGCGTCGGAGACCGACGCGGACGACGAGGCGTTCTCCCCGCCGTCGTAGCTCTCGGGGACGTACTGGCCGAACTGCGGGTCCTCCGAGAGCGCGTTGGGGAAGAACAACTGCGACCCGTTGGCCGTGTAGTTGCTGATTATCTCCTGTCCCTCGGGGCTCGTGAGGAAGCCGGCGTAGGCCATCGCCAGCGAGTAGTTCACGTCGGGGTACTTCGCGGGGTTCACCGGGATGACGCCGTAGGGGTTCTTCAGGATGGTCGGGCCGCCCTTGAGCGGGCCCTGCACCTGAATTTCGAGGTCGATGTTGTCCTGCGTCGCGAGGAACGTCCCGCGGTCGGAGAGCGTGTACGCGCCCGACTGGTCGGCCTGCACGAGCGTGTCGCCCATGCCCTTGCCGATTTCTCGGTACCACGTCCCCGACGGCTCGACGCCGGCGGCCTCCCAGATGAGCAGTTCCTTCTTGTTCGTCCCGGAGTCGTCGCCGCGGGAGACGAACGTCGCCCCGGCGTCCGCGATGGTCGCAAAGGCGTCGGCCGCGCTCTCCATCCCCGAGATGCCCGCGGGGTCGTCCGCCGGCCCGACGACGACGAAGTCGTTGAACATCACGTCGCGGCGGTTGACGCCGTAGCCATCTTGCAGGAACTCGTCTTCCGCGCCGCGGGCGTGGACGAGAATCACGTCCGCGTCGCCGTTTCGCGCCGTCTCGATTGCCGCGCCGGTCCCCTGTGAGATGGTTTTCACCCGAGCGTTGAACTTCTCCTCGAACACCGGGTTCAGGGCGTCGAGCAGCCCCGTGTCGTACGTGCTCGTCGTCGTCGCCAGCGTCAGCTCTTGGGTCGAACCGTCACCGGTTTCGCTCCCGCCAGAGCCCTCGGCGGTCTCGTTGTTCGCCTGCGGGGGACTCGTGTTCCCCGTGCATCCGCTCAGTCCGAGAACCGCACCGACGCCAGCAGCCTGTAAGAAACGCCGTCGCTCTATCGCCATGCATTGTGGTTCGCCGAACGCGAATTAACTGTTTCCCACGCAACGTAATCACAAATAATTTCAATACCGGTGCATCGTAACGGTTCGACCCCGAATCCGGTTGCGTCGGATTCTTTTCGACTCGCCCCGTGGAGACGGCCATGAGCTGGGAGTCGCTTTTCGCCCGCGCCGCCGCCTACGAGACCACCGAAGCCGACATCAGCGAGGCGCTTCGCGCCCGCCGAGGCGACGATGCCTGAGACGGAGCCCTCGCCCGCGCGGGTCGTCGCCGACGCCGACGTGCTCGCGGCCGACCTGCTCGTCGATGGCCCCGCGAGAGCGGCGCTCGACCACCTGCGGCGACACTCGTGGACGACGCTCGTCGCCAGCGACCCGCTCCTCGACGACGCCGAGGCGGTCGTCTCGTCGCTCGCGGACGCCGACCTCGCGGCCGACTGGCGCGAGAAAACCGGCTCGTGGGCCGAACCCGTCGCCCATCCGGACGGCGACAACCCCGCGCTGGCGTCGGCCTACCGCGGCGGCGCGATGCATCTCCTCACGTTCGACGACCGACTCAGCTCGGCGCGGGCGGGCGCGGCGCTCGGCGGTCGCTTCCCGGTCAGCGTCCGCCATCCGAAGGCGTTCGCGTCGCTGTTCGCGCCGGAGAGTCTCTACGCCGAGGTCGAAGGCGGGCCGTACCCCGGGCCGGACCGCGACCCGCGAGCGTAGTCGCTCGCGCCGCCCCAATCGACCACCCGTGTCGGCTCTGTCGCTGACCGCCTGTCGGGTCAGTCGTTGAGGACGCGGGTCACCGCGAAGATGGCGAAGACGGTCACGAGACCGAAGCCGACGGCAACACCGAGGCCCTGCGAGGCGTCACCGAAGAACACCGCGATGGCGGCGAAGACGGCGATGCCGTAGCCGCTGGCCGCGCCGGCGGCGACGACGTTCGCTCGGTTCATGCGTCTCCGTACGCGCCCGCGGTGCCTGAGCGTGACCCCCCGCGATTGTGGGTCGTGACGGGGTCGAAGTCGGGGCCGGGGCGAGGGTCGAAATCGGGGCCGGGGCGAGGGTCGAAATCGGGGCCGGGGCGAGGGTCGAAGTCGGGGCCGGGGCGAGGGTCGACTCTCATTCGGGCGGTGCGCGCGTGGTCGGTCTCGCCGGGGTCGGTGCCGAGTGGGAGGGAGTCGTCGCAGTCGGGAACCATCACGGCTAATGTGGCACCGCCGAACGTATCAAACTGTTCGCTCGCGAGCCGGGGCCGGCGTTAGTTCCCGTCGCCGGACTCTCCGGCGCGCTCGACGGTACAACCGAGCGATTCGAGCTTCGTCGCGGCCGCCGCCACGTCGTCCGCCCGGACGAGCACGTGGTCCGTCGAGTACGCCGACAGCGCGAATATCGAGATATCCTCCTCGGCGAGCGCGGCCGCGACCTCGGCCAGAAAGCCGACGAGTTCGAACGGCAGGACCATCTCGAAGGTGAGTCGCTTCCAGCCCCGCTCGACCTCGACGGCGCTCGTCTCGTCGACGCGTCCCTCCTCGACGACGACCGTCGTCTCGTTTCCGTCTCGAATCGTCGCGAAGGCGTCCGGGTCACCCCGTTCGGTCTTGACGACCGCGTAGGTCGCCGCCGAGACGGTCACGGTCCCGCCCTCGAAGAAGTCGCTGGAGTCCATGCGTCTCGGGGTCGCTCCGGCGAGGTAAGCGTAGCGGCTGGCGACGCGGTCGACGACTCTCGTTCAGCGTCTGGCCGACAATCAGTGACTTTCGATGGACGCCTCGCTCACTCCGTTCGCTCAGCAAACCACGTCGCGAACTTCGCTAACGCCCGCCCGCGGTGGGAGATGCCGTTTTTCTCTTCGGCGCTCATCTCCGCGAACGTCGCGCCGTCGTGTTCGAAGATGGGGTCGTAGCCGAAGCCGCCCTCGCCGCGCGGCGGGACGATGCGACCGTTGACGCTCCCCGTAAAGAGCTTCACCGGGAGCGCTTCCGTCTCCTCCGCGTCCTGTTCCGCGCCGCGTGCGGCCGCCACGGTCCGGTCGTCGCGGTCTATCGGGTCCGGACTCGCCTCGAACGGCTCGCCGTCGCAGTACGCGAGGACGCAGCGGAACGAGGCCCGGCGGGGCTCGTCGAGTTCGGCCGCGGCCAGCCGGTGGACCGCCTCGACGCCGAGGGTGTCTTCGACGTACGAGGAGTACGGGCCGGGGAAGCCCTCGAAGCCGTCGATGAAGAGCCCGGCGTCGTCCACGAGCACCGGGTCGTCGGCGTAGCGGTAGGCCTCGCGCGCGCCGTGGGCCGCGATGGGGCCGAGGTCGGACGCCTGTACCTCGGTGTAGTCGAAGTCGAGTTGGGTCACGTCGTCGTCGAGGTACGAGAGCGCCTCGCGGACCTTCCCCGCGTTCGTGGTGACGTATCGGAGCATGTCCGACCCTCCGCGGGCGGACGTGGAAAAGTCGTCGGTGTCGGTCGCTTCGCCTCAGTCGACGATGACTTCGACGGGGCCGTCGTCGGCCTCGGCCTCGTCTTCCGTCTCTTCGGCCTTCTGGCGCTCGTTCCAGAGGAGGCCGCCGGCGACGAGGAGGACGACCCACGACCGCCAGCTCGCGAGGTTCAGCGTGTAGCCGATGCCGAACGGCTTTTCGACCAGCATGCCCTTGCCGGGCTGCCAGTACGACGAGAGCAGTCGGCCGGCGCTCGGGCGCTCGAAGTTGTACGGGATGCCGAAAAGCGTTCCGCGCTGCGGTTTGTCTGCCATGTGTGACGGATACGCCGGCTCGGGATAAATCGTTTTGGCCTTCCGACGAGCTCGGCGGCGGCCTACCGGTACCGACCGCGGGACTCGACCTCGCGCAACCGGGCGATGACCTCGGCCGAACCGACGGCCTCGTAGCCCGCTTCGAGCGCGTCGATGAGAGGGTCGGCGTCGGCGGCGGTCCCCTGGACGCTCTGGGCGAACACGTGGAGGTCCATCGCGTGGTCCTCGACGTGACCCGTGTGGAAGCCGAGACCGAAGTCGATGAGAGACACGCGCGGTTCCCCGTCCGGTCCGGTCCCGACCCGGACGTTCCGCGTCGTCGGGTCGCCGTGGACGATACCGGCCTCGTGGAGTCGCGCGAGGTACTCGCCGACGACGCGGACGGCCTCGGGGTCGAGCCGTTCCGCGAGGTCGGCGTCACCGACCCGCTGGAACGCGATGACGCCGTCGACGGGGTCCACGTCGCGGACGACGGGCGTCCGAACGCCGGCGCGCCGGGCGTCGCTCGTCAGCCGCGCCTCGGCTTTGGTTCGCTCGCGGCGGAGCCTGTCGTCCAGTTCCGGGTGGCGGTACGTCTTCGGGACGCGCCGCTTGACGACCTCCCCGGTACCGATGTCGACGGTCGCCTCGGCCCCGCGAATCGCGCCGTCGTCGGTGTAGGCGCGTGCGACCGACTCGTCCGCGCCGCGCCACGTCACGTCGACCTGGTCGGGCCGGAAGTTCGGGTCGACCGTCGAGTCTTCGACCGCGAGCGTGTCGCCCGCGGCGAGCATCCGCGCGCCGAGGGCGGCTATCATGCCGGCGTTGTCGCGGAGGAACCGCGGTTCGGGCGCGTGGAACTTCGCGCCGCGCTGGTCGCACATCTCCGCGAGCATCTCGCGTAGGCGGGCGTTCTGGCCCACGCCGCCGCCGAGGACGAGTTCGTCCGTCCCCGTCAGCGACAGCGCGCGCTCGGCAACCTCGGTGAGCATGGCGAAGACGGTCTCTTGGAGACCGGCGCAGATGTCGGGGACGGGCGTGCCCGCGTCCGCCTCGTCCTTCGCGGCGCTCATGATGCCGGAAAACGAGAAGTCCATCCCTTTGACGACGTACGGCAGTTCGACGTAGTCGCCGTCCTCCGCGGCCGCCTCGACCTTCGGGCCGCCGGGGTGGGTCCAGCCGACGTGGCGGGTGAACTTGTCGAGGGCGTTGCCGACGCCGGTGTCCATCGTCTCGCCGAGGACGCGGTAGCGGCCGTTGTGATAGCCCAAGAGGTGGGCGTTCGCGCCCGAGGCGTTCAGACACACCGGCGAGTCGAACCCCGATTGGTAGCGGCCGATTTCGAGGTGCGCGACCATGTGGTTGACGCCCAGCAACGGCACGTCGAGCGTCTGGGCGACCGAGCGGGCCGCGGTGCCGACGATGCGGAGACACGGCCCCAGACCGGGGCCGCGAGAGAAGGCGACGCCGTCGACGACGGGGCCGTCGCCGTCGTGTCGCGCCGCGGCGTGTTCGAGCGCGGTCTCGACGACCTCGGGGATGGCGGTCCCCATGTGCTCTGCGGCCTCGCGCGGGTGGATGCCGCCGCTGTCGGGCTGGTACGGGTCAGATTCGATGAAGACGTGGTCGGCCGCGGGGTCGGGCGTCCGCCCGGTACCGGAGCGGAGCGCGTCGGGGTTGTCGGTTTCGAAAACCGCGGCGCTCGCGGCCCACGCTGTACCTTCGATTCCGAGAATGCGCATCGAGTGTGAAGAAACGGCGGTCCGAAGCCGGGACTACGCCTCTTCGGCTTCGACTTCGGCGTCGGTAATCTTGTTCCGGTCGAGCATGTGGTCCTGCTCGACGTCGCGCGCGAACTCGGGGCTCTCGTAGACCTTCGCGTAGCCCGCGGTCTTGCGCATGCCGAACTTCGTGTCGAGTTCGTGGACGACGACCTCGTCGGAGTCCTTGTTCAGCTTGGCCGCCAGCGAGTCGCGGACCGACAGGCGGGACGGCGTCGCTTCCTCGTGGACGATCTCGAATCGAACGTCCGTCCGGTGCAACATGGGGTTCTCCTCCTCGGAGATGATTTCGATATCCATGGTTCAGTTACCAGTAATTCCCCCCGAAGCAAGTAAAAGGATTTCGAAGGGACGAGCGCGCCCGCGTCTCAGGCGTCGATGGGCGCGACGACGGCGTCGAAGTCGCCGTCGAACCGCGCGAGGAGGTCCCGCATCTCGCGTTTGGCCGCGTCGGTGACGGCGACGCGGACCATTCCCTCGTCGGGTTGGCCGTAGACGACGGTCGAACCGACGGGCGCGGCGAGCACCGCCGGGAGCGTGGCGAGGTCCTCTTCGCCCTCGACGAGGAGCGTCGTCGGTTCGGGGTCGTCGAGCGCGGCCACGAGCGCCTCGACGAGGGCGACGGAGACGGTGCCCGGTTCGTTTTCGACCTCGACGAGGCGGCCGGTCTCGACCGCCTGCCGAATCTCCTCGCCGACGGCCTCGCGTTTCGTCTTGCCGTCGACGACGGCCACGTCCGGCGGGCGACCGGCGCGGCGGAGGTGGAAGGTGACGACGTCGCCGACGGCGACGAGCGGCGCGCCCGCGTCCTCGCTGGATGCGTCTGCCAGCAGGTCGTCGGCCTCGGCGTACACCGGGCCGAACGGCTCCTTGAACGCCGCCCGAAGCGCCGTCGGCAGGGTGAGCATCCTCAGCGGACCTTCAGCGCGTAGCCGCCGGGTTCGGTGACGTTCATCTCGGTGGCGATTTCGCTGTCTTCGGGGTGGGTGATGACGACGTAGCCCGCCCAGTCCTCGGTGAGACTGCTCGACCCGCAGTTCTCGCAGGTCTGTTTGTCCGGGTCGTTGACGAAGTGACACTCGCGGCAGGCGAGACGGGGCTTCGCCATCAGTTACCCTCCGCCGAGGCCTCGCTCTGCTGGCGCTTCGATTCGAGCCAGCCGTGCTTGCCGAGCCCCGGCTGTTTGGCCGTGAGGCCGATCTTCGAGTCGCGCGGGTTGCGCTCGTCGATGCTCTTGGTGACGATGCGGGCGCGAACCTCGTCGTCGACGGCGAGCGTCTGGTTGGACTCGGTCGACGCGAGCTGTTGGTTCTCGCCGTCGTAGGCGAGGTATTCGTCGGATATCTGCGAGACGTGTAGCAGCCCGTCGACCGGTCCGATGCCGACGAAGGCACCGAACTCGACGACTTCGACCACGATGCCGTCGACGACCTCCTGCATGTCTGGGTCGTAGGTGATGGCGTCGAAGTCGGCCTCGTAGTAGACGCCGGGGCGGTTGGGCAGCACGGTGCCCTCGCCGATGTCGTTGACGTTCACGACGCTCACGACGCTCCCCACGTCCTCGTCCATCCGTCCTTCCAACTTGTCCTGCAACAGTCGCTTGACCCGCTCGGGCGTCACGTCGCCCAGGTGTCGGGGTGGGACTTCGACTGTATCTTTGAGTCGTACCCGTTTGTACATAGTTTCGTTAAGGTTCCGTGATTGCCAGCGTGGCGTGCCCCCGGATGCCGACGACGGGAATCCCGCAGTCGAGCACCCGGTCACGGAGGGGCTTGTCGTTCGTGACGACGTAGTCGACCTCGCCCGATTCAGCGAGTTCGACGACCGCGTCGTCGGCGTACGATTCCTCGGTTTCGACCGCCCGGCACCGGGTCGCCAGGTCCGCGCCCACGCTCGCCGCGACCCCTTCGGTCCCGCCGCCCGACGAGAGCTTCTCCAGCTCGTCGAGGACGGCCGTGGGGACCACGAGGTCCGCGTCAGCCGCGAGCAGCCGGTCGAGCTCGTCGAACACGCGGACATCGAGCTCGACCGGCATCATGAGCGCGTTCGTGTCCATGACGACTACGGTGGCGGTCACGTCACTTGAGCGTCCCGATACCGATGAGCCGCCAGCGAGCGCCCACGCGGCGGTTGATGGCTATCTTCGCGCCCTCCTCGGCGCAGACGGGGCGCTTGAGCGAGACTTCCGCCTCGCCGCTTCGCGCGCTCGTCACCGCGCCGACCGTGGTCGCGGTGCCGACGGTGAGCATCAGGGGCTCGCCGGTGGATATCTCGTCGATACCCTCGTCTTCTTCGGCGCCGACGACGCGGTCGAGCAGCTCCACGTCCATGGTGAACTGCTCGCGCGTCGGCGGGAGCGTGCCGGGCTCGCCGGCGACCTGTCCCGCGAGCGCGTCGCCCTTCGTGAAGCTCGGGTCGAGACCGGTCCCGACGCCGCAGAGCCCGCCGGGGCGGACCTCGTCGACCATGTTGCCGCCCGCCTGGAGCGAGCGGATTTCGGTCGTGATGGAGCGCCACTCGGTCTGGCCCTCCTCGTCGACCTCGCGGCCGGGGCGGAGTTCGAGTTCGTCGCCCGCTTCGAGCTTGCCGGCGACGACGCTGCCGCCGATGACGCCGCCCGCGAGGCCGTCCCAGGTCGTCCCCGGGCGGTTGATGTCGAAGCTGCGTGCGACGTACATCTGGCTGTCTTCGGTCTCGTCGCGGTCGGGCGTCGGAATCTCCTCCTCGATGGCCTCGATGAGGAGGTCGAGATTGACCTCCTGCTGGGCGCTGATAGGGACGATGGGCGCGTCTTCGGCCACCGTACCCTCCACGAACTCCTTGATCTGTTCGTAGTTGTCGACGGCGCGCTCGCGGTCGACGAGGTCGACCTTGTTCTGCGCGATGACGATGTTCTCGATGCCGATGATGTCGAGCGCCATCAGATGCTCGGCCGTCTGGGCCTGCGGCACGTCCTCGGTCGCGCTCACGAGCAGGATGGCGCCGTCCATGATGGCGGCACCAGAGAGCATGGTCGCCATGAGCGTCTCGTGGCCGGGCGCGTCGACGAACGAGACGGTGCGGAGTACGTCCGTCTCCTCGCCGTCTTCCGTCTCCTCTTCGACCGTGTAACACTCCGGCGCGTCGACGCCGGGAATCTGACGGAACGTCGCGTCGGCGTACCCGAGTCGGATGGAGATACCGCGCTTCATCTCCTCCGAGTGCTGGTCCGTCCACGAGCCGGACAACGCTTGGACGAGCGTCGTCTTTCCGTGGTCGACGTGACCGACGAGTCCGATGTTCACCTCCGGTTGTTGTGGGTTTTTCGTCACCATTGACCTCCTGAGAGTAATCTTGCGTGAACTTGGCTCCGAACGACTGATAAAGGTGCTGTTCTCGGAGCGGCGACGCTGTGGCCGCGTCGGGCGGTCACACACCGCGCGCGGCGACTCAGCGGCGTCTCCCGGTCCCGGCGACGGCTCGAAAAATGGGTGGTCGCGCCCCCCGGCACGACGGTTCGCGAACCGATTCGAGTAACCCCTCGAATCGCTGTCGGCTCCGGGCGTTGCCGGTTATTCGACGCCCGCGACGAGCGACTGAAGCTCCTCGCGGTAGGCGTCGGGCGTGAGGCCGAGGTCGATATCGACGGCGACCTCGATAGCCTCGGTCGGTTCCTTGGTCACGCTGAGTTCGATGTTCTCACCGGGGTGTGCGCCGCCGGCGACGAGAATCGTCCCGTCGTGCTCCCAGACGGCCAGCATCCCGTTGACGTCGAACTCCTGTCCCTCGATGGTGAACTCCTTTTCCTCGGTGAACGGGAACGTAATCTCGTCGAAGGCAATCGTGGCTTCGTACTCGGTCGCGCGCGCCGACTCGCCGGTGTCGACCGTCGTCGACCGCGTGCCCGTCTGTTCGATGTCCGTGACATCCACGTCCGCTAACTGCCCCTCGTAGTTCGCCCGCGCGTGTTCTTCGACCAAGTCGACGACCGTCCCGCGGGCCGCTTTCGGGAGGTTCGACAGGCTCGGGTCGAGCGTCACGCGCGTCGCGAAGAACAGCGAGAACTGCCCCTCGGCCTGCCCGAGCGTCTTCTCCTTCAGCGTCTCCGAGAGGTCCATGTCCTCGTAGACGAGCGTCTCGAACGCGGCAGAGACGCTCGCCGGGCCGACCGACTGCTCGAAGGCCGGGTCTAAGGAGTGTCCCCCGATGTACTCCCAGCCGCCGGCTTCGAGCGCCGCCTCGGGAACCTGCGGCGGTGCCCGCGCGGCGCTCGCGGTCATTCCGGAACTACAACCGGCGAGACCTGCGAGTCCCGCGCTGGCCGCGATTCCGAGGTACGCTCTCCGCCTGATACTGTGGGTTTCGTTGTTTTCCCCCTTCATCGGTCAGTACTGCCGCGCTCTGTCTCAAATAGATACCCCCCCGAAAATCAGATACGAGAACACCGACGCGACCCGACGCCCGCGGGAGCGACCTTTTTGCCGCTCCGCCACCGAGCGTGTCACGTGCCCGTTCCGGCGTCGTCGCCCTCGGAGTTCGCCTTCGAACTGGCGCTTTGCGCCCACCTCGAACAGACGACGGACTGGCTCCCCGGGCGCCAACTCGGCGCGTCGGTCGCCTCGCCGGGGAGCCGCATCATCGACGTGTGCGCCGTGGTTCCCGGGCCGGGATTCGACGAGCGCGCCCGCATCACCGACCGCGCGATTCCCGCGGCGGCCATCGAGAGCGACGTGGGAGCCGGCAGCGCCGTCTTCTGGCGTGACGGCTTCGACTGCCACCCCGGCCGCGCCCGGCGCGCCACCGACCGCGCCGTCGAGATTGGCTTCTTCGAGTCCGAGCGCCGCCGGAGCAGGGAGTACGTCCGCCGCGCCGCCCGCTATCCAGACGACTGGTTCGCCCGGCTCGTCGGCATCGAGAACAAACCCGACCTCGGAAGCCCCGGCGACCTGCTCAGACAGCTTCGCCTCGACGTGAGCCTCGCGGTCTTCGACGAAGTGATTCTCACGACTGAGAGCTATGTTACCGGCGCGCACCTCAACCGCATTCCAGAGGAAGTCGGCGTCTGGCGCTTCGACCCCGACACCGGCGACCGCGAGGTGGTCCGCGAGCCCCGCCCGCTTTCGCCCGACTCGACCGGCGTCGAACCCGTCGAGTACCACTCGCTGCACACCGACGTGGCGCTCGTCTCGCCCGCAGAAAAGCGAACCGCACGCCTCCGGCTCGCCGAGCGCGCCTACGGCAAGGGATGGCGCGCCTACGACCTGCCGGGCTGTGCCCGCGCCCGCGTCGACGCCGACGGCCGCCCGGTCTGCGACCACTTCGACCACGTCGTCGACCCCGGTTCGGAGTGCGGCACGGACTGTCCGGCGTTCGAGGCGGCCGACCCGCCCGAACTGGACCGCGACGGCCTCCGCGAGTCGCGGACGGACTGGGTCGCTGACCCGCCCGGCGCGGTCCGCAGACAGTCGGGACTCGACCGGTATCGCTGACGCCTCACTCCGCGTCCGCCCGCCGCTCCATGTAGTTCCAGTAGGCGACGAGCGCGACGCCGATGACGGCGACGAAGACGACTTGGACGACGACGCCGACGAGGTCCAGCCGACCCGCGTCGACGTAGGTCAGGACGAAGTTTCCCGCGGCCGCGACGACGCCGGCGACCATGAGATATCTGAACGCCGTGTCCTCGACGACGGCTCGCAGCTTCACAGTTCGTACACCTCGCCGTCGACCGCCAGCGGCTCCTCGAACGCCTCGTCGGCGGGATAGTAGTGGGCGACGTGGACGAGGCGGGTCTCGTCGGCGTCGAGTTCTCCGCCGAGCGCGATGGCCCCCTCGCGGGTCATGTGTTTCGTGCCGAAGGTCCGCGCGACCCCGTTTTCGTCGTAGTCGTCGCCGCCGATGGGGTGGTACTCGCAGACCGACGCGGGGACGATGGCCTCGGCGAGAAGCAGGTCTGGATTCCGGAGTACGTCGCGGGACGCCTCGGGAATCGCGTAGGTCGTATCTCCCGAAAGCGAGAGCTTCGCACCCGTCTCGGGGTCCTCGATGGCGACGCCGTAACAGACCAGCGGCGGGTGGACGACCGGTACGAACGTCACGTCGAGGCCGCAGGCGCGGAACGACTCGAACGGCGTCCGGTCTTCGACCGAGATGCGGTCGAGGTAGTCGAACTTCGAGCGAATCGCGTCGGCGACGCTCTCGCCCGTGACCGGGTCGACCTCGTCGGCGGCGTGGACCGAGAGGTCGTCGAGCAGGCGGTAGACGTTCCCGAGGCCGTCGAGGTGGTCGAAGTGGATGTGAGTTACTAAGGCCTCGTCGGGGAGCGGCACGTCCTGCGTGAGAAACTGGTGGCGGAAGTCGGGACTGAAGTCCACGAGGAGCGACTCGCCGGTCCGCTCGTTTTCGACGTGGACCGAAAAACGCGTCCGCTCGATGCCTCGCTCGCGGGCCGCGAGGCAGGTCTCGCAGTCGCAGCCGACGGTGGGCGTCCCGGTCGTGTCGCCGGTCCCGAGGAGGGTCACGCGCATTGATTCAACCACGGGGACGGCGAGGTATAAACGTGGCCGACGGCGGCGAGTTCTCCAGACGCTCGCCTACTGCGCCGCGCCGGCGTCTTTCTGCGTCTCGCCTTCGTGTTCGTCCGCGTGGTCGTGGTCGTGGTCGTGACTGTGGTCGTGACCGTCTCCGGACGCCGACCCCGCGACGAGTTCCGACGAGTCGGACATCATGTCGAGGTTCTTCAGGTTGTCGCGCTCTTCGAAGTCCGCGACGGCCTCGAGCAGGTCGTCTTGCGTGAGTTCCATCCGCTCTTCGGTGAGCGCTTCGAGGACGGCCTCGCGGAGGACGAGTCGGAGGTCGGAGCCGGTCAGGCCCTCCGTCACGTCCGCGATGGCCGAGGGGTCGAACTCGTCGATGTCCATTCGGTTCGTGATGACGCGGAGGATGTCGGCGCGCATCCCGCGGTCCGGCTTGGGGAAGTTGACGATTTCGTCGAAGCGCCGCCACGCCGCCGAGTCGAGCTGGTCGGGGTGGTTGGTCGCGCCGATGAGGATGACCTCGTCGCGAATCAGCGAGATGTCGTCGATACTCTTGAGCAGCGTGTTGACCGCGCGCTTGAGCGCCGCGTGCTCGTCCGACCGGCGGGTCTTCGCCACCGAATCGAACTCGTCGATAAAGAGGATACACGGCGACAGGCGCTTCGCCACTTCGAACGTCTTCTCGACGTTTTTGGCCGTCTCACCGAGGTACTGGCTCGTAATCATCGAGAGCTTCACCTCGACGAACGGCAGGCCGAGTTCGTGGGCGAGCGCCCGCGAGACGGTGGTCTTGCCGGTCCCCGGCGGCCCGACGAACAGGATTTTCCCGATTTCGCGGAGGCCGATGTCCGCGAGGTACTCGCGGTGTTCGATGGCCTTCATCAGCTTGTGAATCTCGCCCTCTTGGTCCGTCGTGAGCACGAGGTCGTCGAGCGTCATCTCGATTTCCTCGGGCGCGCGGACCTGCACGAGGTCGAGCATCTCGGCGTCGTCCTCGTCGTCGAAGTACTCGTCGAGCAGGCTGTCTATCCACACGCGGTCGGCGTGAATCGGCCGGGTCTGTTCTCTCGCGTCCGCGTGGGTCACGTCCACGTCGTCGCGGTCCTCGACCGACTTCGCCACCGTCGGGTTCGTCACGAGCCGGTCGTAGTCGGCTCGCTTGACGAACCACTCCAGCGCCATCTCGGGCTGCGTCAGCGAGAGGCGGCCGGAGAACTCCTCACGTTGGGTGAACATGAGGTCGGAAATCGCGTCCCAAGGGTGTTCGACGCCGGTCGCCTTCCGCGCGACGGACTCGGTCACGACGAGCGGTCGCTCGATGCCGGCCGCCGACGAGTCGTCCTCGTCGCCGTCGTCCTCGGCGTCCGCCCAGAAGACGCGTCGATACCGCGGGGGAAGGTCGTTTTCGTCAAGCGTTCGGTCGTCGGTGTAGAGGTGGGCCGTCAGCAGAAACTCGACAACCTCGAGCGCCCGTTCACTCATCCCCCAGAAATTGCCCCGGGAGAGGCATAAGAGCGTCGGAGCGCCGCCGGGTGCCGCGCGCGACCGACCGACCTCGATGGCAAGGAACGCGGTCCGGAACCGCCGTCAGACATTAATTTCAGAAAAACAATCAAAAAACATATTTTAAATTGGGGGATTTACGCGATTATATTCCTTTCATTCGATTGCATATTGTGTCTTTATCCGGAACGCGTGGGAAAAATATCTGTTCTTAAACGATTAGGTCTTTATGGTTATCTTCCGCCACTGTGAGCCAAGAAAGTGAAATGATATTCACGAACGGCACGGGATATATGCCCGAATACGGTACATTCGACGCGAGCGGTGGGTGGTGAGTCGCGTGGCGAAACAAGTCCCCACGACCTGTATGCGCTGTGCGGTCGGCTGCGGCCACGTCCACCTCGGCTCCGACACGGCGTACGGTCTCGACGCGGTCCGGGGCGACCCCTCGCATCCCGTGAACAACGGGCTGGCCTGCGGTCGCGGCATCCGCGAGTCGGCCGACCCCGACGGCTCGTGGCTCACGCGACCGCTCGTCAGGGAGAACGGCGAACTCCGGCAGACCTCGTGGTCGGACGCGCTTTCGCGCGCGGGAGACGCTATCTGCGACGCGATGGCCGATGACCCCGACGAGGTCGCCGTCCTCGGCAGCGGCCAGCAGACGAACGAGGCCGCCTACGCCCTCGGAAAACTCGCTCGCGGCGGTATCGGCACCAGACACTACGACGCGAACACGACGCTCTGCATGGCGAGCGCGGTCAAATCCTACTACCGCGCCTTCGGGAGCGACGCGCCGCCGCCGACCTACGACGACATCCCCGAGGCCGAGACGCACCTCGTCTGGGGGGCGAACCCGGCGGTCGCCCACCCCGTGATGTTCCGGTGGATTCGCCAGTCGGCCGACGACGGCGACCTCGTCGTCGTCGACCCCGTCGAGACGAAGACCGCGGGCGTCGCCGACGACCACGTCGCCATCGACCCCGGCGGCGACCTCGCGCTGGCGCAGGCGGTTCTCGGCCGTCTCGTCGAGACCGACCGCGTTGACGAGGCGTTCGTCGAGGAACATACCGAGGGGTTCGACCGCGTCGTCGACGAACTCCCGTCGGTCGAGGAGGCGGCGTCGGAGGCCGGCGTCACCCTCGACGAGGTCGAGAAACTGGCGTCGCTCCTCGACGCCCCCACGCTCGTCTACTGGGGCATGGGCGTCAACCAGAGCGTCCGCGGCACCGCGACCGCCGGCGCGCTCGTGAACCTCTGTCTCGCCTCCGGGAACCTCGGCCCCGGGTCCGGCCCCTTCTCGCTCACCGGGCAGGCGAACTCGATGGGCACCCGCGTGGTCTCCTCGAAGGGGACGTGGCCCGGCCACCGACCGTTCGAACATCCGGACCACCGCCGGACCGTCGCGGAGGCGTGGGGCGTGCCCGTCTCCCGGCTCCCCGACGACAACGGACCCGGGCCGGTCGGCATGTTCGAGTCGTCGCCGTCGGTGGTCTGGACCGTCGCGACCAACCCGCTCGCCGGGTTTCCGGACGCGACGGCCGCCCGCGAGGTCCTCGACGACTCGTTCCTCGTCGTGCAGGACGCCTTCCGGTCCGAGACGGTCGAACTCGCGGACGTGGTGCTCCCCGCGGCGACGTGGGGCGAGTCCGAGGGGACCACGATGAACATGGAGCGGACGGTCTCGCGGGTCCGCGCGGCCACCGAGACGCCGCCGGGCGTCAGGCAGGACCTCGACATCATCGCCGACGTGGCCGCCCGCGTCGCGCCCGGACTGCTCCCGAGACCGTCGGTCTCACCGAGCGAACTGTTCGACGAGTTCGCCGCGCTCACCGAGGGGACCGACGCCGACTGCTCGGGGCTGTCGTACACGCGACTCGACGGCGAGCGCGCCGTCCGCTGGCCCGCGCCGGACCCGACGAGCGAGGGCGGATACCGCTACTACGACGACGCCGACGGGGAGTCGGACGACCCGACGTGGTCGTTCCCGACGGCGTCCGGAAAGGCCCAGTTCAGCGCGCTCTCGGGGTCGTCGCTCCCCGAACCCGTCGACGAGTCGTACCCGCTGACGCTCACGACCGGCCGCGAGGCCGACGGGTACAACACCGGGGTCCGCACGCGGAGCGACACGCCGGACCAGCCGGTCGCCCGCGCGCACCCCGACACTATCGACGCGCACCGCGACGCGGTCGTCGACCCCGAGGACGACCGCCGAACCACCGTCGTCTCCCGTCGGGCGTCGGTCCCGGCGACGCTCGACCCCGACGACGCCGTCCCGCCGGGCCTCGTCTGGCTCTCTATTCACCATCCCATGACAAACCGACTCACAAGCCCCGCGGTCGACCCGCGGTCGAACGAACCGAACTTCAAGCAGTGCGCCGTCCGCCTCGAACACCCCGAGACGACAGCCGCCTCCGACCGCCTCGCCGCCGAGGTGAGCGACTGATGGCGTTCGTCGCCGCCGGCGGACGGTCCCGCGAACTCGAACCCACCGCCGCCTGAGAATGGCAGACGCGTCGCACCCACACCTCGACACCGGCCGCGCGGGCATCATCCTCGCCGGCGGCCGCTCGACCAGATTCGGCGGCATCGACAAGGCGACGGCTACGGTCGGCGGACAGCCCATGATTCATCGGGTCGCCGCCTCGCTCGACCCCGTCGTCGACGAACTCGTCGTCAACTGTCGCGCCGAACAGCGCGACTCGCTGGCCGGCGCACTCTTGGACTTCGACATCCGGTTCGCGGAGGACTCGCATCCCGACCGAGGCCCCGTCTTCGGCCTGCGAACCGCCCTGCGGGCGACGAGCGCCGAGTACGCGGCGGTCCTCCCGTGCGATATGCCGCTCGTCCCGAGCGGGTTCATCTCGCACCTCTTCGGCCGCTTGCAGGGCAGCGCCGGCGTCGTCCCGCGGGTCTCCGAGACGACCCAACCGCTCCCCGCGGTCGTTCACTGCCGCGCCGCCGAAGTCGCCTGCACCGACACTATCCGCGACGGCGACGAGCGCCTCCAGACCGTGATGTCCGCGCTCGACGTGACCGTCCTCGACGACCGCGAAGTGGAGGCTCACGCCGGAACGCACGCGTTTCACAACGTGAACTCCTTCGACGACTTGCGCGCGCTCGCCCCTCGCCGGTGAGCCGCGTTCGAGACACATACTACATTATCGTTCATTATGGTATGTTTAGATTGTCGAATAAACAGCCGGATTTCTGCTCAGAATATGACCTTATATTCGGGATATCTGGTTATAAAATGGACGAATAGTGAATACAGGCCCTATTTCTACACATTATCAACGAATACGCTTATCAACTTCTATCGAGTCGTGTTATCACGAAACATGACCAAGTTCGCAACCAAACGCACACGAATAGTGGACGATTGCCCACTGGTGGTCGGTAATGGCGAGTAAGAAGGAAGCCTGGAAGTCGGAGCTCTACGGCGACGCGGTCCGCGACAAAATCGAGGAGTTCGCGGAAAAGGGAGTTGACGCCATCCCCGAAGAGGAGCGAGACAAGTGGTTCACTCGCTTCAAGTTCTGGGGCGTCTTCCAGCAGCGGACGGGTCAGGACTCGTACTTCATGATGCGGCTGACGAACGCCAACGGCGTCCTCGAACCGGGGCAGCTTCGCGCCATCGGTGAGGTCGCGCGCGACTACGCCTCCGGCCCCGTCGAGAACCCCGAGTTCGGAGACGCGTGGATCGACCTGACGACCCGCCAGTCGATTCAGCTCCACTGGCTCGAACTCGAAGACATCCCCGAGGTCTGGGAGAAGCTCGAAGCGGCGGGCGTCTCCTCGCGCTCTGCGGGCGGCGACACGATGCGGAACATCACCGGCTGTCCGGTCGCCGGCCGCGACACGCACGAACTCGTCGAATCCCAGCCGCTTCTCGACCGCTTCCAAGAGGACCTCCGCGGGAACGACGCGCTGTCGAACATGCCGCGGAAGTTCAACATCAGCGTCACCGGCTGCCGCGAGGGCTGCGCGCAGGACTCGATAAACGACGTGGGGCTCGAACCCGCGAAGAAGGAGATTGACGGCGAGACGGTCACCGGCTTCAACGTCCGCGTCGGCGGCGGCCTCGGCTCCCGGAAGCCGCGCGTCGCCCGCGACCTCGACATCTTCGTCGCCGACGAAGAGCGCGCCTACGAGGTCGTCCGCGGCTTCGTCGAACTCTACCACGAACACGGCAACCGCGACGTTCGGGCCCGCGCCCGCAGTCGCTTCTTCGTCGACGAGTGGGGAACGGAGAAGATTCGCGACCTGCTCCAGGAGGAGTACGTCGACTTCGAACTCCGGTCTGCGGGTGAGAACATCCGCGACGAGTACAGCTACAACGCGGGCCGCCCGGAGTCCGCCGGCAAACACGACCACGTCGGCGTCCACGAGCAGGCCAACGGCGACTACTACGTCGGCCTCAGCGTCGCCGTCGGCCGGCTCACGGCGTCCGACGCCATCGAACTGGCCGACATCGCTGACGAGTACGGTTCCGGCGAAATACGGCTCACTCGCCGCCAGAACCCGCTTCTGATGGACGTGTCGGAGGAGAAGCTCGACGACCTGCTCGCAGAGCCGCTCCTCGGCAAACACACGCCCGTCCCGAACCCGTTCCAGCGCGGCACGGTCGCCTGTACCGGCACGGAGTTCTGCTCGCTCGCGCTCACGGAGACGAAAGCCCGGACCGCCCGGATGCTCCGGTGGCTCCGCGACAACGTGGACGTGCCCGACGACGTGAGCCAACTGAAGATTCACTACTCCGGCTGCACCGCCGACTGCGGGCAGGCGAACACGGCCGACATCGGCCTGTTCGGCATGCGCGCCCAGAAGGACGGCGAGATGGTCGAGGCGATGGACATCGGCGTCGGCGGCGGCATCGGTGAGGAGCCGTCGTTCGTCGACTGGATTCAACAGCGCGTCCCGGCCGACGAGGTGCCGGGCGCAATCGCGTCGCTCGTGGAGGCGTTCGCGGAGCGCCGCGAGCCCGGACAGACGTTCCGCGAGTGGGTCGACGCCGAGGGGACCGAGGCGGTCACGGAGTACTGTGTGCCCGAGGAGACGGAGTTCGACGCGCCGTACATGCACGACGCCAAGCAGTCGTGGTACCCGTTCGCCGAGGACGAAGCGCAGTCCGAACAGGCGGTCACGAGCGACTGAGCATGACCGAACGTATCGCCCACGACGACCCGGCTGACGACGCCGAGGCCGAGGCCGACGCCGACACCCGCGTCGCCGACGCGCCGTTCGAGCACGCCTCGGCGGATGTCGCGCCGGAGCTCTTCCCGGCGGAACCAACGGCTGCCGACGCGGGTACCGGCGGAACCCCCGGTCGGCCGGACAGCGACTCCGCCACCCGTTCCTGAGTTCCGAGAGTCGGTGCCGTCGTCTCCACGTTCACCGCTTTCTCGGCGTTTTTCGACCCGGTGAACAACTCGCCGCGACGAATAGCGAGTTCTAAACTATTTATGGTGTTCGAACCCGGATGCTGTGTCATGCCAGAGCCAGTCATCGCGGCCGCGTACCGCACGCCGTTCGGCAAGGCGGGCGGCGTGTTCGAAGACGTTCGAAGCGAGGACCTCTCGGTCACGCTCATCGACCACATCCTCGACGAACACGGCGTCGACCCCGACGACGTGGAGGACCTGATGTGGGGCGTCGCCCAGCAGCGCGCCGAACAGGACAACAACGTCGCCCGCGTCATCGCGCTCCTGTCGGCCCTCGGCGAGGGGACGCCCGCGACGAGCATCAACCGCTGGTGCGCCTCCTCGATGCAGGCCATCATCTCCGCGTCCGACGCCGTCGCCGCCGGCAACCGCGAGTGCATCGTCGCCGGCGGGGTCGAGAGCATGTCCCGCGTGCCGATGGACGGCGATTCCTACGAGCACCTCCACCCCGAACTGAGCGAGCAGTACAACATCTTCCAACTCCAGATGGGGATGACCGCCGAGAAGGTCGCCGAGGAGTACGAGGTCTCCCGCGAGGCCCAAGACGAGTTCGCGTTCCGGAGCCACCGGCGCGCCGCCGAGGCGACCGACTCGGGCCGCTTCGACGACGAAATCGTCCCGGTCGAGACGGACGACGGCGTCGTCACCGAGGACGAGGGCATCCGCCGCGACACCTCCATGGAGATTCTCGGCGGCCTCGACCCCGCCTTCTCGGGCGACGGCTCGGTCACCGCCGGCAACTCCTCGCAGATAACCGACGGCGCGGCCGCCGTCCTCGTCACCAGCCGCGAGTACGCCGAGGACCGCGGCCTCGACGTGCTGGCCTCGGTCGGCACGAACAACGTCGCCGGCGTCGACCCGACGGTCATGGGCATCGGCCCGGTCCCGGCCACCCGCGGCCTCCTCGACCGCGCCGGCACTGACATCGACGACTACGGCCTCGTCGAAATCAACGAGGCGTTCGCCAGCCAGTGTGAGTACTCCCGCCGCGAACTCGGCATCGACGCGGACAGTCTCAACGTCAACGGCGGCGCAATCGCGCTCGGCCACCCGCTCGGGGCGTCCGGCGCGCGCCTGCCGGTGACGCTCATCCACGAGATGCAGAAGCGCGACGTGGACCGCGGCCTCGCGTCGCTCTGCGTCGGCTTCGGCCAAGGGGCGGCAATCGAGTTCAGCAGATAGCCGCGGGCTCGGCTGCGTTTTGTTTTCCAGCCCCCCGAGACGCGTCGTTGCTCCCCGTCCGATGTATGTCACAAACGTCCGTGCTAATTTCGTCACGTTCATACTCCCGTCGTCGAGAGTATCTCGGTAGTGAATCTCACGACGACCGCCCTGTCGGGGACGTTGGCGGCGCTGGTGGCGGCGGCCGCCTCCGCGGGATTCGGATTCGTTTCGAGCCCCGCTCCCGGCGCGTCCGTCTGGGTCGTTCTCGTCGCGCTCACCGCCGGCTACTGGGCGGTGTTCGTCCGGTGGGCGCGGCGCTGAGCGGTCGGGGACGACGCGAAAAACCGAGCGAGCGGCGGGCGGCGAGAGCCGCTATTCGGGGTTGACTAGCTCTTCTGCGTCCCGGACGGCCTCGCGCTCGCCGATGATGGTGATGCGGTCGCCCTCTTGGAGCGTGTACTCCGCGTTGGGGACCGTCGTGTCGCCGTTCCGCGAGACGAGCGTGACGAGACAGCCGTCGGGCAGTTCGGGTCCGACCTCGCGGATGGTCCGCCCGATGAGTTTCTCGGCGGTGACCTCGACCTCTTGGACGTCGCCGGAGCGGCCGATTTCGCCCATCCAGTTCGACATCGACGGGCGCTCGATGTAGTTGTCGAGCGCCTGCGCCGTGGCGATGGTCGACGAGATGGTCCGCACGCCGAGTTCTTCGAACGCCTCGACGTTGTCGGGGTTGTTCGCCCGCGCGAGGACGCTCTCGGGGTCGAACTTCGAGTTCGCCAACTGCGCGACGAGCAGGTTCACGTCGTCGTCGCCGGTGGCGGCGACCACGAACTTGGCGTTCGCGGCCCCCGCGGAGCGCAAGACGCTCGTGTCGGCTCCGTCGCCGTGATGGACGGTAAAGCCCATGTTCCGGGCCGTCTGGACTACTTCTTGGTCCTGCTCGATGAGGACCACGTTCTCTCCGCGGTCTGCGAGGCGTTCGGCGAGCGCACGGCCCACTTTCCCGCCTCCGATGATGAGTACACGCATTGGGATGACGTCGAGATATTCTGCGATCCGGCGAGCGAGACCGGCCTCGAAGACGACGGTCGTCAGGATGACGAGGAACACCGTGCCGACGAGAATCGAGGCGCTCTGGTTCAGCGCGGCGGCCTGCTGGGTCATTCCCTCGGCCGCCAGTCGCGTCGCCTCCTCCTGCAGGGCGATAGCGAACAGCGAGGCCACGGACGCGGGGATGATACCGCGCGGGCCGACGAAGCTCATGAAGAGCTTCTCTTCTCTCGTGAAGCGGTCGCCGCGCGCCGAGACGAAGACCAAAAACGGCCGAATCACGAGCGCGACGGCGGCGACGACGGCGAGGCCGCCGACGCCGAGGTTCAGGAGGTTCTGGAAGTCCAACAGCGCCGCGAGAGCGATGAAGACGAACGACAGCACGAGCAGCGTGATGTCGCCTTTGAACGCCGAAATCTCCTCTTCGTACGGCACGTCCGCGTTGCCGAGGAGGATGCCGGCGGTCGCCACCGCGGCGATGCCGGCCTCCGTGGCGACGTAGTCGGCGGCCGCGTAGGACACGAGCGCGCCGGCGAGGACGAGCAGGCGCGCGTTCTGCGGCGCGTTGCCCGGCGAGAGGTCGACGTACCGGAGCGCGTAGTACAGCGACCCGGCGACGATTGCGCCCACGACGACGCCGACGCCGAGGCGCTCGGCGAACAGCGTCACGAGAGCGTCGGGACTACTGACGCCTTCGAGGATGGCCTCGAAGATGACGACGGCGACGATGGCCGCCGTCACGTCGTTGACGATACCCTCCGTGTCGAGCGCCGCGCCGACCCGGTCGCGGACCGGGACGACTTCGAGAATCGGCGCGATGACCGTCGGTCCCGTCGCGACGAGGAGCGCGCCCACGAGGAACGACACCGGCCACGGCGCGCCGAGCGCGTAGTGGACGACGACGCCCGTCGCGACGAACGAGATTATCGCTCCGACGGTGACGAGCCGGAACGTCGCGGCCGGCGCTTCCCGTAGCTTGTCGATTCGAAGGTGGAACGCGCCCTCGAAAACGATGATAGCGACCGAGAGACCGACGATGGCCTGTAGTGCGTTCCCGAACGAGTCGGGAGAGATGACGCCGAGGACCTCCGGGCCGAGCAGGATGCCCGACGCGATGAGGAACACGACGCTGGGGACCTGAAAGCGGTCCGAGAGCACCTGCGAGACCACGCCGATGCCGATTATCGCGGCGACGAGCGGGATGAGGTTCGCCCCTCCTGCTGCGGCCACTTATATCGCCTCCATGGATTCGGTTCATGTGACGACGGAAGATAAAACCATACATCTCGGGCGGTATTTCCGCCGCCTTGTGGATACGTATGCCCGCAAAACGCTCGAAAAAGTTTAGGCTGTCAGATTTCACTGGGTCGCATCCCGCTCGCGACTCCGTCGCTCCTCGGTCCGGTGGTCCTCGTCGTAGATGAGAGACACTTCGTCGGCGTAGCGGTCGAGGATGTTCCGGCGCTTTTTCTTCATCGTCGGCGTCATCAGGTCGTTGCCCTCCGAGAACTCCTCGGGCACGACGCGGAACTGCTTGATTCGCTCGTAGGACTCGAAGTTCTCGTTGGCCGCGTCCACCTCGGCCTCGATGCGCTCGTACACCCGGTCGTCGCGGCAGATGGCTTTCGGGTCGTCCGGGAGGTCGATGCCCTCCTCGGCGGCCCACTCCCGTAGGCCGTCGAAACTCGGGACGATGAGCGCCGAGACGAACTTGCGGCCGTCGCCGAGGACCATGCACTGCTCGACCACCGGCGAGGAGGCGAACGCGTCCTCGATGGGGCCGGGCGCGACGTTTTTTCCCGTCGAGAGGACGAGAATCTGCTTGGCGCGCTCGCGGAAGGCGATGTAGCCGTCGGGCCGGCGTTCGACCACGTCGCCGGTGCGGAACCACCGGCCGCCTTCGTCGTCCCCGACGAACGCCGCCTCGGTCTCCTCGGGGTCGTTCCAGTAGCCCTCGGTGACGCTCGGTCCGCGGACGAGCAGTTCGCCCACCTCGCCGCCCGCCTCGCCGAGTTGGTCGCCGACGACGGTCGTGTCGAGTTTCGTCTCGACGTTCCGAAGCGGATAGCCGATGGTGCCGATTTTCGGCGCTTCGGGTGGGTTGACCGAGATGACCGGCGACGTTTCGGTGAGGCCGTACCCCTCGTAAATCGGGAGGCCCATCGCGTGGTAGAGCGCGCACAACTCGGCCGAGAGGCTGCCGCCGCCGCTGATGAAGAAGTCGAGGTTGCCGCCGAGCGCGTCGCGCACCTGCCCGAACACGAGGCGGTCGGCGAGGCGGTGTTTCGCGGTGAGCAGGTAGCCCGGCGCGTCGGTCGTGTGGTACGCCTGCCCGACGCCGACGGCCCACTCGAAGACGCGCTTTTTCGCCGGCGACTCGCCGGCCTCCGCCCGAATCGCGTCGTACAGTTTCTCGTACACGCGAGGGACGCTCGTCCCGACTGTCGGCCGGACGAGTTGGAAGTCCTCGCGGAGCGTATCGGGACTTTCGGCGTAGGCGACGGCCGCGCCCGCCGCGAACATCATGAAGTGGCCGGCCATGCGCTCGAAGACGTGGGCGAGCGGCAGGAACGACAGCGCCACCGAGTCGGGGCCGATGACCGGCGTGTCGCCTTTGTCCGGGCGCGGACCGAAGCGCCGATAGCTCTCGTTGACGTTCGACCGGAAGTTCCAGTGGGTGAGTCGGACGCCCTTCGGCTGGCCGGTCGTCCCCGAGGTGTAGATGAGGCTGGCGAGGTCGTCGGTGTCGCGTTCGTCCAGCCACGATTCGTAGGCCGCCTCGTCGTACGCTTCCTCGCCGCGGCGGTACAGTTCCCCCAGCGTCAGCACGTCCTCGCGGTCGTCGTAGCCGTCGTACTCGTCGACGACGACGATAAACCGCAGGTCCAACTCGTCTTCGACGGCGAGCACGCGCTCCAGTAGCGCCTCGTTTTCGACCACGACGGCGTCCGCGCCGGGGTCGGAAAGCAGGTACTGCGTCTGTCGCTCCGACGACGAGGTGTACACCGTGGTGACGACGCCGCCCGCGCCGAGGACCGCGAAGTCGGTCTGCGCCCACTCCATGCGCGTGTGCGAGAGGACGCCGACGCGGTCGCCGCTCTCGATGCCGAGGTCGCGGAACCCCGCCGCGAGGCGGCGGACGATGCCCCGCATCTCGTCGTAGGTCAGGCCGGCGTAGTCGCCGTCGGGAGCCGCCGGAACGACGCCCTCGGCGACCAGCGACCGCCGGTAGACGCCGCCTTTGTATCGCTGCGCGACCCGCGAGGCGTTCCGCGAGGCGCTCGCTTCGAACATCCGTGGGAGGGTCGTCCGCTCGATGACCGGGTCGTCGAACGCCGCCTCCGCGTCCCGCCAGTCCATGTCCTGTTAGTTGTAATTCACCATTTAAAACTATGTACGTTCGGTCCGTTGAAAGCCCGCGATACCGCGGGGAAACGCTGATTGCGACCCGCTCGCGTCACTCGTCGTCGCCGATGTAGTCGAGGTAGCCGAGCACGCCGCGGGTGTTCAGGCGCTCTTCGTCGCGGGCCTTTCGCTCGCCCCACACCTCGTCCATCTGGGTGTGTTCGACGAAGTGGTCGATGACGGCCTCGTCGTCGCCGAGTTCGGCGCGCTTCTGGCGGATGGCCTCGACCCACTCCACGAGGACGCGCTTGTACGCCTCCGCGAGGTCGGCGTCGTAGGGTCTCGGGCCGAAGTGGCCGAAACAGACCGTCTCGGGGTCGATATCCTCGATGGTTCGCACGTCGTCGAGCGCCTTCTGGAGGTGGAACTGCGAGGGCGGCGAGGTCTGGCGGAGCGTCCGCGACCGCGGTTCCCAGATGCCGAGCGCGTCACCGACGAACAGCACGTCGTCGCCGTCGTCGTGGAACATCACCTGATGCGGCGCGTGGCCGGGCGCGTGGTGGACCGTGAGCGTCCGGTCACCGAGGTCGATTTCGTCGCCGTCGGTGAGGCCCTCGACGCGCTCGTCGTCGATTGGGAGCGGTTCGTCGTAGAAGCGCCACTGGTCTTCGACGGCCGCCTTCGTGCCCTCGATGAGCCGCGAGGGGTCCACGAGGTGCGGCGCGCCGAGTTCGTGGGTCATGACGGTCGCGTCGGGGTAGCGCTCGGCGAGGTAGCCCGCGCCGCCGGCGTGGTCGAGGTGGACGTGCGTCGGCAGGATGTACGCGAGGTCGTCGACGCCGACCTCGTCGAGCATCCCGAAGACCGCCTCTCTGTCGGCGGCGATGCCGGTGTCGATGAGCGCCGGTTTCTCGGCGTCGACGAGGTAGACCGAGCCGTACTTCTCGACCTCGTACATGCCGCTGTCGACGTAGTAGAGGTCCGTGCTGTCCGGGACGGGTTCGACGTCGCCAATAGCCATAGTTGACGGCCGTCTCCGGGGAAGAAAAGCGTTCGGTCGCCCGACCCCTACGTTGATTACGGGCGACCGCAAAGCCGTCTCCATGTCCGAACAGGGTGGCGAACCGCTCCCGGACGTCGACATCGCGGACGTCTCGCCGATGGCGTGGCGACTGCTCAGAGTCGCGGCCGGCTACAACCAGCGGGCCGTCGAGCGCGCCGTCGACGACCTCATGCAGGCGCACATCTCCATGCTCGAATCCGGGAGCCGCGGCCTCTCGCGGTCGCGCCGCCGAGCCCTGCTCTCGCTGTACGCCGCGGAACTCGACGACGAACAGGTCCGTACGCTCGTCGACCACTTTTAAACCACGTCGGTACGCGCCACCGAGCCTCGCCTCTGTCTGCTGATTTCGACGGAGCGGCGGCTCTCGACACCGATATACCGCCATTCGCTACCGTATTGAAAATAATTAAGTAAGACTATCGTTAGAGATACCGTGTATCAATGATACGCGGTGTTACAAAGACTGCTCGCGGACGATTCGCCGTCTTCACGCTCGCCCTCGTCGCGTCCCTCGCGCTGGCCTTCGGGCCGTCGCTTGAGGGACTCTCGACGCGGGGACAGTACGCATTAGCGACGATGGTGTTCGCCGGCATCCTCTGGGTGTCCGGCGCGCTCCCCCTCGCGGTGACGGCGTTGTCGATACCGGTGTTGCTCACGGCCTACGGCGTCTACGGCGATATCGACCCGGCGCTGGCGGGCTTCGCTGACCACCTCATCTTCCTCTTCATCGCCGGCTTCATGCTGGCGAACGCGCTCCAGAAGTACAACATCGACCGCCGCATCGCGCTGTGGCTCATGGCCGTCATGGGGTCGTCGCCGCGGCGGCTCATCCTCGCTATCATGCTCGCCACGGCGTTCCTGTCGATGTGGGTCTCGAACACCGCGACGACGGCGATGATGACGCCCATCGCGCTCGGCGTCCTCGCGCAGGTGCTCGGCCGCGAGGAGGTCTACGAGGCCGACGCCGCCGAGGGCTCCTTCTCGAACATGCAGATAGCGACGCTCCTCGGCACCGCCTACGCCGCGAGCGTCGGCGGGGTCGGCACCCTCATCGGCACGCCGCCGAACGCGGTCGTCGCCACCCAGCTCAACGCGCTGCTCGGCTACGAAATCGGCTTCGTCGAGTGGCTCCTCGTCGGCCTCCCAATCGTCGCCATCACCCTCCCCATCGTCTGGTACCTCCTCACGTTCCGCTTCTACCCGCCCGAGGTCGACGACGTTGAGGGTGCCCGCGAACAGGCGCGCGAGTACCTCGCCGACGAGGGCGCGCTCTCGACTCGCGGCCGCCGGGTCGCGTACATCTTCGCCGCCACCGCCGGGCTGTGGGTGCTCGGCGGCCTCGACCTCGCGTTCGAGGGCGTCCTCTCGGACCCGGTGTTCAACACGCTGTTCGGGACCGCCGAGGGCATGACGCTCCTCGGCGTCGAGGGCCATCAGGGCCTCCTGTACTACGTGATGGTCGGGATGATGTCCATCCCGGCGCTCGTCCTCGCGGACACGATGGAGTGGGACGAACTGGTCGACATCGACTGGGGGACGATTCTCCTCTTCGGCGGCGGCATCTCGCTGGCCGACGCGTTCGCCTCCACGGGCGCGACGAAGTGGCTCGCCGAGGCCGTCTTCGGCTCTCTGACCGGCGCGCCCATCGTCCTCGTCGTCGGCGCTATCGTGCTCCTCGTCATCTTCCTCACGGAGATGACCTCGAACACCGCCACGGCGACTATCATCGTCCCCGTGCTCATCGGCATCGGGAGCGTCTTCGCGGCGACGCTCGGCCTCACCGAGGTCTCCGCGGCGGTGTTCCTCGCGGTCAGCGGGGCCATCGCGGCCTCGTTCGCCTTCGCGTTGCCGGTGGCGACGCCCCCGAACGCCATCGTCTTCGGGAGCGGCCACATCAAGCAGTCCCACATGATGCGGGCCGGGGCCGTCCTCAACGTCGTGATGACCGGCGTGCTGACCATCCTCATCTGGTTCCTCTTCCAGTTCGTCTGGCCGGCGTTCCTCTGGTAGTCGCTCCGTCGGCTTCCGACCGCGACGGCCGCTCTCACCGCGGTATCGGGGCGTTCCGCCGACGCCGTTTCGTCGCGCGCATCCGGCGCGGATTTCTCGCGTTCGCCCGCCGCGTGCTCGCCCCCGTTCCTCAGCGATGCGATACGATTTTCCCGCCCGCCCGGAAATCACAGCCCAATGATTGACAGGCAACTACTCCGCGACGAACCGGAGCGAGTTCGCGACGCGCTCGCCGCCCGAAACATGGAGGACGTGGACATCGACCGCGTCCTCGACGTGTACGACGAGTGGCGCTCGCTGAAGGCCGAGGGCGACGACCTCCGCCACGAGCGCAACGAGGTCAGCCAGCGGATCGGCCAGCTGAAACAGGAGGGCAAAGACGAGGAGGCGCAGGAAGCCATCGACCGCTCGGGCGAACTCAAAGAGGAGCTTCAGGAGCTCGAAGCCCGCGCCGACGAGCTCGAAGCGGAACTCGACGAGGCGCTCATGGAGCTGCCGAACCTCCCCCACGAGTCGGTTCCCGTCGGCGCTGACGAGGACGACAACGAGGAGGTCCGCCGCGTCGGCTTCGACGACCTGCGCGAGCTCCCCGACGAGGTGACGCCGCACTACGACCTCGGCGAGGAACTCGACATCATCGACGAGGGTCGCGCGGCCAAGACCACCGGCTCGGGCTTCTACTTCCTGAAAGGCGAGGGCGCGATGCTCGAACACGCGCTCGTGCAGTTCATGCTCGACGTGCACCGCGAACAGGAGTACGTCGACCTGTTCCCACCGATTCCGGTCAAGACCACCTCGATGGAGGGCACCGGTCAGCTCCCGAAGTTCGCGGAGGACGCCTACCGTATCGGCGGCGCGGAGACCGAGAACTACGACGACGACGACCTGTGGCTCTGTCCCACCGCGGAGGTGCCGGTGACGAACATGTACCGCGACGAGATTCTGCTGAAGGACGACCTCCCGCTGAAGCATCAGGCGTACACGCCGAACTTCCGGCGCGAGGCGGGCGAACACGGCACCGAGACCCGCGGTATCGTCCGCGTCCACCAGTTCAACAAGGTCGAACTCGTCAACTTCGTCGAACCCGACGAGTCGTACGACCGGCTCGAAGCCCTCGTCGACGAAGCTGCCGAAGTGCTCGACCGCCTCGGCCTGCCGTACCGCGTGCTCTCGCTCTGTACGGGTGACCTCACCTTCGCGTCGGCGAAGACCTACGACCTCGAAGTGTGGGCCCCCGGCACGGAGTCCGAGGACGCCCCCGAACAGGGCGGCCGCTGGCTGGAAGTGTCGTCGGCCTCGAACTTCGAGGACTTCCAGGCGCGCCGCGCGGGCCTCCGCTACCGCCCCGAGCGCCACGAGTCGGCGGAGTACCTCCACACGCTCAACGCGTCGGGCACGGCCGTCGGCCGCGTGATGGTCGCGCTGCTCGAATACTACCAAAACGAGGACGGCACGGTCGACGTGCCCGAACCCCTCCAGCCCTACATGGGCGGCCGCGAGGTCATCGAGGGTCACGAGCCCGTCGGCGAGGCCGCCGTCGGTGCTGGCAAGAAAGACTGACCGTCTGACGCGCCGCGACCCGAGTTCTCCGGTTTCCAGCGACGCCCCGTCAGTTCGCCGTCGAGGATTTGACGAACGTCTTCAGCTCCGAGAGCTTCCCGTCGCGCGCTCGAAACCGGTCGAGAAAGACGAACAGCTCGTCGCCATCGCCGTCTTCGAGGTGGCCGCGGACGACGATTTCGTCGTCGGACTTCGACTGGATGTAGCGCTCGATGACGTGTCGCGTGTCCTTCTGCGGCCGGTCGTCCCGCATGAACGTGACGAACTCCTCGCGCCCCGAGAGCGTCATGTCGCCGCGGTGCTGGACGAACTCCGGTTCGAGGAGGTTCCGAAGCATGTCGTATCCGTGGTGGTCGAGCGCCGTGTAGTACTGCCGGGCCAGATACGTCGCGTCGGGGTGCACGCTCTGTCTTCGTCGGCGGGCGGGAAGAATCCGACGCCGGCTCCGATGCCGGACGCTTCGACCGAGGCCACGGCGTTCGGGACGCTTTTCTCCGCCAGCCGCGTACCGCGGCTGTGGACCTGCACGTTCGATACGAGGGCGACGACGACCCGAAGAAGTGCACGGCGAAGAAGCTCGAACGCTTCGACATGGCCGTCCTCCACGGCTCCGACCGCGAGACCCCCTACGGCGTCGTGCTCAACCCGCACGCCGACAGGGCGCTGTCACCGGCCGACGCCGACACCGGCGCGCTCGTCGCGCTCGACTGCTCGTGGGAGTCGGCCGGCGAGGCCATGTTCTCGCTCCCCGGCGAGCACCGCGCGCTCCCGTATCTCGTCGCCGCCAACCCCGTGAACTTCGGCCGCCCGATGCAGCTGACGACGGTCGAGGCGATAGCCGCCGCGCTCGTCATCTTCGGGGAGACGGGGCGCGCCGAAGACGTGCTCTCGAAGTTCAACTGGGGCCACACGTTCCTCGAACTCAACGAGGAGCCGCTGCGCCGGTACTCGGAGTGCGCGGACTCGACCGAGGTCGTCGAGATTCAACGGGAGTACCTCGAACGCGGCGAGTAGGGCTTTCGGCGTCGACGCGTCTCAGCTTTTCACCCACGCGCCGACGGCTCCGGCGATGGCGCTGTCGATGGCGAAGATGAGCGTCAGCACGACGCCCGCGACGAGGACGCCGACGCCGCCGAGGAGGCCGCCCAGCGGCCCGCCGGCGAGTCCGAGCAGACTCCCGAGGAGCGCCGCGAAGAGCGTTACGACGATACCCGAGATGGAACCCGCGACGAGGCCGTTCCACGCGCCGTTACCGAGCGTGCCGCCCGCGAGATAGCCCGCCGCGAAGCCACCGAGCAGGCCCGCGCCGATTTGGCCGACGACGGGGAGCGCCAGCCCGCCCGTGCCGACGACGACGATGACGACGAAGCCGACGGCGACAGCTTTCCAGTCAGTCATGCGTCGAGGTAGGCCGCGGGCGGGCAAGAACTTCGTGGCGGCCCGGTGGGGAACGTCCGGCCGTCCGCGTCTCCGCATCCCCGCGCCGACCCCCTGCGACCCCTTCGCTTCCGCTCGAACCGTGCGGGAGACCTGCACGGCGAATCCCCCGCTCGAAGCGCCGAACCCCAAACGGACGCGCTTTTACGGCTCGGCCATGTAGCGGACTGCAATGATTTTCGAGTCGCTCCCGACCACGCCCCGGTCGGACGAACTCATCGACAAGGCCTTCTCGCGGGCCGCGCGCACGGGGCGAGCGAAGCAGAACAAGTTGGAGGCTCAGCAGTCGATGCTCCAGACGGCGTCGAACATCCTCTCGGACAACCTCGAAAACGTCGTCGTCGAGTGGCCCGACTTCGAGACGGTCGACTCCTTCTACTACGAACTCGCCGACGCCATCGTCGACGTCGACGAGGTCCGAAAGAGCCTCTCGGAAGTGATGTGGGCCTCCCGGCAGGTCGACAACATCGCCCGCGAGTACCAGCCGAAGCTCCGCAAGACCGACGCGGACCTCGCGCGCAAGCACCGAAAGCAGGCGTTCGCCCGCATGGCGAGCGTCGTCGAGGAGGTCGAAGACGATCTGCTCCGCATCGGCGAGGCGCGCGACGCCCTGAAGGACCTCCCCGACATCCGCCCGGACGAACCGGCAATCGTCGTCGCCGGCTACCCGAACGTCGGCAAGTCCTCGTTCGTCAACGACGTGACCCGCGCGTCGAACGAAATCGCCCGCTACCCCTTCACCACGAAGGGCGTCCAAATCGGGCACTTCGACCGCGACCGCATCCGCTACCAGATTATCGACACGCCGGGGCTGCTCGACCGCCCGGAAGACGAGCGCAACGACATCGAACGACAGGCCGTGAGCGCCCTCGAACACCTCGCGGACGCCGTCCTCTTCGTCGCCGACGCCAGCGGGGCGTGCGGCTACCCCATCGAGTCCCAGCTCGAACTCCGCGACGCCGTGAAGGCGCGCTTCGAGGAGCGCGACATCCCGGTGCTCACCGTCTGTAACAAGAGCGACCGCTCGACCGACATGGACGCGGACCTCTACATGAGCGTCGAGACGGGGGAGAACGTCGAGGCCGTCCTCGACGCCGCGGTCGAGGCCATCGGGTTCGAGCCCGACATCCCGCCGTCGCGCAACGAGTAAGCGCCTCGGTTTTCCGGTGCTGTCGTTTTCGTCACGCCGCCACGCCCGGAGAGCCGCGGCTACGCGATGAGTGTCGGAGAAAGAGGACGCGGGGAGGGTCGAACCGCGAGTTCGGTCAGCGGGGCGCGGGCGCTTACTCGGCTTCGTAGACCATCTGGACGGTCGCCGAGATGGTCACGGGGCCGGGCGAGAGTTCGGTCGACCCGGAGGACCCGCGGGCGGCGTCCTCGGCGTAGGCGACCGGGTACGGGCCGGGCGAGGCGCTGCCGCCGACGGTGGCGGTGTGGACGCCCGCGACGGTCAGGCCCGAGGCGCTGGCGACCGCGTCGGCGTCGGCCTTCGCGGAGTCGACGGCGCGGTTCAGGGCCTCTTCGCGGAGTTCGGCGCGCTTCTCGTCGGTGAGCGTGAAGGCGACGCCGCGGATTTCGCTGGCACCGGCACCGACCGCGAGGTCGATGACTTCGCCGGCGCGGTCGGGAGCGACCTCGACGCGGAGGGTGTGGGCGGCGCGGTAGCCGAGGAGTTCGCGTTCCTGACCGCTGTAATCGTACTCAGGGTAGATGTTGAAGCCGGTCGTCTGGACGGCGTCCTCGGCGATGCCGGCGTCGGTGAGGGCGTCGCGGACGGCGGCCACGTCGTCGGCGACGGTGCCGCGGGCCTCGTCGGCCGAGTCCGCGGTGGTCGTCACGGCGATGGAGACCACGGCGAGGTCGGCGTCGGCGGTTACTTCGCCGGTGCCGGTCGTGGAGATGGTCGTCGCGTTCGTCGCGTTTATCGCGTCTGCGCCCCCGTCGGCGGTCGTCTGCAAGGGTGCCGAGAGGCAGCCCGCGAGGAGGACGAGGCCGACGAGGAATATCGGAGCAATCGTGCGTCGTTGCATACCCATCGTACGTCGGTTCAGCTATTCAAGCCGCGCTAGAGACAAAGAGCGATTGTAGCCTTCGAAACGCGTGCCAACCCCCGGCAGCGAACTACTCCACGACGGCGACGTAGCGGACTTCGACGTCGATTTCGCTCGCCCCCCACGGCGACAGCGGTTCGGGGGCGACGGCGTTCACCCGCCTCGTGAGTTCGCGCTCGACCATCGGCGGGTCGGAGGCCGGGTCGTAGCCGACGGTCACGACGATTCCCTCCGGTTCTTGCAGCGGCCCGCTGTCGTACCGCAGTTCCATCGACAGCAGGCGGGCGTCGGTGTCCGACAGCGCGTCTTCGATGGCGTCGTGCGCCTCCGACTGGAAGTCGGCGTTCCGGTAGGTCGTGTAGGTGACCGCGCCGAGGAACGACGAGAGGACGAGCAGGCCGACCCCGATGACGGCGATGCGGAACAGGGCGGCCCGGCGGGCGTCGTCGCGGCGAATCCAGCGCTCCGGTCGGTAGCCCTGCTGCCAGAGGACGCCGATGGCGACGAAGTTGACCGAGAGGATGTTGACGAGGACGAGGATGGCCGAGCCGACGACGGCCTCGGGCGCGCCCCACGCGATGCCGATGCCGACGACGGCGGTCGGCGGGACCAACGCGGCGGCTATCATGACGCCGACGAGCGCGGTCGAGACGCCGGAGGAAAGCGAAATCGCGCCCGCTGCCCCCGCGCCGAGCGCGATGACGAGCGACAGCACGTCGGGCGCGAGGCGCTCGTCCACCTCGGGAATCGACAGCACCTCGGCCGGTGACAGCGGGACCGCCCCGGTCTGTTTGAGCAGGAAGGCGAAGACGGCGGCCGCGCCGACCGCGAGGACGCCGCCGAGCGCTTGCAGTCGAACCCCGCGGGCGAACATCTCGTCGTCGTCGACGACGGTGCCGACGCTCGCGGACATCGCGGGACCGACGAGCGGGGCGATAACCATCGAGCCGACGACCACGGCCGGCGAGTCGAGGAGCAGGCCCGCGGTGGCGACGAGCGCCGAGATGACCGTCATGAGCACGTACGTCGACACCGACGGCGCGAGGTCGGCGGCCTTCGAGGCCAACTCCTCGCGGGCGATGCGGTCGCCGTTCTCGTCGTCTTCCTCGTACTGCTCGCGCAGTTGGTCGAACCGCTTCGAGGCGACCGTCTCGGCCGCGACGACCACGGTGTAGGCGTCGCGCTCGACGCCCGCCTCGCGGAGCCGCGCCAACACCGGCTCGACGGCCTCCTTCGGGACCGGGAAGGTGACGACGGCGACGAAGCCGCGGCCGGAGGTCTCCTCGGAGACGGCGTAGTCGACGCCCTCCTCGTCGAGCGTCCGCAGGACGGCCTCGCGCTTGCCGGTCGGCACCAACACCTGTACGAGTCGCACGGCCTCACGTCGGCCCGGGCGGTGAAATAAGCAGGGGCTCGGCTACTCGTCGGACACGTCCGACTCGTCGCGCAACCGCCGGAGGACCGGCATCTCGTCGAGGCGTTCGTCGGGGAGCGCGTCCCAGTCGATGCCCGTGGGTCTCGGATACGGGGTTTCGGTTCGGACCAGCCGTTCGGGAGTGACGACGAGGTCCATCGGCACGTCGTGGGCGTCCGGCTCGGGCAGGTCGTCGCGGACCTGTCGCTCGTGGACCGTCGTCGCCACGGTCGTCTCCGCGGAGACGGCACCCAGCCCTCGCAACACCGCGTATTCGAGGTCGCTGAACCCCTCGCCCTTCCCGACGCGAGCGCCCGCCTCGGAGACGGCGACCGACCCCGAGACGACGAGGTCGATGGGCGGCAGCGCGTCGGGGCCGACCGTGTCGGCGTAGGTCTCGACGTGCGAGACGGTCGGCGCGCTGTCGAGTTCGTCGTCGTCGATGCGCGCGGGGTCGAGTTCGTAGAAACACTCCTCGTCGCGGAGCCGCGGCACGGCCATGTAGACGGTCTTGTCCTCGCGGAGCGCCCGCCGCCTGACGGGGAGTTGCGGCGCGTCCGGGTTGGCCTTCACCGCCTCGGCGTCGGCCCACTCGGGCGTCGCCGCGAGTCGCTCGGCGGCCGCCGTCGCGTCGTCGAAGTTCGGAATGCGGCCGTGCGGCGGGAAGGGGAACCGGGCCGCGCCCGACGATTCGAGGTCGTCCCACACCGTCGTTCGGAGCGTCGCTTTGTCCATCGCGTCGCCGTCGCGTACTCGCGCCGGAAAGATAGCTCCCCCGTTCCCCCGTTCGGTCCGCGAGCGACTCCCGCCGTCGCGCGGTCGGGCGGTCGGTCGGCAGGTCAGGCGGTCGGTCGGGGCGCTACGAGAGGTCGGCCGCCGACTGCGACAAGAGCACTTTCCGGAGGACGGTGTCGGCCCCGCGGCGGACGCGCTCGGAGGCGGCCTGCGGGCTGATTCCGAGTCGGTCGGCCACCTCGTTGAGCGTGGTTCGCCGCGGAACCTCGAAGTACCCCTCGGAGACGGCGGTGACGAGCGCCTCCTGTTGTTCGTCGGTGATGTCGAAGTTGTAGACGCCCGGTTCGCCCTCCGCGAGGGTGTAGATGCGCTCGACGTGGAACTCGATGGCCTCGTCCTGACAGCGGTTGTGGAACTCGGTGAGCGCCGCGTGGTCGTTGAATCGGAGGCGGAACAGCCACGGGTCGTTGCCGTGGGCTTCGAGAATCGTCGCCTCGCTGTCGGTGAGAACCCGGGTCAGACTCGACGTGGACTCTCCCCAGTTGACCTTGTACAGCACCCGGTCTTCGACGCGGGCGACGGCCGCCAAATCCTCGACGAGTCGGTCGTCTCGGATGACGCGCTCGAACGCCTCGAAGTCCGTGCCGTGGGCCCAGAAGAACGGCATGACCTCACCGCCGGTCGGGACGACGCGCTCTAACTCGAGGTGGACGCCGTTCGACACGGCGGTGACTCTCCCGAGGTCGAAGCTCTCCGAGTCAATCGTCAACTCGACGATTACGGCCATTTCTGGCTCTCATTTAGCAGCCGCTGTATTGAACACCTATGTCATCCGAAAGTCACGACCGCCCCCGGAGGTGGCGTTCGGACACCGGGACGCGCTCGTGTTCGGCAGGATTTCGGCCGATAACGTTCGTGTGTGACCGCAGCTCACTCGGACGCGCGCCCCATCGATTTCCCGGATGCACTACTTCAATGACCGGACTGTGAAAGCAGAAAGAGAATGCTGGCTTGCTAGCTATGACCCCTCGGGGGACGTAGTTGTGAACGCACACAGACACCGACAGCCGTACGCCGCCCGACAGCGCCGTGGTGGTGCAGCCGCGTACGGGCGTGTGACTGACGAGCCGCGCTCTCGACGGTACCGGTATCGGGTGGTGTTCGCCGGGTGCCCGGAGCGGGGCCTGTCAGCGACTCGCGGAAGCCGCGTTATCTCGGCGTCTCGCGCCCGTCGCGCGACGCTCGTTCGGATTCGACGGGGGGTGCGCCGATGGTAGCCACAGCGTCCCCCCGCCTCGACGAGGCGTTCGACGCCCTCGGAAACGTCCATCGGCGACGGTTGCTGTTGGGCCTGCGCCGACGGCGACGCGCGCGCCTCGACGCGGCAACGCGGGACGCGGCCGTTGGTGGCGGCCGCGACCGCGACCGACTGAAGCTGGAACTGTTCCACGTTCACCTGCCGAAGCTCGCTGACGCCGGCTTCGTCGACTGGAACCGTCGTCGCGGTTCCGTCGCGTGCGGCCCTCGGTTCGACGAAATCGAGCCGCTGCTGCGATTTCTCGACGAGCACGCCGGCGAGCCATCGCTCGGCGGCTGTGACTGACGCGGCCGCCGCATTCACGCGTCGTCGGTGAGTCGCTGTGGGGGCGACTCGCCCGGAGACGTGATTTTTTTCGACGCCGACGCCGCGAACCGGCGGGTCCGTTCCGCCCACCTTATCCGTCGCGGTGGCGAACCACCGGTATGTTCGAAGACCGACCGGACCGCGACGAAATCGTCCTCGTCGGGCGGTCGAACGTGGGGAAGTCGACGCTGATGCGAGAGCTGACGGGTCACAGCAAGTTCACGACGGGCAAGAAGCCCGGCGTCACCCGCAAGCCCAACCACTTCGACTGGAACGCGGAGAGTTTCATGTTCACCGACCTCCCCGGGTTCGGCTTCATGTCCGGCGTCGACCGCGACACCCGCGAGGCCATCAAGACCGACGTGGTTCAGTACATCGAGGAGCACGCCGACGACATCCTCGCGGCGGTGCTGGTCGTCGACGGGAAAAGCGTCATCGACATCATCGACCGCCACACCACCGAGGACTCCATCCCCCACGACGTGGAGCTGTTCTTCTTCCTCGACGAACTCGACATCCCGACCGTGGTCGCGGTCAACAAGATGGACAAGGTCGACGACCGCGACGAGCGCCTGAACGACCTCTGTGACCGCCTCGGGCTGTTCCCGCCGTGGAAGCAGTGGCGGAACGTCATCGCGCCCATCACGGCCAAGCGCGGCGACATCTCCCACCTCGAAGAGGCCCTGCGGTCGCACCTCCACGAGCAGGGCCGCGACGACCTGTTCAAGTTCCTCTGAGCGAGGCGCTGACGCGCCGACATCTCGACCCGTCGTCCCGCGAACTCACGCCACCCGGTTCGTGAGCGGGTCGCCGGCGGCTATCTTCTCGACGTTCTCTCCAACGAGCGCCGCGATGTCCTCGTGGTACTTCCCCGTCGCGGCGCTCGCGTGCGGCGTGACGAGCACCTCGTCGAACTCCCACAGCGACGACTCCGCGGGCAGCGGTTCCGTCTCGAACACGTCGAGCGCCGCGCCCGCGATGTCGCCGCAGTCGAGCGCCGCCGCGAGGTCGTCTTCGTCGACGACCGGCCCGCGCGCGACGTTCACGAGGTAAGCGTCCTCGCGCATCGCGTCGAGTTCCGGCGCGGCGACCATGCCCTCGGTCTCCGCGGTCAGCGGCATCGCCAGCACGACGAATCGGGCGTCGGCGACGGCCTCGTGCAGCCGGTCGGGGGTGAACACCGTCGAGACGTTTTCCACGGGGTCGCCGGAGCGCCGGACGCCGACGACCTCCATGCCGAGGGCGGCCGCGCGGTCGACGACGCCCCGGCCGAGCGTGCCGAGGCCGACGACGCAGACGCGCTCGCCGTCGAGGGTGAAGGGCTCCGTGTAGCGCGGCAGGTCCCACTCGCGGTCGCGCTGGGCGTCGCGGTAGGCGTGGAGGCGGCGGGCGAGCGTCAGCATGTAGCCGACGACCGTCTCGCCCACCGTCGTCCCGTGGACGCCGGTGCTGTTCGTGAGGGCCGTGCCGGCCGCCTCGTAGTCGGAGACGGGGAACTCGTCGTAGCCGGCGCGGACGCAGTGGACCCAGTCGGCGTCGACGAAGGCGTCTCTGTGGCCGAACGTGGCGACCGCGTCGCCCGGTCCGAACTCCTCGTCGTCGCCGACGCGCTCGACGGGCACGCCGCGGCCCGAAAGCGCCTCGACGAACAGCCCCGGGGGCATCGTCCGACCGACCGACTCGTCGACCGCGATGCGTTCGATGTGCATGGCCGAGAGGTCGCGGCGGCTCACGAAGGACGTTGCGGCTTCGGCGTCGGTGTCCGGTTTTCGGGTGTCCGACGAGAGCCCGTTCGGTCCCAGCAGGTGGCCCGGTTCGCGAGAAGCGCGGACGCGACGCTCCGGGGCAACGAGATTCGGAGCGACAGAGCGACGGGTCGTCAGTAGTTGGTGGCTCGGATGAAATCTATCATCACAAGGGGCTGAGTGGGGGTAACCTTCGTCATCGCCACCGAGTCGGAGTCCGGGTCGGACGCTCAAGAATCCACCCTTTTGCCCCCGCCGGCAGTGGTCCCGGCGGTTCCCGGAACCCCGCACTCCCGACTCAGTCGTCCCACGCCGCCAGCGCGGCGTGTTCGGCCGCGACCGCGCCGATTTCGTCCGCGTCCAACACGCCCGATTCGGTGACGACACCCGAGAGCAGGTCCGCGGGGACGACCTCGAAAAGCGGGTTTGCGGTCTCGATGGCGGCCTCGCCGTCGTATCGGTCTCCGGCCTCCTCGCCGACGAACTGGTCGTCGCCGCGGACCTTGTCGCGGGCGCAGACGGCGAACACGGGCACGTCGGCGCGGGCGGCCGCGAGCGCGACGGGGAGGCTTCCGACCTTGTTGACGACGCCGCCGGACGCGAGCACCGAGTCGGCTCCGAGTAAGACGGCGTCGACTTCGCCGGCCGCGACGAGTCCGGGGAGCGCCGCGTCGGTGGTCAGCGTCACGTCCCGCCCGTCGCGGGCGAGTCGTTCCGCGACGCCGACGCCCTCGCCGCCGGGTCGGGATTCGGAGACGAGGACGGCGACTGCGGCGGCCTCGGCGGCTTCGAGCGCCGCGAGGACGGTCCCCGACCGCGAGAGCGTGGCGAGCCGGTCGACCCCGCGCTCTCTGATGAGTTCGGCGGCGCGAGTGGCTGCCGCGTCGTCGGCTTCGGCGGCGGTGTCGATGGCCGCCTCGGCGCGTCGGCGGACCGA
Organism: Haloferax sp. ATCC BAA-644; assembly: GCF_000336975.1. NCBI lineage: Archaea > Methanobacteriati > Methanobacteriota > Halobacteria > Halobacteriales > Haloferacaceae > Haloferax > Haloferax sp. ATCC BAA-644. The sequence goes on from NZ_AOLF01000018.1 coordinate 80,761, forward strand.
TTCGGGGTCGGAATCCGATTCCGCTATGACGCGATTGACGCGGTTCTCGACGGCGGCCATGCTCGGGCGGGCGTCGCGGAGTCGCCGGGTGACCGACGCGACCGCCTCCAACGAGTCCGCCTCGGCGGCGGCGTCGCGAAGCACCTCCAGCGCCCGGAGCGAAATCCACGCCGAGCCGTGGGTCTCGTCGCCGGCGACGGTCTCGACCGCGGGCGCGACCCGGCGGTAGGTCGCCCAGAGTCCGGGGACCGTCTCGCGGTCCCGCATCTCGGTCGGGTGGACCCACTCGACCGCGGCGAGTTCCTCGTTGGTGTCGATATCGCGGCTCTCGGCGTCGAACAGGAACGGGTGGACGGTCCACTCGCGGCCCTCGTCGGTGACCGTGAGGGGTTCCCCAGCACGGACGAACTCGGCGTCGGTCTCGCGAACGCCGACCTCCTCGGCGAGTTCGCGCCGGGCGTCGCGCTCGGCGTCTTCGGGGTCGCCCTCGACGTAGCCGGAGACGCCGGCCCAGCGGCCCTGATACGTTCCGACGGCGTCGCTCCGGCGGGCGAGGAGGACGCGGCCGCCGTGTCGGAGGAAGACGGTGACGACGTGTGGCATATCGTGACTTACGTTCGCGACTGACAAAACGACTATTCAGGCCGGTCGCGTGGTGTCGGTATGCGACTCGCCATCCTGAGCGATACGCACGTTCCGGGGCGGGCCGACGGGATTCCCTCGTGGGTCGAAGCCAGGGTCCGCGAGGCCGACCTCGTGATTCACGCGGGCGACTTCGACTCGCCGGCCACGCTCGACCGCCTCCGCGACCTCTCGGCGCGGTTCGTCGGCGTCCGCGGGAACGTCGACCCGCCGGGCATCGACCTCCCGTTCGTCGAGGTCGCGGAGATCGGCGGCGTCACGTTCGTCGTCACCCACGGCACGGGCACGAGAACGGGCTACGAGTCCCGCGTCGCCGACGCGGTCAGAGACGCCGCGGGAACCGACGCGGTCGGCGTCGCGGGCCACATCCACGAGGTGGTCGACGAGACGGTCGACGGCGTCCGCGTCCTCAATCCGGGCACCGCGACGGCGGCGAATCCGGGCGACGACGCGACGATGATGGTCGGCACGGTCACCGACGGCTCGGTGTCGGTCGAGGTCGTCCGCGACGACTGAGGTCGGCGCGTCGTCGCGCTGTCTCGCAGCCGAGCCGCTTCCGGTCGCCCGCCTGCGATACCGGCCCGGTTCGCCAGCATCCCGTCGTTTTTCACCGCCCTCGCCCTCCGAAGCGGTATGGAGCTGTTTCCCGTCTCCGGCGTGCCCGAGATTCGCGAGGGCGACGACCTCGCCGCCCTCGTCTCCGAGCGCGTCGACCTCCGGCCCGACGACGTGGTTTGTGTCGCCTCCACCGTCGTCTCGAAGGCCGAAGGGCGGTTCGCGGACCTCGACGACTTCCCGGCCGGTCCGCGGGCGCGCGAACTCGCCGCCCGCCTCGCCGAACTGACCGGCGACGAGAAGGACCCGCGGTTCGCGCAGGCGGTCCTCGAAGAGAGCGTCGACCTCGTCATGTCGGAGCCGTTTCTCCTGACGGAGACGCGGTTCGGCCACGTCGGCGTCAACGCCGGCATCGACCGCTCGAACGTCCCCGACCACGACCTGCTGTTGCTCCCGAAGCGCCCGAGCGAGTCGGCAGAGCGCATCCGCGCCGGCGTCGACGCCGACCGGGTAATCGTCACCGACACCTGCGGCCGGCCGTTCCGACACGGCCAGCGCGGCGTCGCCATCGGCTGGGCGGGGCTGAGCGCCTCGCGCGACTGGCGCGGCGAGGCCGACCGCGACGGCCGCGAACTCGGCGTCACCGTCGAGAGCGTCGTGGACGAACTCGCCGCGGCCGCCAACCTCGTGCAGGGCGAGGGCGACGGCGGCACGCCCGTCGTCGTCGTCCGCGACTTCGAGTGGGGCGACCACGGCGAAAGCGACGCCCACTTCCGCGACATCGACGGCGACTTCGTGCGACAGGCGCTCCGCGAGTGGCGCTACGACCCCTGACGACTCGCGTCACCATTCCACGCACACACCGCGCTCACACTACATTCACACCATGCTCGGACTCGAACTCACCCCGGAACATCCCGTCGACGACCTCGTCGAACTGGGCGCGCAGGCGGAACGCGAGGGCTACGACTCGTGTTTCGTCTCGTGTCACTACAACAACCGCGACCCCTTCGCGGTCCTCGCGCGACTCGCGGCCGAGACCGACGACATCCGCCTCGGCCCCGGCGTCGCCAACCCCTACGAGCTACACCCCGTGACGCTCGCCGGCAAAGTGGCGACCGTCGCTGAAGCCTCGGGCGGTCGCGGCCTGCTCGGCATCGGCCCGGGGGACCCCTCGACGCTCCGCAACCTCGGCCTCGAAGACGAGCGCGGCCTCCGCTCCGTGCTTGAGGCGTTCAAGGTCGCACAGCAACTCTGGGACGGCGAGCGCGTCAGCCACGACGGCACGTTCGAGGCGGCCGACGCCGGCCTCAACTTCGACGTGCCCGGCGAGGTGCCGGTGTACGTCGGCGGCGAGGGCCCGCACATGTGCCGCATGGCCGGCAAGCACGCCGACGGCCTGCTGTTCAACGGCTCGCACCCCGACGACCTCGCGTGGGCCAGAGAACAGGTCGATATGGGCGTCGAGGACCGCCCCGACCCCCGCGGCGAGTTCACCCTCGCCGCCTACGCCAGCGTCTCCGTCTCGGAGGACGCGGACGCGGCCCGCGAGGCCGCCCGCCCGCCGGTCGCCTTCATCGCCGCGGGGGCGGCCCCGCCGGTCCTCGACAGACACGGCATCGACGCCGACCGCGCGAGCGACATCGGTGAGAAGATTTCCGCTGGCGACTTCTCCGAGGCGTTCGGCCTCGTCACGCCGGCGATGATAGACGCCTTCTCGATGGCCGGCACGCCCGACGACGTTGCCGACCGGATGGACGCGGTGCTCGAACACGCCGACGGCGTCGTGGTCGGGTCGCCGGTCGGCCCCGACCTCGAAGAAGCGATTACTCTCGCTGCGGCGGCCTACCGCTCGACGAACCGACGCCGATGATGCCGAGTTCCGCGCCGAGTGCGCCGAGGGCGACGTAGGCGAACGCGCCGACCGAGACGACCATTACGGCACCCCCGGTGAGGATGAGAAACGGCGACAGGATATCGCTCGTCGCCACGCTCGCGAAGTTGAACACCAACTCGATGAGGCTCTGCAGAATCGCGATGACGAAGTCCGTCAGTGTTGCCATGCGCCACTCTCGGGATTCGGAGGTATTTATTGTGTGGGTTTCGCACGGCGTGCCTCCCGCCGTGTGAGTCCCCGATGGCTCGCGGTTCACGGCGTCGGTCGGCATCGATAAGGACCGCGGCCACGGACGCTGAGTCATGCCGAACCGCTCGCTCGACGACTTCGCCGGCAGTGACGACGGACCGGCCGACGAACCCGATTCAGCCGACACTCTCGATTCAGCCGACGGCCCCGAACTGACTGACACCGCGACTCCGGGCAATGAACCGACCCCGGCCACCGAATCGGCTACTGCCGGCAACGCCGACGATTCCGACGCTGACGATGCTTCCGACCCCGCCGATTCCGACGCCGACGACTCCGACGCACCCGATGTGAGCACGCTCGCCACCTACCGATGGACCCCTGAAGCCACGGCCTGCCCGCAGTGCGGCGAGTCGGTACAAAAGCGGTGGCTCGACGGCGACGAGTACGTCTGTCTCGATTGCAAGGACTGGTAGCGGCCGGCCGAGCCATCGCTGTACCTATTCAGTAACTATCTCCGCACGAGCTACCGCGCCACTTCGCACGACTGCGACGGGATGGCTCGGCAACGTTGCTCTCGTCGAGTCCCTACCCGAGTCGGCCGCTCCGCCGGCCGAACCCGCGGACGAACGTCGCCTCGTCGATGGCGAGCACCGTGGGCCGGCCGTGCGGGCAGGTGTAGGGCGTCTCGCACGACCCGAGTCGCTCGACCAGTCTGGCGGCCTCGTCGTCGGTGAGGTCGTCGCCGGCTTTGATGGACGGGTGGCACGCGAGGTCTTTCAGCAGTTCGTCCCGCGGGTCGGCGTCGTCGCCGGCGGCGATGTCGGCCACCACGTCCGCGAGCGCGTCCGGGGCGAACGGGCGACCGAGCGGTGCCGGGACCGCTTCGACGCGGTACGTTCCGGTTCCGCCCCCCTCTCCGAACTCGACGACGCGGAAGCCCAGCTTTTCGACGAGGTCGCGGTTCGCGTCGAGGAGCGCCGCGTCGGCCGGCGACAGCGAGACGGTCGCCGGCGGGTCGACGGCGACCGAGTCGACGCCCGCCGATTCGACCGCCCGGCGGAGTCGCTCGTAGTTGATGCGCTCGTGGGCCGCGTGTTGGTCGACGACGAGGAGTTCGTCGTCGGCCTCACAGAGCAGGTACAGGCCGCGGAAGCGCCCGATGACGCGGAGGTCGTCGAACACCGACGCGGCCTCGACGGGCGCGAGCGAGCTATCGAGGTCCATCGCCACCTCGCCGCTCCGCCGGAGGTCGGCCGTCGAGAGCGCGTCGCGGACGCTCGCTTCGACCGCCTCGGCGACCGCGTCGGCGTCTCTGAAGCCCACCTCGTCCTTCGCGGGGTGGACGTTGTGGTCGACCCACGCGGGCGGCAGACGGAGTCGGACGACCCCGACCGGTTCGCGCCCGTCGGGGAGGAGTGTCCCGTAGCCGTCGGAGACCGCCCGGCGGAGTCGCGGTTCGGCGAGCGCGCGGCCGTTGACCGAGACGTGGACGTGGTCGCGCCGGGAGCGCGTCACCTCCGGGTGACAGAGCGCGCCGTCGACCTCGACCGCGGCCG